>NZ_JBLWNV010000005.1:0-327695 GCF_048452805.1 Pantoea sp. K16 | reverse complement strand
CATAACCCGAAGGTCGTCGGTTCAAATCCGGCCCCCGCAACCAATACTTCTGCAGTTGTTTTACAGAAGTCACAATGTGAAAAAAGTATGATACGGACGCGGGGTGGAGCAGCCTGGTAGCTCGTCGGGCTCATAACCCGAAGGTCGTCGGTTCAAATCCGGCCCCCGCAACCAATCATTTAAACACCTGAAAGGGTGTTTTTTTGTTTCTGACGTTCCCAAAAGCCGCTTCAGCCTCTCTCTGCCCTGAAAAGCGCGCGGATAGCCCGGCTACCCGCACTCCTTTACCGATGGGCCAGTGCCGCCCCACTCTCCACATACGCTTTGATGCCGTTCAGAATCGCCTCTGCCACCTGATGCTGGTAACGGGTGGTTCGCAACTTGCGCTCCTCCTCCACATTACTGATAAACGCCGTCTCGACCAGAATTGACGGGATATCAGGGGCTTTCAGCACCGCAAATCCGGCCTGATCCACGGTGCGTTTGTGCAGATGGTTGATGCGCCCCATGCGATGCAGCACCTCTTTGCCGAATTTAAGGCTGTCATGAATCGTCTGACGCTGCACCATATCGAACATGGTGTGATCGAGATAGCGGTCACCGCTTTTGCTGACGCCGCCAATCAGGTCTGATTCATTCTGAGTCTGAGCCAGGAAACGAGCCGCCGCCGAAGTGGCACCGCTGGTTGATAAGGCAAACACTGAAGAGCCGCGTGCCGCGCGGCTGGTAAAGGCATCCGCATGGATCGACACAAAGAGGTCGGCACGCTGTTTACGGGCTTTGGCAACCCTGACGCGCAGCGGAATAAAGACATCTTCATTGCGCGTCATATAGGCTTTCATATTGGACTCTTTATCGATCAGCGCTTTGAGTCGCCGTCCAATCTTCAGCACAATATCTTTCTCGCGAGTCTTATATTTGCCGTGCGCGCCCGGATCTTCCCCGCCGTGACCGGGATCGATCATGATAATGATTGGACGATCGCGCCCCGCTTTGCCGGGTAAGGGCGCCTGCACCCCTTCATCTTTCTCCAGATCGCCCTGGTTATAATCTTTCAGCAGAGCCAGCAGTGGATCATCCTCAACCTGGTTCTGGCTCGGATAGAGATCGACCACCAGCCGGTGATTGATCCCGGCGACCGGCGAGAGATTAAAGATCTTCGGCGCGACGTTGCGCTTTAATTCCAGTACCACGCGCACTGTGTTGCTGTCGAACTGGCCCACACGTGCATTTTTAATAAAGGGATCGTCGACCCGAACCTGCTTATCTACCCCTTTCAGAACCGGATTGAGATGTAGGCCCTGAATATCAATCACCAGGCGTTCGGGATTGCTCAGCGCAAACTGCTTGTACTTCAGCGCAACATTGGACTCCAGCGTCATCCGCGAGTAGGTCGATGAGGGCCAGATACGCACCGCCACAATGTGGTTCTTCGCCGCCAACCCTGTCCGGCTGACGCTTAACAGCAGTAAGGCGCCCGTCCCCTGTAAAAATCGTCTGCGTGAAAAATGGGAATTAACGTCTGACATGCCGCTCCAGCTGCTGTGTAATGTCTAAAAAAGCGCCAGTTACTAAAATGGCGGCGAAAACTTTATCCAATCCGCAGCATGATGTCACCCCGGAAACCCTAAATAATGCAGGCTGTTAGCGGCTTTGACACCCAGAAAAACGTAAATTTTCGTCAGGATTAAGACTTGCAAAACCGGGCGTAAAAGCATAAAAATACAAAAAATACGAATAAACATTCACTGAGGGTTGGCCGTGAAGGAACGTAGTACCGAACTGGTTCAGGGTTTTCGCCATACCGTTCCCTATATCAATGCCCACCGGGGTAAAACCTTTGTCATCATGCTGGGTGGCGAAGCGATTGAGCATGAGAACTTCTCTGGCATCGTTAATGATATCGGCCTGCTGCACAGCCTGGGCATTCGCCTCGTCGTGGTGTATGGCGCACGACCGCAGATTGATGCCAGCCTGGCTCAGCAGCAGCTGGAGCCGGTTTACCATAAGTTTACCCGGGTCACCGACGCGCAATCGCTGGAGTTAGTGAAGCAGGCCGCTGGCCGACTGCAGTTAGATATCACGGCCCGCCTCTCAATGAGTCTCAACAACACGCCGCTGCAGGGCGCGCATATCAACGTGGTCAGCGGCAACTTCATTATTTCACAGCCGCTGGGCGTGGATGATGGCGTGGATTACTGTCACAGCGGCCGTATCCGTCGTATTGATGAAGAGGCCATTCATCGTCAGCTGGATAACGATGCGATTGTGCTGATGGGCCCGGTTGCGGTTTCAGTTACCGGCGAAAGCTTTAACCTGACCTCGGAAGAAGTGGCTACCCAGCTGGCGATTAAACTCAAAGCGGAGAAAATGATCGGCTTCTGCTCTGAGCAGGGCGTGCTGAACAGCGAGGGTGAAATCATCTCCGAGCTCTTCCCGAATGATGCGCAGGCCCGTATCGATGAGATTGAAAAGGAAGGCGATTATCTTTCCGGGACCGTTCGCTTCCTGCGTGGGGCGGTGAAAGCCTGCCGCAGTGGTGTTCGCCGCAGCCATTTAATCAGTTATCAGGAAGATGGCGCGCTGTTGCAGGAGCTCTTCTCACGCGACGGTATCGGTACCCAGATCGTTATGGAGTCGGCAGAGCAGATCCGTCGCGCCAATATCAATGATATCGGCGGCATCCTCGAACTGATCCGTCCGCTGGAGCAGCAGGGTATTCTGGTGCGTCGCTCGCGCGAGCAGCTGGAAATGGAAATTGATAAGTTCACCATCATTCAGCGCGATAATCTGACCATCGCCTGTGCAGCACTCTATCCGTTTATGGATGAGAAGATTGGCGAAATGGCCTGTGTGGCGGTTCATCCTGACTATCGCAGCTCTTCACGCGGTGAGATGTTGCTGCAACGCGTGGCACTTCAGGCACGCCAGATGGGGCTGGAAAAACTGTTTGTGTTAACCACCCGCAGCATCCACTGGTTCCAGGAACGCGGCTTTACGCCGGTAGATATTGAGTCCCTGCCCGAGAGTAAGAAAGAGATGTATAACTATCAGCGCCGTTCAAAAGTGTTGATGGCCGATCTCACCTGATTCAATCCGTAAGGGACAGGCACCCCCCGCGTGGTCTGTCCCCTCTCTTCTCAGCCAGATTCCCCCAGTCGCTCCACCAGACCGCTGCGTCGCTGCGTTTGCAGCTGCACGGCACGCTGAAATACGCCGGGTTCGCTGTAGATGGTCAGTTGCCGCCGTGCACGTGTAATCGCGGTATAGACCAGTTCACGGGTCAGCACCGGCAGAAACTGCGTGGGCATCACCAGCGCGGTATGATCAAACTCCGAGCCCTGTGATTTGTGCACCGTCATCGCCCAGGCCGTTTCATGTGAGGGTAACCGGCTCGGCTGAATCGCCTTGATCGATCCATCCGGCAGCGGGAAAAAGACCTTCAGGTTGCCCTCTTCATCCCGCATCGTCATGCCGATATCGCCATTAAACAGGCCGAGCGCGCTGTCATTTCGGGTGATCATCACCGGACGCCCTTCATACCAGCGGCTGCCCATGCCAGGACGACGGATGCGTTGCAGCTGCATCAGTCGCTGCTCAATACGCTGGTTCAGACCCTGCACGCCAAATGGCCCGTCACGTAATGCACACAGCAGCTGATAACGGCCAAAAGCGGCAATCACTTCTGCGGGCGACGACTGCTGTCTGATCAACTGCAGGAAGGGCTGATAACCCTGGGCTACCTCATCCAGCATCGCCTGATAAGCGTCAGCGCTGTTCAGCGGCTGGTAACTGATATCCTCATAAGCCGCAGCAAACACCGCCCTGACCTGCTCTGCATCGCCACGATTGATCGCTTTTGCCAGCTGGCCGATGCCTGATGAGTCATCAAAACGATAACTCTTCTGCAGCAGACAGATACTGTCGCGGACTGCGGGTGCCTGCACATCGTCACTGCCCTGCAGTGTGCAGCCGGTCAGCAGCGCGAGCTGTTCAGCCCGTGCCAGGCTGTAGCCGCTTTCGGTGCAGCGGCAGATGTCGCCCAGCACCGCACCGGCTTCGACCGAGGCCAGCTGATCGCGATCGCCCAGAAACACGACGCGGGCATGGGCAGGCAGCGCGGCGATCAGTTTTGCCATCATTGAGAGATCGACCATCGACGCTTCATCAACCACCAGCACATCAAGGTGCAGTGGGTTACCGGCATGGTAGCGCAGCCGCTGAGTGTCGGGCTGTGCGCCCAGCAGGCGATGCAGCGTGGTGGCTTCGGCAGGAAAACGCCGGCGTTCTTCGTCGCTGACCGCCAGTTCCTGCAGTGCACTGCCCAGTGACTCGGTCAGTCGCGCGGCGGCTTTGCCGGTCGGTGCCGCCAGCTGAATCCGCAGTGCACCGGGATTCAGGCGAATCAGGGCAGCGAGGAGTTTCGCCACTGTGGTGGTTTTACCGGTACCCGGCCCGCCGGAAATAACCGCAGTCTTGCGGGTCAGCGCCACGGCCGCCGCAATTTTCTGCCAGTTCTCCGGCTGGTCGTCAAACAGGCTGTTCAGCACGTCGCCTGCAGCATGCATATCAAACGCAGTTTTCACTTCCTGCGCAGCGAAGAAGTCGGCGACCCGGCCTTCGCTTTGCCACAGCCGATGCAGATATAAACGCTGATTACTCAGCACCAGCGGCGTAACCAGGCTGCCATCACTCACAGCCGACCAGTCAGCAAAGCGTGCTGTCCAGTCTTCCGGCGCACCAGCGGCGTGCCAGATCGCCTGAGCCAGCGCAGGCTGGCGACCAGCGAACAGATTCGCTTCGCAAAGGTTGCTCAGCGGTAAACAGACGTGCCCCTCACCCGCGTCAGCGCTGACGCAGGCCGCAGCGAGCAGCAGCCCAGGCTGTGATTCCGGGGCCACCAGTTGGGCAAACTGTATATCCAGCGGTCGCAGGAGACGCTTCTCTACCGCCTGCAGCAGCAGACTCAGCATGTCACTCATAACATCTCCCCGGTTTCACCAAACAGTGCATCAATTTCTTCCACAAAGGCTTCAGCAGGTCGGGTGGCGAAAATGCCGTTGTCCGGCGAGCTGCCATCCATCCCGCGCAAAAACAGATAAAACACCCCACCAAAGTGACGCTGATAGTCGTAGTCCGGCAGGCGATGCTGCAGATAGCGATGCAGCGCCAGCGTATAGAGCTGATATTGCAGATCGTAGCGGTGGCCAATCATCGCCTGCGCCATCGCCTCTGGCGTGTAAGCGGCGTGGCTATCCCCCAGCCAGTTCGATTTGTAGTCGAGCAGATAATATTTTCCCTGCCAGCGGAAGACCAGATCGATAAAGCCCTTCAGCATGCCCCGCACCTGACGAAAATCCAGGGGGGCGGCCTGCTGAGAGAGGCTGTCGTGCCGGCGCAGCAGAGCGTCAAGATCCGCCGCAGTCAGCAGATTGTTGATCGGCAGATAGAACTCCATCTCAATCAGGCGTTCGCTGCTTTTTATCGCCGACAGCGTCAGCCCCTCAGCATTGAGCGGCGTATGTAAGACCCGGTCAATCCACTGTTCCAGAACCGGCAACCAGCTCAGCGGATAGCCATTATGCTGCAGCTGATCTTCCAGCCAGACGCTGTCCGGCGGTTCGGTAAAGTCGATCGACTCAAACAGACCATGCAAAAACGTACCGGGTGCCGCTCCGCGCGGAAAGTGGTGGGGTGTCAATGCAGCCTCTTCACCCTTCTCTTCTTCGCCCGCGGCATCAATATCAAAGTTGGGCATCGCATCCAGCAGCGGCGAGCTGTGATGCTGTTGCAGGCCTGAATAACTGGTTACCCGCCAGACGTCAGCCAGCGAGCGCGTAATGTCGCGGCTGCTTAAAACCTCATCGCCCTGCTGCGCATCCTGCCACATCTCTCCTGGCAGCAGAGCCTCTTCAACCAGCGCAATCCCTTCACCGGTTAACGCATTCAGTCGCTGAGTGAGCTGCTGCGCATCCGCCGCCTCGCCCTGCTGCACCAGGTAGCCCAGTGCGCTCCTGTGCAGATCGCTTTCGCCCTCTTTTTTGCGGGTGCCTTTGATCAGTGGCGCAATGCCGACGCTGCAGTGATAGACCGAACGGGTCAGCGCCACGTAGAGCAGACGCAGATCCTCCGCCAGGCGCTCCTCTTCGGCCAGCGCCAGACTTTGTGCATCACCCTGCACATCCAGCAGTGCCGTGAACGTGTCGCGATCGTGATAAAGCGCGCTGGCCGCCTCGCGGAACCCGGCAGCAAATGGCAGCCAGACCAGCGGATATTGCAGTCCTTTCGATTTATGGATGGTGATGATCTGCACCAGATGGCGGTCGCTTTCCAGACGCAGCTGCTGGCTGGAGGCCTGGCTGTTTGGCCGGGCAATCTGCTGCGCCAGGAAGCGCACCAGGGCGTGCGGACTCTCCAGCTGCACCGAAGCCTCCTGCAGCAGTTCACCCAGATGCATCAGGTCAGTCAGGCGACGTTCACCGTTCTCCGAGGCCAGCATATTCTCCGCCAGTTGCCGCCTGATCATCACATCACGCAGCATCGGTAACACGCCGCGCTGATGCCACAGCTGCTGCCAGACGGCAAACTGCTCCACCAGCGCATCCCACTCACGTTCATTCTGTGTCAGCGCGTCGAGCGTTGCTGCATCAATAGCAAAGATTGAGGTCGCCAGCGCGCTGCGCAGCAGACGTTCCTGCTCAGGTGCCTGTATCGCCTGCAGTAACCAGAGCAGTTCGCGCGCTTCCGGCGTGGTGTAGACACTGTCCCGGCTGGAGAGATAGACCGAAGGAATCGACAGCGCATTCAGCGCGTCGCGGATTAAACCGGCCTCATTACGACTGCGCACCAGCACGGTGATATCGGAAGCCCGCACCGGCTGCAGCGCCTCGCCTTTGCCCAGGCGGGCGCGCCCCTGCTGTCCGGCCACCAGCCAGCAGCTGATATCGGCCGCACACTGCTGTGCCATAAACTGCTGGTAATCGCTGTTACCCACGCCCTCGCCAGGCTGCAGCCAGAACCGTAACGCCGGTTGCTGCTGCTCGTCAAAAATCAGTTTCAGCGACTGATTGGGCGCAGCAGGCTTAACTGGCTGAAAGGGGATCGCCGAGAACAAAAAAGGCGAATCGAGCTGAGAAAAGAGGCGGTTGACGCTCCCGACCATCTCAGGTGATGAACGCCAGTTGGTATCGAGCGTGTAGTGAGCGCTGACTTCGTTTCTGGCCCGCAGATAGGTAAAAATATCCGCACCGCGAAACGCATAGATCGCCTGCTTAGGATCGCCGATCAGAAACAGTGCCTGTTCAGGCTGATTAATATAGAGCGTGCGGAAGATGCGGTACTGCTGCGGATCGGTATCCTGGAATTCATCAATAAGGGCCACCGGGTAACGCGCCCGGATGGTTTCTGCCAGCAAAACGCCACCTGGCTGCTGCAGCGCTTCATCCAGTTTACTGAGCAGATCGTCGAAGCCTAACAGCGCACGTAACCGTTTCTCGCGCTGCACCGTGGCGCGCACATCGGTCAGCGCCTGCGCAATGATGACATCCCGCAGCGACAGCGGTTCTGCCAGAAACTGATCGATCGCCTCAAACAGCGAATGACGCGGCGCTTCACCCTTTTTAGTTTTCTCCTCCAGCACCTGCTGTCCAAAGCGCTCCAGCTCTTTGGGCAGCTGATAATCCAGCGTGTCACTGCTGGCCCACTGCGTGACGCGGGCGACCCAGTTGGGCAGATGTTTACTGCTGTAGCTGCGCTTATCAACGCCAGATGCAGTGATAATGCCCTCAACATCGGCGCTGAGCGCCTGCCACTGCTGCTTGATGGCCTCGATGCGCGCCAGATTGCGTGCGTGGCGTGATGCCAGCGTCTCATCGGCGGCAGGCGGACGTTTCAGCCCCGGCGACTCCCCCTGTAGCCAGGGGCGCAGCGTGGCCAGCAGACTGTCCGGCCCGCTCCACTCTGCGGCGATGACCCGCGCCACATCCAGACTCAGTGGATAGCACTGACGACGCCAGAAATCGGCGGCCGACTGCTTCAGCAGCGCCTGCTCATCTTCAATCAACTCCTGCTCGAACAGCATACCCGACTCAAAGGCATTGAGATTCAGCATCCGCTGACAGAAGCCGTGAATGGTAAAAATGGCCGCTTCATCCATCTGCCGCTCGGCAGCCAGCAGCTGCGCGGCGGCCTGACTCAGATCCGGCATCTGCTCCAGCAGTAACTGGTGCATCGGATTGCTGCTTTTGCCGCGGATACAGGCCAGACGTAGCTGATGAATATTCTCGCGGATGCGCCCGCGCAATTCGGCGGTCGCGGCCTCGGTAAAGGTCACGACTAAAATTTCTTCGACAGAGAGCGGCCGGCTGTAGGCGTTTTCACCGCCCAGCCCCAGCAGCAGGCGCAGATAGAGCAGACCAATGGTAAAGGTTTTTCCGGTGCCCGCTGACGCCTCAATCAGCCGCTCGCCTTTGAGCGGCAGCGTTAAAGGATTCAGCGATACGGGAGGTAACTGCGTCATTGGATCTCACTCTTTACCGGCAGCGACTGCTGCAGTTGTGCCACTTCACTCCAGGTTTTCCAGCCAGGCTGACGAGCAAACTCAACTTTGCCATTGCCGGTGCCCGCAATCTGCGAAGTCATCACCATGCCCTTATGTTCGATCACGGCCTGCCGGAAAAAGTCTGCCAGGCTGGCCGGGGTTAACCGCTGAACCTGCTCTGTCATTTTTTGCCGGGTATCAAATTGATCATTCTGCCGATCAAAGTCGCGGCTAAAGCGATCCGCTTCCTCAAAGAGCGTCTGAGGACGCTGCTGCAAATCATTGATCATCGCCTGCTGATACTGGGCAAAGTCTGCCTGGCTCATACTACGCAGACGTTTTTCCGCCTGCGGGTAGAAGGCCTGATAGCGCTGCAACAGCCAGCCCGGTTGTTTGCTGTTACTTTGCAGCAGGAAGCCGATTCCCCACTGGCGACCCACTGGCATCTGGAAGGCAAAAACCGCGTAGCCGAGCTGCTCTTTAGTGCGTAACTGATTGTAGAACCACGGCTGCACAATCTGGCTCAGCATGGAGCTGTGCGCCATGCTCTGATATTCACTGTATCCCAGTGGAACATAGAGCGCGGCAAGGGCGGAGTCGGTGCTGCTGCCTTTTTGTTGCAGGTTGGCTTTCAGCGGTTTTTTAATCGAGACATACTGACTATGCCAGTCGCGGGTCGAATGACTCTGCATCTGCTGTTTGAGCTCATGCCCCAGCTGCGTCACGCTGTCAGCACTGAGGTTGCCCACTACCAGCATCTCCGGCGTCGCGTCGCGGAACAGCGTATCGCGATAGTCAGTGACATCCTTAAGTGAGAGTGTGCTTACCAGCTTGCGGCGAGCCTCGCGCTGGGTATATGGCAGCTGCGACAGCAGTTGCATTGGCTGAATCGCCTGTTCAAACGCTTTGCCCTTTTCCGCCGCGTCCAGCCGCTCCAGATACCAGGATTTCGCCTGCTCCAGCTGCTGTTCTGTCGGCTGGAAAGTGGCGTAACCTTCCACCAGTTTCTTCAGCAGGGTCGGCAGACGCTGAGTGAAGCCGTTGGCGCTGAATACCAGCCCTTCATCTTCACCCGTTGAGAAGCTGATGCCGCCCACTGAAGCCTGTGAATTAAGCTCGTCCAGCGCCAGGCTGGAAAGGTAGTCATTCAGGCCAAACAGCACCTGCTGACGGGCATCACTGATGGTGTGCTTATTGCGTAACGCCAGGGTGATCGCCGCTTTTGGCTCGCTGGCGTAATAACGACTGGGCATCCAGTAAATACGCATATCATCCTGGTTATCCAGTCTCACCGGATGCTGATACGTTTTGCCGTCTGACGGTAACAGGGTGAAGTCGTCCGGGATATAGGGGTTTAGCACGGGCATCGCCAGCGTAATCTGGCTGGCGCGCTGCTGCCAGTCTGCAAAGGTTTGTGGAGTGATCTTCTCAACCTGATAAGGCGCATCCACAAAATAGGCTTTTTTGTTGTGCGGCTCCTGCGGACTGATGTACCAGATACGCGCATGCTGCGGGGTCATCTCTTTCAGCCGGGCATTAATCGCGGCGGCATCGTACTGATCCGCCAGATAAGGTGCATCCAGCGTATGTTCAACCGGTACGCGCAGCATGGTGTCGGCCAGCCATTCAATGTAATCCATATCGCGGGTAATTGAGGGATAGCGGAAGTCGAGCGCCAGCACATGCGAAACTTCATCGAAATAGCGCTTATCATCCCCCTGCTGACGCAGAAGATTGATGTAGCTGAATATCGCCGCCACGACCTGGTCGCGCTGCGCCAGACCTTTATCAGTCAGTGACGCGGTAATCGCAAACACGCCGCTGTTACGCTCGGTCATCGGGTCAGCGCCCGCATTCACCCCGTCGGCCAGCCCCTGTTTTTGCAACCAGTCAGTCAGCGTGTTTTTGCTGCGGTTACTGATTAAATAGCTGATCAGCGTGTCGGTTTTACTGCGGAACCGATCGCTGTTGTTGGCAATGCGGAATTCAATTTTGAGCTGCTTGCGCGGCTGGGCCGGAACGTAATGGATGATGATGCCCTGCTGCGCATCGGTCACCACCGGCACCGTAATCTCCGGCACGCTGGCGTCATGATTTTGCACCCGGCCAAAGGTTTTAGCCGCAATCGACGCCATCTCCGGCAGCGGTTTGTTGCTGTAGATCACCGCTTTCATCAGATTGGCGGAGTAATGCGTATGATAAAAGTCCTGCAGCGCCTGGTGCAGTTTGCTGCCTGGCTTATCTTTCAGGGTCTCAAGATTGCCGCCCGAAAAACGTGACGCCGGATGCGCCGGGTTCAGGGTTTCTGCGCCGACCTGGGCCATACGCAGGCCATCGCGCGAGCGCGCCATGGTCAGCTCGGCATTCACGGCGTGGCGCTCGCGGTCAGCGTTAACCGGATCCAGCAGCGGCTCAGCCACCGCATCCGCCAGGCGATCAACCGCCGGTTCCAGCGCGTCATTTTCCACTTCCAGATAAAAGGCGGTGCGGTAAGAGGCTGTGCTGGCGTTGTGGCTGCCGCCATGCTTTTTCAGGAATTCGGCCAGGTTATCGGGCTGCGGGTAGTGCTTTGAACCCATCAGCACCATATGCTCAAGGTAGTGCGCCAGTCCCGCCTGCTGATCGGGATCGTCCAGCGATCCTATCGGCAGCGTCAGCGCCGCCAGCGATTTCGGTGCCACAGGATCGGAAACCAGTAACACCGTCATCCCATTATCGAGCCGGATAGCCTGATAGTGGCGGGGATCCTGTTCACTTTTGCGAATGGTGTCGTTAACCGGCTGCCAGCCTGATGATGCCTGCTCCTGCGCCTGCGCTGTGCAAGCCATCAGGCTTAACATTAGCGCCGCTATCCAGCGTGCGTGTACCCGCATGTAAACCCCTCTCGTTTCCCGATAAACCGCCAATGTCGGACGCGGCGGCTCAAAGCAGAGCAAAATTTTTGTGTAATGAGTCAGTCAGCAAAAACGCCTTCTGATCGGCTATTCATCATCCTGATGTGCAGCCAGCACCGGTAAATACCAGCGCTGTGCCGCCTCAGTTATCTGCTGTAGTTGTGGCTCATCCAGCACCCGGCAAAGACGTTGCAGATAGGGATCGCTGCCTTCACCCTCAACCTGATAGCTGCCTGACCAGGCCGTCAGCAGGCGATTACGCGCCTTAAGCTGGGTTGCCTCATCGGTCAGTAACTGCTGACTTTTTTTGTCGTAGCTGGCGGTCAGCCATGCGCCGCCACTTTTGTTAAGCAGCATCAGCGGCTGACGCATACCCGCGAGATACCCCGTGACATACTCATTCAGCGCAGCAATCGCCTCTGCCTGCGGCACGGCAAGGAAGCACCAGCGGCTCTGCTGCCGGCCAAACATCCGGCTGCTGCCGGTGCCGCCCAGCGCGCAGTAGACCAGATGTTCCAGCCAGAGTAGCAGTCCGTCGTTCATGTTGAGTACGCCAGGCCGCCAGCGCAGCAATCCATCACTCTGAACCTGCGTCAGCCACCCGGTTAAGCTGACCTGCTCCAGTTGCAGATTCACTTCCCAGCTCTCGCCGTCGCTGCGCTGGGTGACCACTTCTGCCGCCACTTCCTGCATCTCATCGCGCTGCGCCTGCCAGAACAGCTCACCGAACGCGCCATAAGGCAGATTACCGGCCGCACGATGGTGCGCATAAAGCCGCTGAGTATCCTCGCCTTCGACCAGCGCATTCAGCAACTGCGCGTTGATCTGATAACGCTCAAGGTTGTCGAGCGCAAACGGCTCGCTGTCGGGCAGTTCGTTCTCCTCCAGCCAGAAACTCACGCCAAGCCGCTGGTGGAACCAGGCACGGACCGGATGTCGCCAGAAGCGCAGGAACGCCTCCAGCGTGAGCGCATCAATTAACGGCGCCTCCAGCGGCTGCACAAAATCGGGCTGGGGCTGCCCCGCACCCCGCGCGGCAGGCAACCACTCACGGGCGAAACTTTGCAGTCTGGCAGCAGGCTGGAAGTTTTCGGCAGCAAACGGCATCCGGCTGTGCAGGTGCTGCAGGTGCATCCGCACCCGTTCGGCACTCTCATCCAGTTCAAGATGGCCATCACCGTCCAGATAAAAACTCTGTCCAATGTAATCCAGCAGTTCTGTGACCAGCACCGAGGGGTAGCGTTCCGTATTATCCTGAATCGCCCGGCCGATATAACTGATGTAGAGCTGCTGCTGCGCCGAGATCATCGCCTCCAGGAAGAGATAGCGGTCATCATCGCGGCGACTGCGGTCGCCTTTGCGGGACTGCTGCTGCATCAGATCAAAACCTAACGGCGCTAAGGTCCGTGGATAGACGCCGTCGTTCATGCCCAGCAAACAGACCAGCTGAAAAGGAATGGAGCGCATCGGCATCAGGGTACAGAAGTTAATCTGCCCCGCCAGGAAACGCTGACTGATGCGCTGTTGATCAAGCCGGCTACGCAGATCATCACGCAACAGCGCCACCGGAATCGCCTCTTCAAACCGCGCATCCATGCCATATTCAATCAATTGCTGCCACTGCTCTTCCACCAGCAGCAAGGCGGCCTCGGTTTCTGCATCGGGGCTGAAAAAGGCATTGAGCAGTTCCCGGCACATGGGCAGCCAGGCCGCCAGTTGCCGGGGTTCGGCAAGCAGCTGCCGCCAGTGATTAAGCCGGGAGAGCAGCTCAGCCAGATGTCCCGCCAGCTCCCCCACCAGACCACCCGACTCGTCATAAGGCAGAATTCCTTCCCAGTCACCGTTGTGGCTCTCCATCGCATAACCCAACAGCATACGCTGCAGGCCAAAGCGCCAGGTGTGCTGGCCGGTAACCGGAAGTGACAGGGCTTCTACGCTGGCATCATCCAGCCCCCAGCGTACCCCCGATTCGCTGACCCAGCGCCGCAGTAAACGCAGGCCGCTTTCATCAATGGCGAAGTGGGAAGCCAGCGCCGGGACATCGAGCAGCGCCAGCACATCCTCCGAGACAAAACGGCTGTCCGGCAGTGCCAGCAGATGCAAAAACGCCACAATGGCCGGATGAGCCTGACTGGCACGGCGATCTGAAATCGCAAACGGCAGATAGCGATCGGCAGGTGCATTGGCGAAAACCGCCTGAATAAAAGGGGCGTAGGCGTCGATATCCGCCACCATGACGATGATGTCACGTGCTTTCAGCGTCGGATCGGCCTCCATCATTGCCAGCAGATGATCCTGCAACACTTCAACTTCGCGCTGGGCACTGTGGCAGACCTGCACCGCAATTGATCGATCCTCCGGATCAAGGCAGCGCTTCTGATCGCTGTGTGCCAGTTCCGCCGCATTCAGTCCGATGATGGCGTTATCCTGCAGATTGAGAAGATCGTGCTGCATACAGTGCAGCAGGTTGTCCGGCTCCACATCGACAAAAGCATCGATGTCGTCGTTTGACTCCATCTGGCTCAGCAGAAACAGGTTGTCACGTCCCAGCTTGCCCCATGAGGCGAGCAAAGGATTGGTCAGTTGCTGTTCACCGGCGTCGTTAAACAGCGCCGGTGCCTGCTCTGCATCCCGGAAGAGTCCGCGTGATTCATCAGCACCATGACGTCGGCGCTGACGACTTTGCAGTTTCGCCAGAAACGCATAATCCTGAATATCGCCCCAGTAATCGCGGCAGGGATTGGTGAACAGCAGATGGATGTCGATGTGACGTCCCAGCGCCTGCAACGCCTGCAGATAGACCGGCGGCAGCGCAGAGATGCCACAGATAAAGACCCGTTTGGGCAGATTTTCCGGCGTGCTTTTCGCCTGATCCAGCGTCTGGATAAATCGCGCATAGAGGTTGGCGCGGTGCCATTCAGGCTGGCGCAGGGCCTGGGTATAACTCACCAGATCGCGCCACAGTGCGGCCTGCCAGCGCTGCGCCTCGCCCAGCCCCTCAATGGTTTCGCCGCGCTCCCAGCTGTTGAGCCAGTCGGCACGATAGACCAGATACTGGTCGAACAGATCGGCCACGCGGGAGCTGAGCTGAAACAGTTTACGCTTGTCGCCGTCGTCATGGAGATAGTGGCGCAGAGAGGTAAACTCTTCATGCTTCAGCATCTCCGGCAGCCGGTGCATCAGCTTCCAGCCCATGCTGGCCTTACTGAAAGCACTCTCTACCGGGATATCGGGCAGTACGCGGACGAACATCTCCCAGATAAAACTGGCGGGCAGCGGAAATTCGATATTAGCAGCAATACCAAAGGTTTGCGCCAGCTCCATCTGCAGCCACTGCGCCATACCCGGACTCTGCACCAGCACCATTTCTGAGGCGAAAGGATCATCAAGAGGGTCATGTTTAATCACCGCAGCCGCCAGAATCTTCAGCACATCAAGCTGATTTGAGTGATAAACGTGAAACATGAAAACTCCTGTGATAACTCAGAACGTGACTGCGGTATTGCGGCTCTGTCACTTTACCGCGTATCGCGGTTGAAACCCATCAAAAGGGCGACCGGGGAGAGTTAACATCGCAGCCGCGTCAGGGTGGCACTGCGCTGATAAGGCCCCGTCACGTCAGCCCGATCCAGTGTGCAACCTGAAGGGCCGCTCTGCTGTTGCAGTATTGAGGTCCAGCCGGGACTCTCATGTCCCATCAGTTGCTGCTCAGCCACCCGCCATGCCTCACGCTGATACCACTGCTGGCTGAATCCCAGTGCCAGTGCGCGATGATAGTGCAACAGCGTGCTGCTGCTTAATGCCATTAACAGCAGAGCAAACAACACTTCCGGCAGGCTGAATCCACCGCGCTTACTGGCTGGTGGCCGGGGGCGTAAGCGGGCAGTAGTCAATCCAGCCTTGCGGCAACGCGGTAATCTGATTGCCCCGTAACCGCACCCACTGCCAGACTGCCATGCCACTGCCGCTGGCCTCCCCTTTAAGCAGACCTTCATCCTTTTCACCTCGTTGTAAACAGCTGCGCCAGCCCTGGCGATCATCCTGCTGACAGCTGGTCGCCTCACTGGCTGACCAGCTCAGGGAGAAGCCCCATTGCAGCGCAGACTGCGCCCGCCAGAAATCCTGAATAAACTGCTGCTCATCCGCCAGCAGTCGCATTCCCTGCTCAGACATCTTACGGCTGGCATGCAGCGTAAAGCTGCCAATGACCATAATCATCAACACCATGCCCAGAGCGCTGCTGCCTCGCTGCTTCACAGGTTCTCTGCCTCAATCCAGCTCTCCATCGTTTCAAGCCAGCGTCCGGCCCGTCCCTGCAGCACTAATCTGACCTGCGTGCCCTGCTGGCTGACGCTGAACTGCTCCAGCGTCATAAACGCGGGGTCGGAGAGCCGCTCCCAGCCCGCTGACTGACACTGGTCAACACCTCGCTGCATCTCAAGCTGCTGTTGTCGCAGGCGATAACCGTAATAGTCACTCTCTGCATGGCTCACCCCTTCCCATTTACCGTTGCTGTTCTCATCCCAGCGCAGCAGCAGGCAGTTCTCTCTGATTTGCAGCGCCCCACTGCCACACTCACCGTGACAATAACCGGCACGCCGCACCGCTTTTTCCAGTGTCGCCATCATCTGCTGTAACTCCTGACGCAGCTGCGCCCGTTGCATCACGCCGGCGTTCTCTGCCAGCAGCAGCGGCAGAAAACGGCCAGCACTTAACATCACGACGGCGCTGATTGCTAAGGCGATCAGCATCTCCAGCAGGCTGAATCCGGCCATTTTCAACGGCACGTCTCCTCATCCGTCATGCAGAGGCGAATACGGGCTCTTGCCGAGATAATCAGCCGCATTCGTCCGGTGCTGTTACCCAACTCAATGCTGCCCGCCCGGGCCACATTACGTCGGCCATAGAAGCCCGGTTCACCCCGGATGTCATAGAGCGCAACGCCAGCGTGCGGCGCTACGAATTGCAGCCGTTTTCGGCTATCACAGCCTGCAACGGGGCGGCTTCCGGCACCGATGCACCAGGGATCGCCAGGCCGTGACCATAAAACCAGATCGCTATTTTGCCGGTTGGCCTGGGCACGCAGCCGAAGCAGGAATCCCTGCAGTTGCTGAGCGCTGTCGCGCAGTTGCTGCCGCTGTTGCCAGCGCTGCCAGCCATGCAGCGCGGCAACGCTCAGCATGCCGGCAATCACCATCACCAGCAGCAGTTCCGGCAGGGTAAAACCGCGTAAGTGTGCTGTTTTCATAGCGTCAGAGTGCGGGTGATGAACAGATGAAACAAGGCGCGGTTTGGCAGGCTGGAAAGTACGTCGCAGAGAATCTTCCCCAACAGCATGAATTGGCAGAAGCGTGCGAGCGTTGCCGCAGATTTACCGGTTTGCGGGCAAAAAAAAGCCCCGGCGATGAAGCCAGGGCGTTATCTTTTATCGCGAATCAGATGGCGACAGGGGCTTTGATCGCGGGATGCGGATCGTAGCCTTCAATCTCAAAATCTTCGAACTGATAGTCAAACAACGACGCCGGTTTGCGTTTGATAACAAGTGATGGCAGCGGACGCGGTTCGCGGGTCAGCTGCAGGCGCGCCTGCTCCAGATGGTTACTGTAGAGGTGGGTATCACCGCCGGTCCAGACAAAGTCGCCCACCTGCAGATCGCATTGCTGCGCCACCATATGTACCAGCAACGCATAGCTGGCGATGTTAAACGGCAGGCCCAGGAAGATGTCGCACGAGCGCTGATAGAGCTGGCAGGAGAGTTTGCCGTCCGCCACGTAGAACTGGAAGAACGCGTGGCAAGGAGCCAGCGCCATCTCGCTCAGCTCGCCGACGTTCCAGGCAGAAACGATAATCCGGCGTGAGTCGGGATCGCGCTTCAGCTGCTCCATCACCTGGCTTAGCTGGTCAATCTCCTGGCCGCTGGCCGTTCCCCAGCTGCGCCACTGTTTGCCATACACCGGGCCGAGATCGCCATTCTCATCCGCCCACTCATCCCAGATGGAGACGTTGTTATCTTTGAGATAACCGATGTTGGTATCACCTTTCAGAAACCACAGCAGCTCATGAATAATCGAGCGGATATGACATTTCTTGGTGGTGACCAGCGGAAAACCATCCTGCAGATTGAAACGCATCTGGTGACCAAAAATTGAAAGCGTACCGGTGCCGGTACGGTCAGCTTTTGGCGTGCCTTCGTGCAGCACATGTTGCATTAAATCCAGATACTGTTTCATTTTTCCTCGCGAAATTGTGGCTGCGGGCGACGACGATACGCCCAGATCATCATAATAATACCGGCAATAATCATTGGCACAGAGAGGATCTGTCCCATACTGATTCCGCCTTCAAACAGGCCAAGCTGGGCATCCGGCTGGCGGAAGAACTCAACGATAATACGGAAGGCGCCATAGCCAATCAGGAACAGGCCTGAGACGCTGCCCATCGGGCGTGGCTTACGAATAAACAGATTCAGGATGATAAACAGCACTATTCCTTCCAGCGCCAGTTCATAGAGCTGCGAAGCATGACGCGGCAGCACGCCGTAGGTGTTGAGCAGCGCCTGGTATTGCGGATTGGTGGCAGCAAGCGCGACATCTTCGCTGCGGGAGCCAGGGAACAGCATGGCATAGCGGAAGCCCGGATCGACACGGCCCCAGAGCTCACCGTTAATGAAGTTGCCGAGACGACCGGCACCCAGGCCGAACGGGATCAGCGGCGCGATGAAATCAGCCACCTGGAAGAAATTACGTCGGGTGCGGCGGGCAAAGACCAGCATGACGACAATCACCCCGATGAGGCCACCGTGGAACGACATGCCGCCATCCCAGACTTTGAACAGATAGAGTGGATTTTCCAGGAACAGCGGTAAGTTGTAGAACAGCACATAGCCGATGCGTCCACCCAGGAAGACCCCCAGGAAACCGGCATAAAGCAGGTTCTCCACTTCCTCTTTTTTCCAGCCGCTGCCCGGCTGATTGGCGCGGCGGACAGCCAGCCACATGGCGAAAACAAAGCCTACCAGATACATCAGACCGTACCAGTGAAGCGAAACCGGTCCAATGGAGAAGATCACCGGATCGAACTGCGGAAATGCAATATAGCCGTTATTCATCATTCACCGTCTATTTTTCAACCCTGAAAAGGGGCGTTGTCAGGCACATAAATTAAGGCTGCGCATCATAGCACAGCCGGTTTTGTGAATTGTCCCGCAAATGTAAACGCGGATAACGCCCAGAGTCTGACTCGTCAGGCGTACATTGTTGCAGCCAGACTGGTCACGGACAGCGCGCAACAACCGGAGCGTACACATAGTACGTGAGGATTACTCGCTGTGCTCGCCCCTTCAGGGCCGCCCTGACGGGCGTTCAGGTTGCTAAAGCAGCCTGTGTGAGCACTGCCCAGGGCCAGAATGGCAAATAAAATAGCCTGAAGTAGCGTTTAGCGACCGCCGCGGATTAATCCACCCAGCCCGCGACGCTCCATAAAGGTCGAGACCAGATGACGAACCTCAGTGGCGGTATGAGCATTCATCCCCTGCTCGCTGAGCTGCTGTGCTTCTTCGTGATCCAGATGGCGCAGCAGGTATTTCACCCGTGGTACGTTTTTGCCGTTCATGCTGAGATGGTGATACCCCAGCCCGACCAGCAGCGCCACGCACATTGGATCGCCGGCCATTTCACCACACAGGCACAATTCCAGATTGGCCAGACGGGCTTCCTGCGCAATCGTATTCAGTGCACGCAGCATCGCCGGATGCAGCGAGTCGTAGAGATTGGCCACGCGGGTGTTGTTGCGATCCACCGCCAGCAGATACTGGGTCAGATCGTTGGTGCCAACCGAGACAAAATCGACCCGCGACGCCAGATGCGGGATCATAAACAGCATCGACGGCACTTCAATCATGATGCCGATGCGCGGCGCGGGGATCGTATAGCCCAGCATCTCTTCGACTTCGCGTCCTGCGCGATCGATCAGCTTTTTCGCTTCGTCGATCTCATCGATATGGCTGATCATCGGCAGCAGAATACTGAGGTTGCCGGATGCGGCGTTAGCACGCAGCATCGCACGCACCTGCACCAGGAAAATTTCCGGCTGGTCAAGCGTCAGGCGGATGCCGCGCCAGCCCAGACAGGGATTCTCTTCACTGATAGGCATGTAGGGTAGCTGTTTATCTGCTCCTACATCCAGGGTACGCAGCGTCACAGGCTTGTTGTGAAACAGCTGTAACATGCCCTGATACTGTGCCACCTGCTCCTCTTCCGACGGGAAGCCGTTCTGCAGCATAAACGGGATTTCGGTGCGGTAGAGACCGATGCCATCCACCCAGTTGCCCAGCGTCTGCTCATGCTCCGGGCTTAAGCCGGCATTCAGCATCACCTGCACGCGCTCGCCGCTTTTCAGCTCACCGGGCTGATCGACCACGCCTTCCGCCATTTTGCTCAGCGCATTCTCTTCGCTAATCAAACGCTGGTACTCCTGCACCAGCACCGGCTCGGGATCGATCAACAGCTCACCGCGATACCCATCGACGATCAGCAAACGTTTGTTGAGCTGATGAGGCTGGATGTCAGCGCCCATGACCGTCGGGATCCCCATCGCGCGCGTCAGAATCGCCGCATGGGAGTTGGCTGCGCCGTCACGCACCACCACGCCCGCCAGCCGCTCATGCGGCAGCTCAGCTAAAGTGGTGGCGGTCAGCTCATCGGCCACCAGCACAAAGCGTTCCGGCCAGGCATTGGTGCCGACCAGCGTATCGTCAAGGTGAAACAGCAGGCGCTGACCCAGCACCCGCAGATCACCTGCGCGTTCACGCAGGTAGGTGTCAGTCAGGCTGGCAAACTGTTCAGCAAACTTCTCGATCACCTGTTTCACTGCCCATTCGGCGACCGATCCGCGTTCGATCTCATCGAACAGATCTTTTTTCAGTCGGGCATCGGTTAACAGGTGAGAGTAAAGGTCGAAAATGGCCGCACTCTCTTTCTGAGCGCTGGCGCTGAAGCGTTTACTGAAGCGACGAAATTCACTGGTGGCTTCGCTCATGGCGAGCGACAGACGCTCACGTTCGCGATGGACATCCAGCGTTGAGGCAGCCGAAACCTGATCGAGCAGTGGCTGCGTCTCATCTACCCAGCCCGGTGCTACCGCCACGCCAGGCGCAGCTGCAATTGCGCGCACCCGCGTCTGCCGGAACTGACCAAATAGTTGAGCCATCTGCGACTGCGACAGCAATGCCGCCATCTGGGTGGCAAGGGTGACCAGAAACGACTCTTCGCTTTCATCAAACTGACGGTGCTCGCGCTGCTGCACCACCAGCACGCCCAGTAACTGGCGACGGCTGATAATCGGCACGCCGAGGAAGGAGCGGTAGCGCTCCTCTTTCACTGCGGGGATATATTTAAAGCTGGGATGACTCTGGGCGTCAGCGAGGTTAATCGGTTCGGCCAGACGGCCCACTAAACCGACAATCCCCTCGTCAAACGCCAGGGTCACGGTGCGGCCACGCGGTTTTTTAAGTCCGCGCGTCGCCATCAGGTAGTAGCAGTGACGATCGTGGTCGGCGAGGTAAACGGAACAGACTTCCGTATCCATCGCCAGACAGATCTCATTAACCAGGATGTCGAGTGCTTCATTGAGACGCGGCGCACTCGCCACTTTTTCTACAATTTCGCGCAACTGAGTGAGCATAAAGGGCGTGGCCTATCCTCTCTTACGTCGATGGGCAGGATTATTTCGCTGCCCCGCACTCTCCTGCATAGACATCACCACGCCAGCGAATTCCTTCATCACCCGACGATAAACGTCGCGCTTAAAGGAGACAACCTGACGCACCGGATACCAGAAACTGACCCAGCGCCAGCCATCGAACTCAGGCGTGCTGCTGTGCTGCACATTGATATCCGCGTCATTACACATTAACTGCAGAAGAAACCACTTTTGTTTCTGGCCGATACATACCGGCTTTGTGTCCCAACGCACCAAACGTTTTGGCAACTTGTAACGTAACCAGTTACGGGTAGAAGCAAGTATTCGAACATCTTTCCGGTGTAATCCGACTTCTTCGAACAGTTCGCGATACATCGCCTGTTCTGCGGTTTCACCGGGATTGATGCCTCCCTGAGGAAATTGCCAGGAGTGCTGTCCAAAGCGCCTGGCCCATAACACTTGTCCCTGCCGGTTACAGATTACGATACCAACATTCGGGCGGTAGCCATCATCATCGATCACCGGACTACCTCAAAGCAAAATTTGAATGAGCTGATTGTTTCACACTCCTTACAGGCGGTAAACCACTGGATTCATGGGGGGTTAAGCCATCATCGCCGGGATAACTCACAGAAAATGGCAAAGTTATAAACAATGACCGTGAAAAAGATCGATCTTATTCACCTTTTCTGTGGATAGCTTTGTGCAGAACGCGGGAGTTATCTGAATAACCTTTTCCGTGCGCGCTGAAGAGCCAAAAATAACCAGCAACACATCCGTATGATTTTTAATGATATTAAATCAAAAACCTTACCAGTAAATCTTTTATAAACAGTGAATATTTTCATGGTAACTGACAATTGCTTAAAATATAAGCACACTGCTTTTTATCCACAGATAATCGCTCAGGGTTAGGCCAGAGCGGCGAAATTATGGCCAGATCGTGAAAAGTCAAGGCTGTAAATGGAACCAGTACCACACTCAGACGGTGGTTATCCCATTTTTCTGTGGATAACCGGGCTGGAGATCCTGTTCATTGTTGCGGGTAAGCTGGGATAACCCTGAAGCACCTGGGGCGGCGAGCGTGCAATCCGCTAAAAAAAGCACGATCTATCATGTTATTATCGATCCCTGACGCGGATTATTTATGTGAGAAACGTGACTCACCTGCTGTTGTACAAATTTTAATCATTGCGAGTGTTCACCATGAGTTACCAGCCAGGACCACCTGAAGATGAAGCCAGCCTGCTGGCACGCGCGCAGGATTTAGCCGGTTTGACCCTGGAAACCCTGGCCGCGCGCGCCGGTCTGCCCATGCCTGCGGATCTCAAACGCGACAAGGGCTGGGTCGGCATGCTGCTGGAGTGGCATCTTGGTGCCAGCGCAGGCAGCAAAGCGGAGCAGGACTTTGCCCATCTGGGTATCGAACTGAAAACTATCCCGATTGATGCGCAGGGTAAGCCGCTGGAAACCACCTTTGTCTGCGTGGCACCTCTGACCGGCAACAGCGGCGTGACCTGGCTCACCAGCCATGTGCGCCACAAGCTGGCGCGGGTATTGTGGATCCCGGTTGAAGGCGGACGTGAGATTCCGCTGCGGGAACGCCGTGTCGGCGCGCCGCTGTTATGGAGCCCCGATGCGGAAGAAGATGAGATGCTGCGGCAGGACTGGGAAGAGCTGATGGATATGATTGTGCTGGGTCGCGTAGAGCAGATTACCGCGCGACATGGTGCCTGGCTGCAAATCCGGCCCAAAGCCGCCAATAGCAAAGCGCTGACAGAAGGAATCGGCGATCAGGGCCAGCCAATCATGACGCTGCCGCGCGGTTTCTACCTGAAGAAAAGCTTCACCGGGCCCCTGCTGGCGCGTCATTTTCTCCTCTGAACGTCGCCACCCGCGTTGATGTGTCGCAATTTTATGGGAGATCGGCGAATTGAATGCGTATAATCGCCGTTTACTTTTCGTTTAGGATTAAATGTCGGTATGTTTGAGTGGATTTCCGATCCCAACGCCTGGCTGGCGCTGGGCACCCTGACCATCCTTGAGGTGGTGCTGGGTATTGATAACATCATTTTCCTGTCGCTGGTGGTTGCTAAACTGCCAAAACACCAGCAAGCCAGCGCACGTCGCATTGGTCTGATGGGCGCGATGCTAATGCGTCTTGGCCTGCTGGCTTCTATCGCGTGGGTAGCCCGTCTGACTAACCCGCTCTTTACGCTGATGGATCATGCGTTCTCGGCGCGCGATCTGATTCTGCTGTTCGGCGGACTGTTCCTGCTGTGGAAATCGAGCATGGAGATCCATGAAACGATCGAAGGCAGCGAAGGCGAACACAACACCCGCGTCCATTCCTTCCTGGGTGCGATTGTACAGATCATGATGCTCGACATTATTTTCAGCCTCGACTCGGTGATCACGGCCATCGGCCTCTCCGATCATCTGTTCATTATGATGGCGGCGGTGGTTATTGCCGTGCTGATGATGATGTTCGCTGCGCGCGCGATCGGTGAGTTTGTTGACCGCCATCCGTCAGTGAAAATGCTGGCTCTCTCTTTCCTGATTCTGGTCGGTTTCACCCTGATCCTGGAGAGTTTTGCGGTCCACGTACCAAAAGGTTACATTTATTTCGCTATGTTCTTCTCAATGGCGGTTGAGTGTCTTAACCTGATGCGCAGTAAGAAAAAGCACGCCTGATAAAGTCAAGGGCGAGCCTGCTCGCCCGGTTATTTTCAGATTCATACGATTAACCCTGCCGGCAAAACCATTTATTACTACACTGTTTGCACTTGACCATTTGTGAGGATTAGGCGTGATGAAAGGGTTGGCAGGAGTAGCACTGGTGATGGTAACCGCCGCATTCTTAAGTGGATGCAGTTCTGATTATGTCATGGCGACCAAAGATGGCCGGATGATCATGACCGAAGGCAAGCCGAGCATTGATAAAGAGACCGGCCTGGTGGAGTACACTGACCAGACGGGTCATATGGTGCAGATTAACAGCGATGAGGTTTCTACGATCATTGAACGTTAAGTGCCCGATTTAATCACCTGCCACCGATTCCCGACTGGCAGGTGATTTCCCCGACTTTTCCCCCTTCCTTCCCCGCCATTGCTCGCGCTATAGTCCCTGAGGACACAACATTCCATTCCATAAAGAAAAGGAAGCTGGCAATGCACTATCATCGTATTCCCCACAGCACGCTGGAAGTGAGTCAGCTGGGGTTGGGCACCATGACGTTTGGCGAACAGAACAGCGAAGCCGACGCCCATGCTCAACTGGATTTAGCTATCCGTTCCGGCATCAACTTTATTGATACTGCCGAGATGTATCCGGTGCCCCCGCGTCCGGAAACCCAGGGTCTGACCGAACAATATATTGGCAGCTGGCTTAAACAGCGCGGCAGCCGCGACAAAATCATTCTTGCCAGTAAAGTGGCAGGGCCTTCACGTGGCAATGATGCGTCGATTCGCCCGGATATGGCGCTGGACCGTAAAAACATCCGCGCAGCACTCGATGCCAGCCTGAAACGCCTGAATACTGACTACCTTGACCTCTACCAGCTGCACTGGCCACAGCGTCAGACCAACTATTTTGGCAAGCTCGGCTATCAGTACAGCGAAACCACTGCTCAGGTGACGCTGCTGGAGACGCTGGAAGCGCTGACCGAACAGGTGCGCGCTGGTAAGATCCGCTATATCGGGGTGTCGAACGAAACCGCGTGGGGCGTGATGCGCTATCTGCAGCTGGCGGAGAAGCATGAGCTGCCGCGCATTATCAGCATTCAGAATCCCTACAGCCTGCTGAACCGCAGCTTTGAAGTGGGTCTGGCCGAAATCAGCCAGCATGAAGGCGTAGAGCTGCTGGCGTATTCCAGCCTGGCGTTTGGAACGCTGAGCGGTAAATACCTGAATGGCGCGCAGCCTGCGGGCGCACGCAACACGTTGTTCAGCCGCTTTACCCGCTACAGCGGCGAGCAGTCACAAAAGGCGATTGCCGAATATGTGGCACTGGCTCAGCAGCATCAGATTGACCCGTCGCAGATGGCCCTGGCCTATGTGCGTCAGCAGCCGTTTGTGGCCAGCACGCTGCTGGGCGCCACTACGCCTGAACAGTTGCAGATCAATATCGACAGCTTCAATCTGACCTTAAATGCAGAGATCCTGGAAGGCATTGAGGCGATCCACCGTCGTTATACCTATCCGGCTCCCTGAGCGTTCTGTTGCCAGCTGCCGCGATGGCGGCTGGCATCTCTTACAGATCGCGATAATAGAGTTTTACCGGCTTAGCGGGATACTCCAGCGCTTCGCCCTGTGGCAGCCAGCCATAACGTTCGTAGTAGCCCCCAAACGTTGACCATAACCACAGCCGTGGATAGCCCTGCGCCTGCGCATAGGCAATGACGTGCTGCTGCAGTGCTTCACTGACACCTTTGCCGCGCACCGACTCATCAATATAGAGCGCCGCCAGCCAGGGGAAAAGATCCTGACGGCTGATCAGGTCGCAGCGCCAGAATCCCACCGTGCCGACTGCCCTGCCCGCTTCCACGGCAACGAAAGTCACCGGAAAATCAGCACCGATAAGGCTGCTGTTCACCACACTGGCAAAGAACGCCCGGCTGGTGGCTTCACCAAATGCGCGCCACTGCCAGTCGATGATCTGATCGGCAAATTGGGGGGCATCGCTGAGCGATACAATCTCAATCACATCAGTTTCCCCTGAAAGATCGGGACTGAATCAAACAGGTAGCCATCAAAGTCAGGCGCATCGGCGTCGGAAAGCTCCAGCAGCGTATTCTTGACGTTCTCAAGGTGCTGCCAGGTAGATTGCCAGGCCCCCATCACATCACGCCGACGCAACGCAGCCAGGATTGTCTGGTGATCGCCGAGCCACTTCAGGCGATAGGCGCGGGTTTCAAACTGCGGGCGCAGCTGCTGCCAGAGCGGGCTACTGTCATGATGTCGCCAGATGCTGGTGACGGTATCGAGCAGCATCTGATTCTGACTGGCACCCGCCAGCAGCAGATGAAACAACTTGTCGTTGTCCTGACTGCTGTCGTTGGCGGCGATAGCACGCTGCTCCTGTTCCAGCGTTCGGCGCAGATTTTCGATGTCCGCTTTGGTCGCCATTTTTGCGGCAAAGGCTGCAATATTGCTCTCCAGCAACTGACGTGCCTGTAGCATTTCAAACGGGCCAACGTCGCTGCGGAAGAAGGCCTCTTCTTCATCATCACTGGCGGAAGGAATACGCATCACATAGACGCCGGAGCTCTGGCGGATATCCACCGTACCTTCCAGCTCCAGCATCAATAATGCCTCGCGCACGATGGTCCGGCTGACGCCCCAGGTTTCAGCCAGCTGACGTTCAGGCGGCAGGCGCGATCCCACCGGATAGTGCCCGTCACAGATCTGCTGACGCAGGTGCTGACCAATTTCCTGATACTGCTTTTTTTCTTGCGGCGCTTCGGCTTTGTCCACACTGTCACCCTTTGCAATCAATGCGCTAACGGCATTGCCGCGGTTCCCTGCGCGACAATGCCCGCGAACCGGAGAGGCTGGCTCGCAAACTGGGGCTCAGTGTATCAAAGCCAGCGCCTGATCGAGTACCTTTGCACCATTCAGCGTGCCGTAAGCAACCGTATCGATCACCGCGATGGGCAACTGATAGCTGTCGGTGAGTTTTCTGTTCTCCTCCAGTTTGAAGCGCACCTGTGGCCCGAGCAGCACGACCACCACCTCGTTGCCGTAGTTTTGCAGCTCTTCACGCAGGTTTTGCTCCGGAATGGCGTAGATCTGAAATGCCAGTCCGCGCGCGGCAGCCTCCTTTTCCATCCGCGTCACCACCATTGAGGTCGACATGCCCGCAGCACAGGCCAGAACAATTCGTTTCATGCTCGTTTCCTCGCGTTATTTCGGCTCATCATCAAGCCACAGGGTAAATTGCTGCGTGTCGCGCAGCGTACGGAACCAGTGGGCAGATTTCTTCATACGGCGCTGACGCTGCTTATCTAAGTCGATTTCGATAAGACCATAGCGATTTTTAAAGGCATTCATTGGCGAGACATTGTCGGTAAACGCCCACAGCATGTAGCCCTGACAGTTAATACCCGCCTGACTGGCGCGTATCGCCTGATGCAGGTGCTCGCTGATAAATGCGATGCGGTAATCGTCCTGAATCTCCCCGTCGGCATTTTTGAACTGCGCTTCGTTCTCAATTCCCATACCGCTTTCCGCCACAAACCACGGGATATTGCCGTACTCATCGCGCATCCGCTGCGCCATATCCCAGATAATTTCAGGCTGAATTTCCCAGCCGCGTGAAGGGTTCATCCGTCGCCCCGGCAGTTCAAAGTGTTCGTAATACCAGGCGGGATGAAAGGGTGTCTCGGGATGCCAGGCGCGGGACGGTGCCTTCACGCGATGCGGATAGTAGAGATTAAGCCCGACTTCATCGACGGTATTGGCGGCAATAATCGCCAGCTCTTCCGGGGTGGTTTCCCACTCAATCTGATGCTTATCAAGCAGCGCCAGCAGCTCCGCCGGATACTCGCCTTTAATGGCGGGATCGAGAAACACCCGGTTGTAGAACAGGTCATAAATATGCGCCGCCTTCTGGTCGTGCGGGGCTGACGATCGCGGATAGGTGACTTCCGGATTGAGTATGGTACCAATGCGACCGGCATAGCCTGCCGCGCGGAACAGCTTCACTACCCGGGCGGTAGCAAGATTCTTGTGGTGGTTCCACTGCATCCATTTATGGGTGTTCTGCTCATAAGGCCAGCGCAGCGCGTCGAGATAGACGCGGGTCTGCACCACAATCGGCTCGTTAAACACAAACCAGCGCGTGACCCGACCGGCATAGCGTTTAAACACCTGTTCGACATAACGGATAAAGAGTTCAACGACATGCTTTGACTGCCAGCCGCCATACTGGTCCAGCAGCGTGGCGGGCAGCTCGTAATGCTCCAGACAGAGCATCAGTTCAATGCCCTGGCGCTGCATTTCATCAATCAGCCGGTCATAGTAAGCCGCGTACTCCTCATCGACCGTAGCGGTTTCGTAATCGATCAGGAAACGCGACCAGTTGATCGAAGTGCGGTAGTGGGTCAGCCCGCTGGCCTTCATCAGCGCCACATCCTCACTAAAGCGGTTGATAAAGTCGGTGGCAACCGCCGGGCCGTAGCCGTTGTGCCAGACGTGACGATCCTGCTGATACCAGGCGTCAGGCCAGGAGTCCTGCCCCGCTTTTTTTCCGCTCCAGCCTTCCGTCTGCCAGGCGGAGGCAGCAGCTCCCAGAATGAAATTCTCAGGTATATGGACAGTCTGACGACTCATAACACCTCCGTTCGGTTGGGGTTCAGCTCAGGTTGCAGGCTCTTTGCTTCCGCTGCTTCTGCTGCATCCGCGCGGCGGGCTGCGACTTTCACAAATGGCAGATAGATAAGTACTGACACCAGAATGCAGACGATCTGCGTCACCACCGCACCCATCGATCCGGCCGTTGACAGCCAGGCATTGATAATCGGAGGCGTGGTCCATGGCACCATCACCACGGCTTTCCCGGCAAATCCCATCACCGTAGCGAAGTAGCCGATAGAACCTGTCACTAGCGGTGTGATGATGAAAGGGATAGCCAGTATCGGGTTAAGCATAATCGGCATACCAAATATAACCGGCTCGTTGATATTGAAAATGCCTGGCCCGAACGACAGTTTGGCGATTTCACGCATCTCTTTGCGTCGCGTTGCCAGCATCACGGCGGTGAGCAGCCCGATGGTCAGGCCGGAACCGCCGATGCTCATATAAACATCCCAGAACGGCATGGTGATGATGTTCGGTGCCTCTTTTCCCTGCTCAAAAGCGGTCATGTTGACCATAATCGCGCCCAGCAACAGCGGCTCACGGATCGGCTTCACCATCTGATTGCCGTGAATACCAATCACCCAGAACAGCTGGGCAACGAACATCAGAATCAGAATGCCCCACAGGCTCTGCACCACCGACTCCAGCGGCTGCTGCACCACCTGGTATACCGCGTCGTAAAGGTACATGCCGGTGACGCGATGGAAGATAAAGCCAAAAGTCGCTATCAGCGTCACGGTGATGATTGAGGGGATGAGCGCGGAGAAAGAGGCGGCCACGTTGGGCGGCACGGTGTCGGGCATTTTGATTTTCAGCCGCTCAACCTGTTCGAGGCGGCAGTAGATCTCTACCGACAGAATGGCGATAAACATGCCGAGAAACAGGCTTTTGGTATCGGAGAATTGTTTGGCCAGCACGTCGGTGACCAGGTGCATCTGCCCATCGACCATCATCTGTAAGGTGGTCGGCGTCACGGATACAAAGCAGATGATTGCCAGCAGGCCGGGAAACAGCGTTTTTATACCGTTGATGCGCCCAAGCTCAATACCAATCAGGAACACCGCACCAATGTTAAGAAAGCTGAGCGTGGCGTAATTGATACTGCTGGTGATGGGCTTGAGGTCAGCTAAAAAAGCCAGGGCGGCAAAGCTGGCAAGGCCATTTTTGCTGTCCAGCACCATGTTAGAGATCAATACCGAGAAGGCGCCAACAATGATCACCGGCATCAGGGTAATGAATGAGGCTTTAATCGCCATGATGTAGCGATAACTATTAAAGCGGGTGGCAAAGCTGCCCAGGGAATCGATAAGGCGGTCCTGTAGAGACATGATCAACCCTCAGAGATGTAAGATCGGTATTCCTGTAATCGTCGTGGTCTTCCCTGTTAGTGGCATACCAAAATGACGAATCTCCTCGGTTTTTTCTGTGACGAACCTCCCGGAAACGTTTATTGGCATTCCAGTATGATTAAAACGGCCAATTTGGCATACCAATAGCGGAGGCGTTATGGATTACGAACAGACCATGATGGAATTGCTGATCAATGCAGGGGAAGCCCGTTCATCGGCGATGATGGCGATTCAGTGTGCGCGCAAACGCGACTGGACCGGGGCTGACGCGGCGCTGGCAGCTTCAGATACCGCGGCAAAAGCGGCACATAAAATTCAGACCGCGTTGATTGGTGCAGACGAGGGAAGCGGAAAATTGCCGGTCACGCTGATTCTGGTGCATGCGCAGGATCATCTGATGAATGCAATGCTGTGCCGCGAGCTGGCAGAGGAGCTGGTCATGCTGCGCAAAGAGATCTATGGCTGACAGGCGGCGCGCTGGCCGCCCGGGTGAGGTGATTAGCTGTTTTCAAGTGCCAGTAGCGACTCAATAGTCTGCGCGCGGCGGATCTCGCGCTGCTGGCCCTGCTCAAACAGCACTTCCGGGATCAGCGGACGGCTGTTGTAGTTAGAGGACATGGATGCACCGTAAGCACCGGTGTCGTGGAACACCAGGTAATCGCCAACCTTTGCCGCCGGAATCGCGCGTGGTTCGACCATGCCGCCCTCCAGCTGGGTAAAGACATCACCCGATTCGCACAGCGGGCCAGCGACCACGGTGTCGATAGTCTGCTGCTCATCAATGGCCCGCTCATCGCCCGCCATCAGCGAGATATGGTGATAGCTGCCATACATGGAGGGACGCATCAGGTCACTGAAACCGGCATCGACCAGCACGAAGTGACGGCTGCCCATCGACTTAACCGCCCGAACCTGAGAGACCAGCACACCGGCCTCGGCCACCAGGAAACGGCCCGGTTCGATCTCCAGCTTTATCGCGTGACCCAGATGCTGGGCAATACGCTGCCGTGCTGCATCCCACAGGCCGAAATAGTGATCGGTATCGATCGCCTCTTCGCCATAGCGATAAGGCACAGAGAGGCCGCCGCCCGCAGAGATCGCGGTCAGATCCTGACCCGACGCCATCACCAGTTCAACCATCGCATCACAGACCTGCTGCAGATGCGCATAATCGACGCCTGAGCCGATATGCATATGAATGCCCACCAGCTGCAAGCCGTGCTGCTTAATCGCCGCCAGCGCCTCGGCTAAATCGGCATGCCAGATCCCGTGCTTGCTGTTTTCGCCACCGGTATTGGTTTTCTGACTGTGGCCGTGACCAAAACCAGGATTGACCCGCAGCCACACCGCATGTCCCGGTGAGACCGCGCCGAGCTGATGCAGCATATCGATCGATCCGGCATTAACCGGCACCTTTAACGCGGTCACCCGCTCCAGCGTCGGCTGATCGAACAGATCCGCGGTAAAGACGATCTCATCACCGCCGGGCTGGTAACCCGCGGCCAGCGCACGTTCGATCTCACCCAGCGATACCGAGTCCACTTTCACGCCTGCTGCGCGCATCAGGCGCAGGATATGCGTATTCGAGCAGGCCTTCTGCGCAAAGCGCACCACATCAAATGCCTGCAGCTGGGCAATACGCGCCTGAATAATCTGCGCATCATAAGCCCAGAATGGCCCGGCGTAGCGGCGTGCCAGCGGCAGCAGGTTAGCGGCGCTGAGTGCGGTTTCGGTACTCTGTAAGGAACGTGGCATGGCAATTCTCCTGTGGCAATAGCTGCATTAAGCCAGAATCGTGTCATAGCGAAAAATATCTGTTTTAATAGCATCTATGCAGAATGGATATAGGAAGGGTGCGTGGCGAACATTAACTGGCGGCATATCGAGATTTTTCACGCGGTGATGACCAGCGGCAATCTGACTCAGGCCGCGACACTGCTGCACACCTCACAGCCGACGGTGAGCCGGGAGCTGGCACGCCTGGAGCAGCAGCTGGGATTAGAGTTGTTCGGACGGGTTCGTGGTCGCCTGCAACCGACGGTGCAGGGATTGCGTCTTTTCGAAGAGGTGCAGCGATCCTGGTACGGACTGGATCGCATCATGGAAGCGGCTGAAGGGCTGCGCCAGTTCCGTCAGGGTGAGCTGTCGATCGCCTGCCTGCCCGTTTTTTCGCAGTCGCTGCTGCCACCACTGTGTCAGCCCTTTTTACAGCGCTACCCGGATGTGAGCCTGAATGTGATTCCGCAGGAGTCGCCGCTGCTGGAGGAGTGGCTGTCAGCACAGCGCTACGATATCGGCTTAACCGAAACCCAGCACGCTCCGGCCGGCACTGACCGTCTCGCCCTGCTGACCTGCGATGAAGTGTGTGTATTGCCTCAGCATCACCCTCTGAGTCAGCGTTCAGAGCTGACGCCGCACGATTTTGCGGGCGAACAGTATGTGAGCCTGTCGCGCAGTGACAGCTATCGTCAGTTGCTGGATGCGCTGTTTCATGAGCAGGGAGTCGAGCGGCGGCTGGTGATGGAGACGCACAGTGCCGCTTCGGTGTGCGCCATGGTCAGAGCGGGCGTGGGCATTTCAATTGTGAATCCGCTGACGGCGCTGGATTACGCCGACAGCGGTGTGGTGATGCGTAAGTTCAGCGTGGCGGTTCCGTTTACCGTCAGCCTGGTGAGGCCGCAGCACCGCCCTGCATCGGCGCTGGTCGATGCCTTTGTCAGCCATCTGCAACGGCAGGTGGCTGACTTTCCGGCACGCATCGCCGCCCGCCTGGCTTAAGCGCGAACCCTGGCGGCTGCGCGGCCCGATTTGCGGAAGGTGATCAGACAGATCAGCAGGCCGATTGCCGCCAGCGCAGCGGCAGCAACCGGCACCGCCGTCAGGCCATATCCACGGCCAATCACCGCACCGCCGACCCAGGCACCCAGCGCATTGCCCACGTTAAACGCCGAAATGTTCAGGGTTGAGACCAGGTTAGGCGCCTCTTTGCCGTGCCGTACCACGTTGATCTGCAGACCCGGCACCGTCGCAAAGGTCGCCATCGCCCACAGGAACAGGGTGATCTCCGCCAGCCACAGCGCATGGCTGGTCCAGCTGAACAGCAGCGAGAAGATGGCGATCAGTGAGAAGCTGAGGATCAGGCTAAAGGAGACTTTCCAGTCGGCCAGTTTGCCGCCAAGAATATTACCGACCGTCAGGCCTGCGCCAATCAGGAACAGCGTCCAGCTGACGCCGCGATCGCTGATGCCCGTCACCTCTAGCAGCAGCGGCGCAATGTAGCTGAACAGCGCAAACATCGCCGCGGCAAAGAACACCGTCATCAGCAGCGACAGCCACAGTTTCCCGTTGGCCAGTGCACCAATTTCACTCGCCAGGTGAACCGGCTTTTCCTGTTTATTGTTGGGCAGACTCACGATCAGGGCGATAAACGCCAGCACGCCAATCACTGCCACGCCCCAGAAGGTGGCTCGCCAGCCAAACATCTGTCCGAAACTGGTTCCCAGCGGAACGCCCAGCACGTTGGCTAAGGTCAGTCCGGTGAACATCAGTGCGACAGCGGAAGCCTGACGACCGGCTGGTACCAGACTAGCGGCGACCACCGCGCCAATACCGAAGAAGGCACCGTGACAAAGCGCGGTGACGATGCGTGCCAGCATCAGCAGGTTATAGTTGTAAGCCAGCGCACACAGCAGGTTGCCGACAATAAATATCACCATCAGCAGAATCAGCGTTTTTTTACGCGGCAGCCTGGCGGTGAGCAGCGCCATAATCGGCGCACCTATCGCCACGCCCAGCGCGTAGCCGCTGATCAGCCAGCCCGCCGACGGAATCGACACCTGAAGGTCACGCGCCACCTCCGGCAGCAATCCCATAATGACAAACTCAGTGGTTCCGATGGCGAACGCACTCAACGCCAGCGCCATTAATGCTACAGGCATAACACTCTCCCAATATCATTTGCAGGTGAACTGCACAGACGCGCAGCCCCTCGACGCTTATTAAAATTTGATCTGCGTCACGGTGAGCATTACAGCACAGTGCTGATGCGCGACATAGCCTGCGCGCAGCAAAGGATTATTGCCGGGGCCGCAATAATCCTGCCGCTTTGCCGGAACAAATGGCTTTGTCAGCCTGCTGGCTAAGCCCATTAAAGCGCACATGACCCAGGGTCAGGTTGTCATTTCCCGCGAACCCGTTACGCTTTTTAGTGCGTATTTAATTAATAAATCCTTAACGTTGCCGATATATCCCTAATCAATTGCCAGGTGATGTGATCAACTTCTGACGCAGGGAGAGAGAATGCAACGACTCATAGCCTTAATGGTGTTTGGCTTAACCGGTTGCTCGGTAGGTCATTATGAGTACAGTAAAGAAGCTGAAAAACGGGTGGATATGACCGTGACCGGCATTCCCACCGTGCTGGGTTTAGGCACGCTCGGTACCACCATCCCACTGACGCCGGAGTACAGCCTGACCGCCGCACATGTGGCAAAGTTTTCGCTTTACCGGGTCAAAGCCTGGCATCCGCAATGCGATCTGGCAGTGGTCTACCACAAAAACAGCGAAATGAACCTGCCACCCAACTTTCGTAACAGCCACATCGGCGATCAGGTCAATCTCTACGGCTACAGTTTTATTTCGGCCATGCCGGTCAGTTCCAGCGGGCAGAACCTGATCAATACCACGCTGGCGAACAGCTGGAACAAATCAGACTGCGTCGTGGTGGCGGCGAATGCGGGGGTGGTTAAAGGGATGTCGGGAGGCGCAGTCTATAACGCCTCTGACGATACGCTGGCGGGCGTGATTATTGGCTACAGCAATAACATCAACGACAATGTCAGCGGTAAGACACTCTATAAGAACGTTGCGCTCTATGTGCCTTACTCGCGATTTCAGACATGGCTGGATCAGGCGATTAAATCCTGATATCTGCTGAACGAACAGATGTAAAAAAGGCCGGAATTTCCGGCCTTAAGCTTGGTGACAAAGTCGGGCCTGATTCGCTGTAAGACCGAGCCTGCACAGGTAACACGGTCAGATCGGAAAGACGCAAAAACTGTCATCCATGACCGCTCGGCCCACGCCATCCATGGCGCGGGACGCTTTCCTCTTCTGACCGTGTTCCCTGTGCCGTGAGTTTATCAGTTGCTGCCAAATTCACTCTGATTCGGCTTTGTCATCACGCTGTCAGGCCTGAAGATCAGGCCTGACAGCGACTCATAACGATTACTTGCTGCCTGGGCGCAGTGCCGGGAACAGAATCACATCGCGGATAGTGTGGCTGTTGGTAAACAGCATCACCATACGGTCAATACCGATACCCAGACCGGCGGTTGGCGGCAGACCGTGCTCCAGTGCGGTGACATAGTCTTCGTCGTAGAACATCGCTTCGTCGTCGCCAGCATCTTTGGCATTCACCTGCTGCAGGAAACGCTCAGCCTGATCTTCCGCATCGTTCAGCTCGGAGAAGCCGTTACCGATTTCACGACCGCCAATGAAGAACTCAAAGCGATCGGTGATTTCCGGGTTCTCGTCGTTACGACGGGCCAGCGGAGAGACTTCAGCCGGATATTCAGTGATGAAGGTCGGCTGAATCAGATGCGCTTCAGCGGTCTCTTCAAAGATTTCGGTTACGACACGGCCCAGACCCCAGCTTTTCTCAACCTTGATGTGCAGTGATTGAGCAATCGCCACCGCTTTATCAAAGTCTTCCAGATCGGCCAGATCCGTTTCCGGACGGTATTTCTTGATCGCTTCACGCATGGTCAGTTTTTCAAACGGCTTACCGAAATCAAACTCCTGCTCGCCGTAAGGCACCACGGTGCTGCCCAGCACATCCTGCGCCAGCGTACGGAACAGGCTTTCGGTCAGCTCGATCAGATCTTTGTAATCCGCATAAGCCATATAGAGTTCCATCATGGTGAACTCTGGGTTATGACGTGGCGAAATACCTTCGTTACGGAAGTTACGGTTGATCTCGAACACGCGATCGAATCCGCCCACCACCAGACGCTTCAGATAAAGCTCTGGAGCGATACGCAGATACATGTCGATATCCAGCGCATTGTGATGGGTGATGAACGGACGCGCAGACGCGCCGCCAGGGATCACCTGCATCATCGGGGTTTCCACTTCCATAAAGTCGCGGCCCACCATGAACTGGCGAATACCGGCCATGATCTGCGAACGAATTCTGAAGGTGTTGCGCGACTCCTCGTTGGCGATGAGATCAAGGTAACGCTGACGGTAGCGCGTTTCCTGATCGGCCAGGCCGTGGAACTTGTCCGGCAGCGGACGCAGTGCTTTGGTCAGCAGGCGCAGTTCAGAACAGTGAATCGACAGTTCGCCGGTTTTGGTTTTGAACAGTTTGCCGCGCGCGCCCAGGATATCGCCGAGATCCCACTTTTTGAACTGCTCGTTGTAGATGCCTTCAGCCAGATCGTCACGCGAGACGTAAAGCTGAATCCGGCCACCCACATCCTGCAGGGTCACGAAAGAGGCTTTACCCATGATACGACGGGTCATCATACGTCCGGCAACGCTGACTTCGATGCCGAGATCTTCAAGCTCTTCGTTGCTCTTCTCGCCATAGCTCTCATGCAGCTGGTTTGAGAGGCTGTCACGACGAAAATCGTTAGGAAACGCCACGCCATTTGCACGCAGCACGCTCAGCTTTTCGCGACGCGCTTTCAGTTCGTTATTTAACTCAACGGCGGCATCAGCGCTCTGCGGTTGTTGTTCAGACATGTCGGTTCCTTATAACCCTGCTTTTAAACTAGCTTCAATGAATCGATCCAGGTCGCCGTCCAGCACCGCCTGGGTGTTACGCGTCTCTACGCCGGTGCGCAGATCTTTGATGCGTGCATCATCGAGAACGTAAGAACGGATCTGACTTCCCCAGCCGATGTCGGACTTGTTGTCCTCCAGCGCCTGTTTCTCAGCGTTTTTCTTCTGCATCTCAAGCTCGTACAGCTTCGCTTTCATCTGCTTCATCGCCTGATCTTTGTTCTTGTGCTGAGAACGGTCATTCTGACACTGGGTGACGGTACCGGTTGGAATATGGGTAATACGTACCGCAGATTCCGTCCGGTTAACGTGCTGGCCGCCCGCCCCTGACGCGCGATAGACGTCAATGCGCAGATCGGCTGGGTTGATGTCGATATCAATATCGTCATCCACTTCCGGATAGATAAAGGCGGAGCTGAAGGAGGTGTGACGACGGCCGCCGGAGTCAAACGGGCTCTTACGCACCAGGCGATGCACGCCCGTTTCTGTACGCAACCAGCCAAAGGCGTAGTCGCCTGACACGCGAATGGTCACAGATTTAATGCCTGCAACTTCACCTTCAGACTCTTCGATAATTTCGGTTTTGAAGCCTTTGGCTTCGGCCCAACGCAGATACATACGCATCAGCATGCTGGCCCAGTCCTGCGCTTCGGTGCCGCCGGAACCCGCCTGCAGATCGATGTAGCAGTCGGCGCTGTCATACTCGCCAGAGAACATGCGGCGGAATTCCAGCTCGCCCAGCTTGCCCTCAAGGACATCCAGCTCGGCAACCGCTTCGTCGAAAGTCTCTTCGTCTTCCGCTTCTACCGCCAGTTCAAGCAGACCCTGCACATCTTCCAGGCCCTGCGACATCTGATCCAGCGTCTGCACGATCGCTTCCAGCGAGGAGCGCTCTTTGCCCAGCGCCTGAGCACGCTCAGGTTCGTTCCAGACATCGGGCTGTTCCAGCTCGGCGTTTACTTCTTCGAGGCGTTCTTTCTTGGCATCGTAGTCAAAGATACCCCCGAAGAACGTCGCTGCGCTCACTGAGGTCCTGAATACGGTTTTTGACCGGGTTGATTTCAAACATGGCTTTAGCGTCTTTCTTATGTTCGATGGGACAGGAAATTTAACGCACAAGTTTACCCGAAACTGGCGGCAGATTGTAGCGCTGAGACAGCGGGCTGATGCCGGAGCGGCGTGACGCGTTGCATTTGCTTATCGGGCTGCGACGACAACCGCTCGCACAGCAGGTTAACGCAGGGGAAAAACAGGCTGACGCGCCTCTGCCGTGACCGGAGACGCGCGCGCCTTAGAAAAATCAAAGCGGCCAGATATGGTCAATGATTAGCTGTACCGAGCGGTTACCGCGATACTCATTGATATCCAGCTTATAGGCCAGCTCGACCTGACGAATGCTGCTGTCGGGCCACAGGGTGGTATCGACATTAAAGGCGATACCGTCGATCAGCGGACCGCCGTCCAGCGGTTCGACCATCACTTTCAGATGTCGCTCGCCCACCAGCCGCTGTTGCAGCAGCTTAAATTTGCCGTCAAAGGCGGGTTCCGGGAACGCCTGGCCCCAGGGCCCCGCTTCGCGCAGCATCTCAGCGGTCTGCAGCGAAAACTCCTGCGGCTGCAACGCACCATCTGACCAGATGATGCCCTGCAGAGATTCGCCATCCAGCCACTCACCGACCAGATCGGCAAAGCGCTGACGGAACTCCTCGTAGCGTGCGGTTTCCAGTGATAAGCCTGCCGCCATGGCATGACCGCCAAACTTCAGCATCAGGCCGGGATTCAGCGTATCCAGACGCTCCAGAGCGTCGCGCAGATGCAGACCGGCAATTGAGCGGCCTGAGCCTTTCAGCGTGCCGTCGCCCGCCGGCGCAAAGGCAATCACCGGACGATGGAAACGCTCTTTCAGACGGGAGGCGAGGATCCCCACCACCCCCTGATGCCATTCGGGATGATAAAAGGCCAGCCCCAGCGGCAGATCGCGCTGCTCACGCTCCAGCGCCTGACACAGCGCCAGCGCTTCGCTCTGCATGCCCTGTTCTATCTCTTTGCGCGTCTGGTTCAGCGCGTCCAGCTCACTGGCTAACATCCGTGCCTGACTGAGATCCTCAGTCATTAACAGCGCCACGCCCACCGACATATCGTCGAGCCGGCCTGCGGCATTGAGCCGTGGCCCCAGCGCAAAGCCGAGATCGCTGGCCGCCATCTGACGCGCATCGCGATTAGCAATCTCCAGCAGCGCCCGGATGCCTGGCCGGCATTTTCCGGCCCGGATGCGGCTGAGTCCCTGCCACACCAGAATGCGGTTGTTGACGTCGAGCGGCACCACGTCGGCAACCGTGCCGAGCGCCACCAGATCCAGCATCTCCGCCAGATTGGGTTCGGTGCGAGTGGCACCAAACCAGCCCTGGGTGCGCAGATGGGCGCGCAGCGCCAGCATCAGATAGAACGCAACGCCCACGCCCGCCAGTGCACGTGAGGGAAAGTTGCAGTCCGGCAGATTGGGATTAACGATCGCCTCAGCGGCCGGTAAGGTCTCGCCCGGCAGGTGGTGGTCGGTAATCAGCACCGGAATCCCGTGCTGATGGGCACATTCAACGCCGGCGTGGGAGGAGATGCCGTTGTCGACGGTCAGGATCATCGCCGCGCCGCGCGCCCGCGCCTGCTCAACCACTTCAGGGCTGAGGCCATAACCATCTTCAAAGCGGTTAGGCACCAGATACTGCACGTTGCCGCCGCCCATGCTGCGCAGCGCCATGACCGTCAGCGCGGTACTGGTCGCGCCATCGGCATCAAAGTCGCCCACCACCATAATGCGACGCCCATCCAGCAGCGCCTGATGCAGCAGTTCCACTGCGCTCTCAATCCCGCTTAAGGACTGGTACGGCAGCAGGTTTTTCGCCCCGCGCTCCAGCTCTGCCGCGTCGCGCACGCCGCGTTGCAGATAGAGTCGTTTCAGCAGCGGCGGCAGCGTCGCCGGAAGCGCATCGTCAACCGTCACCTCACGGCGACGGAGTTCCACATCCTGTTTTACCACCGATTAACCACCACGCTTCTGATTGTCCAGCACCTGCTTCAGCTCCTGCGGCGACTGATAACCTGGGATCATCATGCCGCTGTCAGTCAGCATCGCGGGCGTGCCCTGAATGCCGAACAGCACGCCAAGTTTATAGTGCTGGGCGATATCGATTTTGCAGCTGTCTGGTGCGGCCATCTTCGGCGCATTGCCTTTCATCGCCTCATCAAACGCTTTATTGCGGTCAGCGCTGCACCAAATCGCTTTCATCGCCGGTTCAATCTGACCATTCAGCCCTTCACGCGGAAACGCCAGATAGCGCACGGTGATGCCCAGCGCATTGTAGTCCGCCATCTGCTCGTGCAGCTTGTGACAGTAGCCACAGGTGATGTCGGTGAAGACCGTGATCACGTGCTGCTCTTTAGGCGCTTTGTAGACGATCATCTCCGGCACCAGCGCTTCGACTTTTTTGTCCAGTAGCTGGTTGGTGACGTTGACCGGCTGTTTGCCGCTGACGTCATAGAGCGGACCCTGGATCATGTGTTTGCCGTCGTCGGTCACGTAGAGCACGCCGCTTTCTGACAGCACGGTTTTAAAACCCGGCAGCGGTGACGGGCTGATCTCCGTCTGGTTCAGACCGAGCTTTTTAAGTGATTGCTGAATGGCGCTGTCATCGGCCTGTGCGAGACCGGAAAAGGCGCTGGCTAAAAGAGCCAGCATGGCAAAATGCTTGTTCATTTTTGTCCTTATCGCCGCGGTTCAGGCCCGCGGATGGTGTTGTTGATGCAACTGACGCAGGCGCTCAGTGGCGACGTGCGTATAAATTTGGGTGGTGGAGAGATCGCTGTGTCCCAGCAGCATCTGTACGACACGCAGATCGGCACCGTGGTTCAGCAGATGGGTCGCAAAGGCATGGCGCATGACATGCGGTGATAACTTTTCGCTGTCGATCCCCGCCAGCGTGGCGTAATGCTTGATGCGATGCCAGAAGGTCTGGCGCGTCATCTGCTGCGCCCGATTACTGGGAAACATCACGTCCAGCGTCTGACCGTTGAGCAGCCACGGACGACCATGTTCCATATATTGCTCCAGCCAGTAAACCGCTTCTTCACCTAAAGGCACCAGCCGCTCTTTATCCCCTTTACCGATAACCCGGACAACGCCCTGGCGCAGGCTGATGTCGCTGAGCGTCAGGCCAATCAGTTCGGAGACGCGCAGGCCCGTGGCGTAGAGCAGCTCCAGCATCGCTTTGTCGCGCAGCTCCAGCGGGATATCGATATTCGGCGCCTGCAACAGCCGCTCGACCTGCGCCTCACTGAGATCTTTCGGTAAACGCTGCGGCAGTTTTGGTGCTGACAACAGCGCGCTGGGATCGTCCGGGCGCAGCTTTTCGCGGTAAAGATACTGGAACAGGCGACGCATGGCGCTGAGCAGCCGCGCTGAGCTGGTCGCCTTGTAGCCTCCCTCCAGCCGTTCAGCCAGAAACTGCTGCAGATCCAGCGGCGCCACGCTAAGCAGCGTCAACTGATGATGCGCCAGCCATCCGGTCAGCGTCTGGAGGTCCTGGCGATAAGAGGAGAGAGTGTTCTGCGCCAGATTGCGTTCAATCCAGAGCGCATCAAGAAACTGTTCTGTCAGATCGCTGTCCTGCACGTTATCTCCGCCGTCTGGTGTAAAATCATGCTCATTATGCCTGATTCAGCAGCGCTTCTGGTACAATTGCGCCAAAGTCAGTATTTACAGAGTGTTATCTGCATGAAAATCGGTCTTTTTTACGGTTCCAGTACCTGTTACACCGAAATCGTAGCGGAGAAAATTCGCGATTTTATTGGCGAAGAGTTAGTGACGCTGCATAACGTGAAAGATGACGACCCACGCCTGATGGAGCAGTACGACTTGCTGATCATGGGCATCCCGACCTGGGATTTCGGTGAGTTGCAAGAGGACTGGGAGGCGATCTGGCCGCAGTTGCCCGCGCTGAATCTGCAAAACAAGATTGTCGCACTGTATGGCATGGGCGATCAGATTGGCTATGGCGAGTGGTTTTTAGATGCGCTCGGCATGCTGCACGATTTGTTGCAGCCGATGGGAGTACGTTTTGTTGGCTACTGGCCGCTTGAAGGCTATGAGTTCACCAGCCCGAAACCGCTGAGTGCCGATGGCTCACAGTTTGTGGGTCTGGCGCTTGATGATGTGAATCAGTTTGAGGTCACCGATGAGCGCGTTGAGCAGTGGTGCGAGCAGGTGTTAACCGAAACCGCCGGACTGCTCTGACGGCCCTTCTGCCGGTGTCGAACCCTGGCATGAACAGGTGAGCGGCTTTAATCGCTCTTGCCTGTCATTATCGAACCGCAGTGCAGGCAGATGAACGGCTTCAGACGCTCTTGCCTGCACTGCTGCCATTAATGCCGCGCCGGGCTGAAGCAGCAGGCGCGTAACGCCCGCCATTCGCCAGGCTGCATATTGTCCTGCATCAGCCACCAGCGCAGCGTGGCACCCTGTTCGCTCTTCGCCACCAGCAGCACGCCAACGGGTAACCAGCGTAATGGCTGAGTTGGCCGCCAGCGTTTTCCCTGCCAGATCCAGCAATGGACGCTTTCCCGCTGTAACGTACCGTGCCGTTGAATCAATCGCCAAACGCTGCGCCAGCCCTCGGCCTGCAACAGCAGAATAATCGGCGCTTTAACCAGCCAGCCGCCTGCAGGCAGCGTCATCAGCACCACGCCAGTCACGGCTGCTATCAGCCAGGCGCAGACTAACCCGCACGCCAGACGAGAGGGCCGCAGCTTACATTGCCACCGGGCCGCGAGCATGGTTACGCTGCTGGATCAGGTTCACCATCCGCTTAAGCTCCGGATCCTTTGGCTCACCGTGATTCATCAGCCAGTTAAACAGATCGGGATCGTCACTCTTTAGCAAATCCACAAAGACCTGCTTATCGGTGTCGCTCAGCGTCTCATACTCAAATTTGAAGAACGGCATAATAGCCACATCCAGTTCCAGCATGCCGCGACGGCAGGCCCACTGAATGCGTGATTTATCATTAATATCCATGCATCAATTTCCACAATTCACAACGTGGCGCCTAGTGTAACCTGGTTTAATGCGGCTCGCAGGCGCAGCGTCGCATGCTGTGCAACCTGCCACATTTCAGGCTGGATCTTTTCAGGGTTATCACGCCTTTTGTGCGCCGTTTTCCGTAAACAGGTTGCATTGCCAGTCGGCTCTTTTAACATTGAAGATATTATTCCGGATGAACCTTCTTATACAGGATATCTCCATGCCCACATTTACTTTACCGCCGCGCCAGCCTGCCGCGTCGTCTCGTCTGCCGTTAACCCTGATGTCACTGGATAGCTGGGCGCTGGTTTCCATTACTGGTGCCGACAGCACCTCTTACCTGCAGGGTCAGTTAACGCTGGATGTCGCCGCGCTGGATGCCGACCACCATTCGCTCGCCGCACACTGCGATGCTAAAGGCAAAATGTGGAGCAATATGCGCCTGTTCCATCGCGGTGAAGGCTATGCTTATCTGATCCGTCGTGAGCTGCGCGACACCCAGTTGCCCGAGTTAAAGAAATACGCCGTGTTTTCGAAAGTGTCGATGGTGGCTGATGATGAGTCAGTATTGCTGGGCGTGGCCGGTTTTCAGGCGCGCGCCGCGCTGGCAAATCTGTTTGATAGCCTGCCCGACAGCGAAAAACCGGTGGTGCAGCAGGGAGAAACCACGCTGCTGTGGTTTGCCCATCCGGCCGAACGTTTTCTGATTGTCACTTCGCTGGCCCAGGCAGAAGCGCTGAAGCAGAAGCTCAATGACGATGCACAGTTTAATGACAGTCAGCAGTGGCTGGCGCTGGATATTGAAGCGGGCATTCCGGTGATTGATCCCGCCACCAGCGTGCAGTTTATTCCGCAGGCCACCAACCTGCAGGCGCTGGATGCTATCAGTTTTAAAAAAGGGTGTTATGCCGGTCAGGAGATGGTGGCACGGGCGAAATATCGCGGCGCCAATAAACGCGCGCTCTACTGGCTGGCGGGTCAGGCAAGTCATCTGCCCGAAGCCAATGCCCCGCTGGAGTTGCAGATGGGTGAACGCTGGCGTCGAACCGGCAGCGTGCTGGCTGCGGTGCAGTTAGATGACGGGATTAGCTGGATTCAGGTCGTGATGAATAACGATCTGGAGCCGGACAGCGTGCTGCGGGTGGAAGGCGATGAAGGCGGACATCTGACCATTCAGCCACTGCCCTACTCGCTGGATGAAAGCTGATTGAGCGTATGGCCCTTGCGCTAAGGGAAGGGCCAGTGCCACAATTCAGAGCAGGCTCAATTCAGCGCACATAAAAGTAGATAGCGCAGAAGTGACAGAGACTGCCGCCCAGCACGAACAAATGCCAGATGGCGTGATTAAACGGAATGCGGCGCGCCACATAGAAAATCACCCCCAGCGAATAGATAATCCCGCCTGCGGCAAGCAGCCAGATGCAGCCCGGCGGCAGGATCATCGCCAGCTGATAAACCACAATCAGCGACAGCCACCCCATACAGAGATAGGTCACCAGCGACAGCGCTTTAAAGCGATGCGCAATCGTGAGCTTGAACAGGATACCGGCCAGCGCCAGCCCCCAGATCACCGCCATTAATCCATACGCCAGCGGCGTCCTCAGCGCGACCAGCAGAAACGGCGTATAGGTGCCGGCAATCAGCAGATAGATGGCGCAGTGATCAAACTTTTTCAGCCAGGGTCTGGCCGGGCCAGCCGGAATAGCGTGATAGAGCGTCGAGGCCAGAAACAGCAGGATCATGCTGCCACCATAGAGGCTGTAACTGATAAAAGTGAGGGTGTCGGCCTGCCTCTCCGTTGCCTGATTGAGCATCAGCACCAGTCCGACGATACCGAACAGGCAGCCAAGACCGTGACTGATACTGTTGGCAATTTCCTCGGCGAACGAATAGCCCGCAGCGTGTTGATGTTTGTGAGAGAGTGTGGGGGTCATAACAGGTTCCTGATCAGCTCCATAGCAGTGATATCGTTATCCAGCGTAGCCAACACTTTTTTCAGTGTACACTTGTACGCTAAAATTATCCTGGTGAAATTCACTATCCCTTAAACCGGGTGATGAATCTGGTAAACTGGCCGCCAGTCAACTGTTCAATGAGTCATTCATGTTTTCGCATAGCGATCTCGCCCGCCTTAACGATCTGGAAATGCAGGTCTATCAGTTCATCATTAAGCACCGCGAAGGCGTCAGCTACATGACGATCCGCGAGCTGGCTGAGCAGGCTGGTGTCTCCACCACCACCGTGCTGCGTTTCTGTCGCAAGATGGGCTGTGAAGGCTGGTCGGAATTCCGCATCCGCCTGCGTTTAAACGAACAGCAGAGTGCGCCAATGCTCAACACGGCGGGCGTCAGTGAAATGCTGAGCTTTTTTAAGAGCATCAATAATCCGGAGTTTGAACAGCTCATCGCTGAGGCCGCGCAGAAGATTAATCAGGCTGAGCGGGTCTTCTTTATTGGCGTCGGCACCTCCGGCAGCCTGGCAAAATATGGCGCACGCTTTTTCTCTAACCTCGGTAAATTCAGCCACGCGATTGACGATCCCTATTATCCGGTTAGTCCCGATCTCTATGAAAACGCCATTGCCATTATTTTATCGGTCTCCGGTGAAACGGAAGAGATCCTGCGCATTGCCAGCCAGTTCAGCCTGAATAAGTGTAAAATCATTGCGATAACCAACACGGAGAGCTGCTCACTGGCGAAGATCGGTGATTTCAACCTCTGCTACCATGTGCCCATCATCCGTATGGCGGACAATTCCGACATTACGACTCAGGTGCCAGTGACCTATATTATTGAAGCAATCGGCCGCCAGCTGGGGAAATAAAACAGCCTGTTTTTTGGATGTAACAAACGCAATTATTGCCGCGCTGTTATATCGTGACTTTCATTATTGCCTTGCTACACTCAGCTCAATTTCAATATCCGTAATGGGGTGAAGCATGAGTGCAGAATTGCAGTTACCAAAAGGCTTTCTTTGGGGCGGAGCGGTGGCAGCGCATCAGGTTGAAGGCGGCTGGGATCAGGGCGGCAAAGGCGTCAGCATTGCTGACGTGATGACCGGCGGTTCACACGGCGTTGACCGGGTGATCACCGACGGCGTGCAGCCGGGTCATTTCTACCCGAACCACAAGGGTGTGGAGTTTTACTCCCACTACAAACAGGATGTCGCGCTGTTTGCCGAGATGGGCTTCAAATGTTTCCGCACCTCGATTGCCTGGACCCGTATCTTCCCTAACGGTGACGAGCAACAGCCCAACGAATCAGGCCTGCAATTCTATGACGACCTGTTTGATGAACTGCTGAAGTATGGCATTGAACCGGTCATCACCCTTTCGCACTTCGAAATGCCTTATCACCTGGTCAAAGAGTATGGCGGCTGGCACAACCGCAAAGTGGTCGACTTCTTTGTGCGCTTCAGCGAAGTGGTGCTGAACCGTTATAAAAGCAAAGTGAAATACTGGATGACCTTCAATGAGATCAACAACCAGCGTAACTGGCAGTATCCGCTGTTTGGTTACTGCTGTTCAGGCGTGATCTTTACCGAACATGAGAAACCTGAACAGGCGATGTATCAGGTGATGCACCACCAGTTTGTTGCCAGTGCAAAAGTGGTGAAACTCGGCCACGACATCAATCCTGAATTTCAGATTGGCTGCATGATCGCCATGGTGCCGGTCTATCCCTTCTCCTGCCACCCGGACGATGTGGTGCTGGCGCAGGAATCGATGCATCAGCGCTATGTGTTCAGTGACGTGCAGATGCGCGGCTACTATCCGGCCTACACCCTGAAAGAGTGGGCGCGCAAGGGTTACGACATTCGGATGGAAGCGGATGATGCCGAGACGCTGCGCCAGGGCTGTGCAGACTATGTCGGTTTCAGCTACTACATGAGCAACGCGGTGAAAACCGATGCCAGCGGCGTTGACGATCCGATCACCGGCTTTGAAGGTGTGGTGAAAAACCCGCATGTGAAAGCGTCCGACTGGGGCTGGCAGATCGATCCGGTTGGCCTGCGCTATGCGATGAACGAGCTGTATGAGCGTTACCAGAAGCCGCTGTTTATTGTTGAAAACGGCTTTGGTGCTATCGATAAGCCAAACGCCAATGGCGTGATTGAAGATGATTACCGCATCGACTATCTGCGTGCGCATATCGAAGAGATGAAGAAAGCCGTGGCGTACGATGGTGTTGAATTAATGGGCTATACGCCGTGGGGCTGCCTCGATTGCGTCTCGTTTACCACCGGCCAGTACGACAAACGTTACGGCTTTATTCATGTGAATAAAAATGATGATGGCAGCGGCGATTTTTCTCGTGGGAAGAAAAAGAGTTTCAGCTGGTATCAGCAGGTTATCGCCAGTAACGGCGAAAACCTGTAAGTCATCACGCCGCATCAGCGGCGAAGTGAGTTAACGCCCACCGGCAGCGTCAATGATGCTGCCGGTGACGTAAGAGGCCGCGTCGCTGGCCAGCCAGACGATCGCTTCCGCCACCTCTTCTGCTTCACCGCCGCGTCCCATCGGGATCACACTGGCAAGCCTGTCTACTCTGCCTGGCTCTCCGCCATCGGCATGCATCTCTGTATAGATAAATCCCGGACGTACGCCGTTGACCCGAATCCCCTGCTGCGCCACTTCCAGCGACAATCCTCTGGTCAGCGTGTCCATCGCCCCTTTTGAAGCGGCGTAATCGACATATTCGCCAGGCGCACCGGTACGCGACGCTGCTGATGAGACGTTGACGATGGAGCCGCCCTGACCGCCGTGATGTGTGCCCATCCGCTTAACCGCCTCACGACAGCAGAGAAAAGACCCAATCACGTTGGTGGCAAAGACCTTATGCAGGCGTGCCGCATCCAGCTGCTCGGTGCGACACTGCTGAAACAAAATCCCGGCGTTGTTCACCAGCAACGCCAGCGGTTCGGACTGCTGGTCGAGCTGCGCAAACATCGCCATCACCTGGGCTTCATCACTGATATCTGCCTGAACAGCAAAGGCTTCACCGCCCTGCTGCCGGATCTGCGCCACCACCTGTTGAGCTTCCGCTTCGCGCTGACGGTAGTTCACCGCAACCCGATAACCCCGGACGGCCAGTAACAGCGCCGTGGCCCGCCCGATACCGCGGCTGCCCCCCGTAACCAGTGCCAGTTTCATGCTGATTCTCCAGTACAAAGGGCCGACGAATCGACCCTTTGTGGTTAACGTTTGCCTGCGGGGAAATTACTGATAGTCGCTCATCGGCACGCAGGAGCAGAAGAGATTACGGTCGCCAAACACATCATCCAGACGTTTTACCGTCGGCCAGTATTTGTTGTGGCTGCCCGCCGGGAAGACTGCCAGTTCACGGCTGTAAGGATGTGACCACTCACTGACGATTTCCAGCTGAGTATGCGGCGCATTAACCAGTGGGTTGTCATCCAGCGGCCATTCACCTGACGTCACCCGATCAATCTCCATGCGGATCGCCAGCATCGCGTCGATAAAGCGATCCAGTTCGATTTTGCTCTCCGATTCAGTCGGCTCCACCATCAGGGTGCCCGCCACCGGGAAGGACATCGTTGGTGCGTGGAATCCATAATCGATCAGGCGCTTAGCAATATCCAGCTCACTGATGCCGGTCTGCTCTTTCAGCGGACGGATGTCGAGAATACATTCGTGCGCCACCCGACCGTCACGGCCGGTGTAGAGCACCGGATAGGCCGACTGCAGGCGGCGGGCAATGTAGTTGGCATTCAGAATCGCAACCGAGCTGGCCTGTTTCAGCCCTTCCGCGCCCATCATGCGAATGTACATCCAGCTGATTGGCAGAATGGATGCACTGCCAAACGGCGCTGCGGATACGGCGCCCTGCTGCGTCAGCACACCGTCAATCTGCACCACGCTGTGTCCTGGCACAAACGGGGCCAGGTGCGCTTTGACGCCAATCGGTCCCATACCCGGACCACCGCCGCCGTGCGGAATGCAGAAGGTTTTATGCAGATTCAGGTGCGAGACATCCGCGCCGATATAGCCAGGCGTGGTGATGCCGACCTGCGCATTCATGTTCGCGCCATCCAGATAAACCTGACCGCCATACTGATGCACGATCTGGCACACTTCGCGAATGGTCTCTTCATAAACGCCGTGGGTTGACGGGTAAGTCACCATGATGCAGGAGAGTTTGTCGCCCGCCTGAGCCGCTTTTTCACGCAGGTCGCCAAGGTCGATGTTGCCCTGTTTATCGCAGGCCACCACCACCACGTCCATGCCCGCCATCTGGGCTGAGGCCGGGTTAGTCCCGTGCGCCGAGCTTGGGATCAGGCAGAGATGACGATCGCCCTCTCCACGGCTTTCGTGATAACGACGGATCGCCAGCAGTCCGGCATATTCACCCTGCGCGCCGGAGTTTGGCTGCATACAGAGCGCATCATAGCCGGTGAGCTGCACCAGCCACTGCGAAAGCTGGCCGATCATCTGCAGATAGCCGGTAGCCTGTTCAGCCGGGCAGAATGGATGCAGCTCCGCAAATTCCGGCCAGGTGATCGGGATCATCTCTGCCGCGGCATTGAGCTTCATGGTGCAGGAGCCCAGCGGGATCATCGCCTGATTCAGCGCCAGATCCTTTTTCTCCAGGCTGTGCATGTAGCGCATCATCTCGGTTTCGCTGTGATGACGGTTGAACACCGGATGGGTCAGGATCTCGCTGTGGCGTTGCAGGCCAGCAGGAATCGCGTGGCTCTCGCTGGCCACTTCGCTGTCGAGCTTTTCCAGGTCCTGACCGTGTTCATCACCCAGCAGAATGGCAAACAGCGCCAGAATATCTTCGCGGCAGGTGGTTTCATCCAGCGTGATGCCCACGGCGTTATGGATGTCGCTACGCAGGTTAACGCCAAAGCTCAGGGCGCGATTCAGCACAGCGGCTTTATCCGCCACTTCCACCGTCAGCGTATCGAACCAGTGCTGATGGCGCAGCTTCAGGCCGCCCTGTTGCAGCCCAGCCGCCAGAATGTTGGTGAAGCGATGAATGCGTGAGGCAATGCGTTTCAGGCCCGCCGGGCCGTGGAACACCGCATAGAGACCGGCGATGTTTGCCAGCAGCACCTGCGACGTACAGATGTTGGAGTTGGCCTTTTCACGGCGGATATGTTGTTCACGGGTCTGCATCGCCATACGCAGCGCCGTGTTGCCCGCCGCATCACGTGAAACACCAATGATACGGCCTGGCATAGAGCGCTTATGCTCGTCGCGGCTGGCGAAAAAGGCCGCGTGAGGGCCGCCGTAGCCCATTGGCACGCCGAAGCGCTGAGCTGAACCAAAGACAATGTCTGCACCCTGCTTGCCTGGCGCTTCCAGTAACACCAGCGACATAAAGTCCGCCGCCACGCTGACCACCACTTTGCGGGCTTTCAGTCCGGCAATCAGTGCGCTGTAATCGTGCGCTTCGCCGGTAGTGCCCACCTGTTGCAGCAGCACACCAAACAGGTCGTCATGATCGGGCGCTTTGTCCGCGCTATCAATAATCAGTTCGAAGCCGAACGTCTCCGCACGGGTGCGGACCACATCCAGCGTCTGCGGATGGATATCATCGGCAATGAAGAATTTATTGGCATTTTTGAGCTTACTGACGCGTTTTGCCATCGCCATCGCTTCAGCGGCAGCGGTTGCTTCGTCCAGCAGTGAGGCGGACGCGATATCCATGCCGGTGAGATCCAGCGTCAGCTGCTGGAAGTTCAGCAGCGCTTCCAGACGGCCCTGGGAGACCTCAGGCTGATACGGGGTATAGGCGGTGTACCAGCCCGGATTCTCCAGCATATTACGCAGGATAACCGGCGGGGTGATCACCGCGCTGTATCCCATACCGATCCAGGATTTGTAACGCAGATTCTGGCTGGCAATCGCTTTCAGTTCGGCCAGAGCCTGCTGTTCAGTAGCGGCTTCGCCAACCGCTGGCGGGCCAGGCAGCTGAATATCTGCCGGCACAATCGTGCTGATTAACGCTTCCAGCGAACGGGCACCAATAGCGTCAAGCATCTGCGCCTGCTGCTCAGGTGAAGGACCGATATGGCGCTCAATGAATGCACCGTTGTGTTCAAGCTGGCTGAGAGTCTGAGTCATTAGCAGTAAATCCTGAATCGGGCTGGGGGAACCGGAGAGCAAACATAAATCTGCGGCCTCAGTGTGAGGCCGCCTGACGACTACTCGTCGATGGAGGCTTTGTAAGCATCCGCATCCAGCAGCGTGTCGATTTCAGACGCGTCGCTGGCTTTGATTTTGAATAACCAGCCGCCTTCATAAGGCTCGCTGTTGACCTGCTCCGGTGAGTCAGTCAGTGCTTCGTTGACCGCCACAATCTCACCGCTGATCGGCGCATAGATATCTGAAGCCGCTTTAACGGATTCCGCGACCGCGCACTCTTCACCAGCGGCAAACGTCGCGCCCACTTCCGGCAGATCGACAAACACCATGTCGCCCAGTAGCTCCTGCGCGTGTTCAGTGATACCCACGGTGTAGCTGCCATCTTCTTCTTTGCGCACCCACTCGTGGCTGTCGCGGTACTTCAACGTATTCGGCACATTGCTCATTGGCCATTTCTCCTGAATAAAATTTACTGAGCGACCGGTTTACCGGCGCGGACAAAAACGGGACGGGTAACCTGGACCGGCATCTGGCGGTTACGGATCTCAACGATGGCGGTGCTGCCGACTGAGGCCGGTACGCGCGCGAGGGCGATGCTGCAACCCAGCGTCGGAGAGAAAGAGCCACTGGTGATGATCCCCTCCTGCGGCTGCCCCTGGTCATCGGTGAAACGCACCGGCAAGCCGTTACGCAGCACCCCTTTTTCTGTGAGGATGAGTCCTACCAGCTTTTCGGTACCGCGTTCACGCTGCAGTTCCAGCGCTTCCCGGCCGATGAAATCGCGGTCAGCAGGTTCCCAGCAGACCGTCCAGCCCATGTTGGCAGCCAGCGGTGAAACGCCTTCATCCATCTCCTGACCATACAGATTCATACCCGCTTCCAGACGCAGCGTGTCACGTGCGCCCAGTCCGGCAGGTTTAACGCCAGCAGCCAGCAGACGCTGCCAGAAATCGGCTGCCTCCTCTGCAGGCATAGCAATCTCATATCCCGCTTCGCCGGTATAGCCGGTGGTGGCGATAAACAGGTCACCTGACTGCACGCCGAAAAATGGCTTCATGCCAGCAACAGCCTGACGCTGCTCCTCGCTGAACAGCGTCTGTGCCTTCTGCTGCGCCTGCGGACCCTGCACGGCAATCAGCGCCAGGTCGTCGCGTTCCGTCAGCGTAATGCCATAGCCCTGCGCGTGTTGCGTGATCCAGGCGAGATCGTTTTCACGGGTGGCAGAGTTCACTACCAGCCGGAAGAACTCTTCGTTCATAAAGTAAACAATCAAATCGTCAATGACGCCACCCGAGGCATTCAGCATCCCGGTGTAGAGCGCTTTGCCTGGCTGGGTCAGTTTTGCCACATCATTTGCCAGCAGGTAGCGCAGGAATTCACGGGTACGCGGGCCTGTCAGGTCGACGATGGTCATGTGAGAGACATCAAACATACCGGCGTCAGTGCGCACCACATGATGTTCATCCATCTGGGAGCCATAGTGCAGCGGCATCATCCAGCCATGAAAATCCACCATGCGGGCACCGCAGGCCTGATGCTGTTCAAACAGAGGTGTTTGCTGAGTCATAACCATCCTGTGCAGAAGCGAGTGAGTGCAAAAGTGCGCCGGCATTCAGTGCCGACGCAAACGTTCTCTTAGGGCTGACGTTACCACCGAATCTGACGATTAACCATAAGCAAACCGGGGTCGAAAGCAGAGGCACAGCCTAACCAGGAACGGCTGCCAACAGGATATAAAACTGCAATTTTGTGATTAATCGCGCAATAAATGCAGGGAATTTAAATATACGCAGCAAATTTATGCGGGATGGCATTCAGGATGTTAAAAAAATCCCGCGCCCAGCGGACAGAAGAATGAGAAAAAGTAATGCGAATTCGCCCGCAAAATTAGAATAAATCAAACGAAGACCTCTGCTGGTGCAGCGTTGCCTTTTTGTGGTGCAGAGCGGTGTCAGGCATAAAAAAAGCCAGCAGAAGCTGGCTTATCAGAAGGGCGAATTTAGCGTAGCCAGGCGGGCAGATCATTCAGCCCCATCGCCTGCTTAAGCATCATGGGTTTGACACCCGGCAGGCGGTCAGCCAGTTTCAGACCCACGTCGCGCAGCAATTTTTTCGCCGGATTATTGCCTGCGAACATTTCACGGAAGCCCTGCATTCCCGCCAGCATCATTGCGGCGCTGTGCTTACGGCTGCGCTCATAGCGTCGCAGATAGAGGTGCTGACCAATATCTTTGCCCTGCTGATGCAGACGGCGAATCTCACCGATCAGCTCGGCGGCATCCATAAACCCAAGGTTAACGCCCTGACCCGCCAGCGGATGAATGGTGTGAGCCGCATCGCCCACCAGCGCCAGACGGTGTGCCGCGAAGTTGCGGGCATAGCGCGCCACCAGCGGAAACGATTTGCGCTCGCTTTCCAGCTGGCACAGGCCGAGCCGCATATCAAACGCCACCGAGAGCTGCTGATTGAACAGCGCTTCCGGCATGGTTTCCAGACGGCTCGCTTCCTGCGGCGAGAGCGACCAGACGATGGAACTGAGATGCGGATCCTGCATCGGCAGGAAAGCCAGAATGCCGTCGCCATGGAACACCTGGCGCGCTACTGCGTCGTGCGGCTTCTCAGTGCGGACATTAGCCACTAACGCATGGTGATCGTAATCCCAGAAGGTCAGCGGAATATCGGCTTTGTTGCGTAGCCAGGAGTTAGCGCCGTCAGCGGCAATCATTAATCGCGCACTTAACATGCTGCCATCCTGCAGGGTAACAAAGGCTTCGTTGTCACCAAACGCGACCTGCTGTAACTGCGAGGGTGCCATTATCGTCACGTCGCTGCAGCCGCTGGCACGTTGCCAGAGCGCATTGTGGATCACCGGGTTTTCAATAATATGGCCCAGATGCGACAGGCCCTGATGCTCATCATCAAAGGCGATGGAGCCGAAACTGTCCTTATCCCACACTTCCATGCCGTGATAAGCGCTGGCGCGCAGCGAGAGAATGGTCGACCAGACATCCAGCTTCTGCAGCAGCCGTTCGCTGGCGGCATTGATTGCCGACACGCGAACTGACGGTGACGCACTCAGCGCCAGCGGTGGCTCCGGTGATTTTTCCAGTACGGCGATGCGCAGTCCGCTACCCTGCAAGCCGCAGGCCACCGCCAGTCCCACCATACCGCCACCGGCAATCACCACATCAAAAGTTTGCATCTGAGCCTCTTTATTAACGCTTAACCCAGCCAAGCGTGCGCTCAGCCAGTTGATTTCTTAACCACGGCAGATGATCCATCGCCAGCAGGCCCAGGTTACGTCCTGCCACCAGCGGGCCATAGCGATTCGCAAAGACGCGAACCAGTCCGTCGGTGATACCGATGGTGGCGGCGCGGTCGGGCTGACGACGCTGCTGGTAATGATGCAGCACCGCATAGCTGCCGGGGTCCTGCTGTTGTCGATGGGCGGCTGCCAGCGTTTCAGCCAGCGACATCACATCGCGCAGGCCCAGGTTGAAGCCCTGCCCGGCAATCGGATGCAGCGTCTGCGCCGCATTGCCCACCACCGCCACGCGATGCGTCACCGGCGACATCGCCCGGTGCAGCGCCAGCGGGTAATACTCACGCTGACCGGTATGGGTGAATTTCCCCAGCCGCCAGCCAAAGGCACGCTGCAGCTGGCTGAGGAATTCAGCCTCGCTCCACTGCTCAATGCGTTCACGCTGTGAAACCGGATGACACCAGACCAGCGACAGGCGATTGCCGGACATCGGCAACAGCGCCAGCGGGCCATGTTCGGTAAAACGTTCAAATGCCCGGCCCTGATGGGGCAGCGCGGTGGAAACATTGGCAATCACGGCAAGCTGTTCATAGTCGTCTCTTTGCCACTGAATGCCGCACGAAGCCGCCAGCGCAGAGCGCGTGCCATCCGCCGCCACCAGCAGTTTGCCGCTGAGTTGTTCGCCACTGTCCAGCGTCACCTCAACCTGCTGCTCACGGCGGTTAGCCTGGGTAACACGAGCCGGACAGCGCAGCGTTACGCCGGGTGCTTTTTTCAGCTCAGCAAACAGACGCTGACCGACGTCAAACAGCTCGACAACCTGTCCCAGCGCCGGAATAGCGTAGTCAGCCGCCGCCAGCGACACAAAACCGGCGTGACCGCGATCGGAGACATGAATGTCGGTAATCGGCGTGGCACAACGGGCGATGTGCTGCCACAGATTGATGTCCGCAAGCTGCTGGCAGGTACCGGCAGAAAGCGCAATAGCGCGGCCGTCGAAACCGGGATGCGCCCGGCTGCCGGGCTCGCTGCTCTCTATCAGCGTTACCGGCAGTGTGCCCTGGGTCAGATGGGAGATCGCCAGCGCCAGCGTCGCCCCGGTCATGCCGCCACCGGCAATCAGAATCGTCATGCCTGTTTTGCCGCCGCCATCAATGCTTCAATCTCATCCGCCTCTTTCACGACGCTGTCGGTGAGATTTTCAATGCCATCTTCAGTGATCACAATGTCATCTTCGATTCGGATACCAATGCCGCGATACTGCGCGGGCACGTCGGCATCCGGTGCGATATAAAGACCCGGCTCGACGGTTAACACCATGCCAGGCTCCAGTACGCGGTCGCGGCTCGGGGTGCCGTAGTGGCCGACATCATGCACATCCAGCCCCAGCCAGTGGCCCAGGCCATGCATATAGAACTGACGATGGACTTCCTCGGCGATCAATGTATCGACGTCGCCCTCCAGGATGCCCAGCTCCACCAGCCCGGTGACCATGATGCGCACCACTTCATCATTCACTTCACGAATGCTGATGCCTGGCCGGAACAGTTCAAGCGAGCGGTTGAGGCAAGCCAGCACGATGTCATAAATCGCGCGCTGCGCCGGGCTGAATTTGCCGTTAACCGGGAAGGTGCGGGTGATATCGCCTGCATAGCCGTGGAACTCACAGCCTGCATCGATCAGCACCAGATCGCCGTCGCGCATTTCGCTTTCGTTTTCGGTGTAGTGCAGAATGCAGCCGTTAACTCCGGCACCCACAATGGTGTTATAGGAGGGAAAACGCGCACCGTGACGGTTAAATTCGTGCTGAATTTCCCCTTCGAGCTGATACTCGAACAGGCCTGGCCGACAGGCTTGCATGGCGCGGGTATGCGCCAGTGCACTGATTTTCCCGGCGCGACGTAACAGTTCAATCTCATCCGCATCTTTAAACAGGCGCATCTCATGCACCCAGGGACGCCAGTCAGTGAGGGTATCGGGCGCACTGAGATGCTGGCGGAAGCCGCGACGCAGCTTATCCAGCGCGCTGAACACCAGTGTGTCCGCGTGGGCATATTCGCCCTGCGCATGGTAAACCACATCCAGGCCATTCAGCAGCAGGTGCAGCTGGTCACCAATATCATTCCAGGGTAAAGCGCGATCGACGCCCAGTTTGTCGGGTGCGGCCTCCTGACCCAGACGACGGCCAGACCAGGTTTCCGCCGCAGGATCGCGCACGCGATTAAACAACACGCTGTGGTTATGATTCTCATCGCTTTTGATCAGTACCAGCAACGCCTGCGGCTCGTTAAAACCGGTGAAATACCAGAAGTCGCTGCTCTGGCGGAACGGATATTCGGTGTCATTACTGCGCATCACTTCTGGCGCAGCAAAGATTAACGCTGCGCTGCCAGGCACCATCTTCGCCAGCAGCGCCTGACGACGCTGCAGGAATCGTTCCAGTGAAATCATCTCTGCACTCCCTGTAAACTGACCGGTTAAACTCGTTGACCTGAAATTAGTGTAGCGTCGGTTTTTGCACTTCTGGCGCGGTTGGCTGCGGGCGGGTGAACGTATCGTGGCACAGCAGCGCGGCGACACGAACGTACTCAATCACCTCCTCCAGCGACTGCTCCAGCTCCTCCTGGTCTTCATCTTCTTCGTAACCGAGCTGTGCGATAGTGCGCAGATCATCGATTGCTTCGCCGGTTTCGCCGGTGACTTTATCCAGTTTAGGCTGTGTTACGCCCAGGCCGAGCAGAAAATGGTTAACCCAGCCCGCCAGCGCGTCGGCACGGTCAAAGACGGTGATGTCGTCGTCAGCAGGCAGCAGCAGCTGAAACAGGAAGCCTTCATCTTCCAGCGTAGTCGCCGTATGCTCGTGTAGTTCCGCCAGTGGCACGGCAAGAGTGTGTGAAAACGCCATGCCTTCGTTAGCCAGATCGTGTACCAGCGTCTTCCAGCTGGTGTCCTGGTTCCCACCGCAGAGGATGCCGCTCAGCAGGCCATGCATTTCCGCAGGCGTCATTCCAACACCCTGCTGTGAGAGCACCGCCGCGAGCGCGTTGTAATCGGGAGTTGCGTTCTGTAAGGACATAAGTTTTCATCGTCGTTGGCAGAATAAGTTCGTGTTATGCTACCACTAGCTGCCTCAAGGTTTCCAGAAAAGGGGTTGTATCTTATTTCGTGGGTCTATATAGTTGCCCGCCTCCCAAGCCATTGACTGCTAAGGGAGTTGCGAGCGAAGTAATCAGTCAGGAAGGTGGCATGTCTGCACAACCGGTAGATTTACAAATTTTTGGTCGTTCGTTGAGAGTAAATTGTCCGCCAGAGCAGCAAGATGCGCTCAATAGCGCGGCTGAAGATCTCAATCAACGGTTGCAAGATCTAAAAGTTCGCACTAGAGTCACCAATACAGAACAACTGGTGTTCATCGCCGCGTTAAACGTCTGCCACGAGCTGGCGCAAGAGAAAGTGAAAACGCGCGATTATGCTGCTAATATGGAACAGCGTATCCGTATGTTGCAGCAGACGATTGAACAGGCATTAGTTGAGCAGGGTCGCATCTCTGAGCGTGAGGGTGCGAAGTTCGAATAAAACTTCATGGTTGCTATACTTAAGTAACGGTGAGGTAAATTTTCTCTGAGATGTTTGCATGTGGGCCAGTCCCCTGAGCCGATATTTCGAAAAAACAGAATGTGACGCTCGTAACCTGTGTGCATGCTCGGTTCGTCCGAGAAGCCTGATGGTTATGACGGCATGTTCACCTTGAACCAAGGGTTCAAGGGTTACAGCCTACGGCGGCATCTCGGAGATCTCTCTTCCTGTAGTCCTGCTTTTTCCCCTGACTGACATGTTATAGTCGCTCAACAGCGACTTATCCGGCGGGGAAATCATGTCTGAACCTTCCATGTCTGAACCTTCAATGACCCAGCGTCAGGCGATTCGCCAGCATGTGCGACATCTGCGACGGGCACTTACCGATGAGCAGCAAACGCAGGCCGCTGAGCAGCTCGCTGAACATGCGCTCAACTACGCCCCGGTGACTGAAGCGCGCAATATCGCCCTGTTTCTGTCGGTGGATGGCGAACTGAATACCCGTCCGCTGATTGCGCGCCTCTGGCATCTGAAGAAAACGGTCTGTCTGCCGGTTTTACACCCCTTCTCCCCCGGTAATTTGTTGTTTCTGCGCTATTCGCCCGATACCCCATTGCTCAAAAATAAGCTGCGCATTCCTGAACCGCCGCTGGATATCCGGCAGGTGATCACCCTTGATCAACTGGATCTGATGATGGTGCCGCTGGTGGCGTTTGATCAGCATGGACAGCGTCTGGGGATGGGCGGCGGCTTTTATGATCGCACCCTGCAGAACTGGCGGCAGCACGGTTTTTTGCCGGTGGGCCTGGCACACGATTGTCAGCAGGTCGATAGCCTGCCGGTGGCAGAATGGGATGTGCCTTTGCCGGCGGTAATGACGCCATCAAAACTCTGGCAGTGGGAGTAGAAGAGTCGCTTTTGCAGACAAGTGAAAACCCATACCTGGGCGCATCTGGCAGCAATAAAATAGCTTAACGCGCAGGGAACATGGTCAGAAGAGGAAAGCGTCCCGCCGCCCGGATAAAAACGCCGGGAGCGTTTTTAAACAACGCAACGCGTTGGCCCGGTTACGGGCGCACCTCAGGGATGAGGTGCGTAATCGCGCGGGCCGGGCATGCCATGGATGGCGGCTTTTGCATCTTTCCGATCTGACCGTGTTCTCTTCGCAGTCTCGGTCTTACAGCAAATCGGGACAGCCTGTATTAACTACCTGAAGAGACGCGACTAAGCGCCTGTTCAGGTTGGTAGCGCTTAGTAAAGCAGACGGGCGCGAATGGTACCCGGAATCGCCTTCATCAGTTGCAGCGCGTTCTCGGCCACTTCCGGCTCTGCATCAATGTCGATCACCACATAGCCCATAAACGGCGAGGTTTGCAGATACTGGGCGGCGATGTTGATGCCCTGCTCGGCAAAAATCTGGTTGATGGCCGTCAGCACGCCAGGGCGGTTCTCATGGATATGCAGCAGACGACTGGCGCTGATACCGTGAATCGGCAGTGACACTTCAGGGAAGTTAACAGCCGAGAGAGTCGAGCCGTTATCGGAGTATTTCGCCAGCTTGCCCGCCACTTCAATGCCGATGTTCTCCTGCGCTTCTTCCGTCGAGCCGCCAATGTGCGGCGTCAGGATCACGTTGTCGAACTCACTCAGTGGAGAGATAAACGGCTCGCTGTTGGTAGCTGGCTCGCTCGGGAAGACGTCGATGGCTGCGCCACCCACATGCTTGCTGGCCAGCGCATCGCACAGCGCCGGGATATCCACCACCGTGCCGCGTGAGGCGTTAATCAGCAGCGCGCCAGGCTTCATCTGCGCCAGCTGCTCTGCACCAATCATATCCTGTGTAGAGACGGTTTCCGGCACGTGCAGGCTGACAACGTCGCTCATGTTGAGGAGATCGGCCAGATGGCGTACCTGCGTGGCATTACCCAGCGGCAGCTTGTTTTCAATGTCGTAGAAGAAAACATGCATACCCAGGCTTTCTGCCAGCACGCCCAGCTGCATTCCGATATGGCCGTAACCGATAATACCCAGTTTTTTGCCACGCGCTTCAAATGAGCCTTTGGCAATCTTATTCCAGATGCCACGGTGTGCTTTCGCATTCGCTTCCGGGATGCCACGCAGCATCAGCAGCATCTCACCAATCACCAGCTCCGCAACCGAGCGGGTATTTGAGAACGGCGCATTGAACACGGGAATACCCCGGCTGGCAGCCGCCTGCAGATCAACCTGGTTGGTACCGATACAGAAACAGCCAACGGCGACCAGCTTTTCAGCCGCCGCAAAAATCTCTTCAGTGAGCTGGGAGCGGGAACGGATACCAATAAAGTGTGCATCACGGATCGATGCTTTTAACGCGTCGGAATCCAGTGCGCCCTTATGGAATTCGATGTTGGTATAGCCTGCAGCCCGCAGGTTCTCCAGCGCGCTCTGATGGACACCTTCCACCAGCAGGAACTTAATCTTATCTTTTTCCAGTGATACCTTTGCCATTTCCCGATCCTATTCAGCATTCAATGAGGACTACCATAAGCCAGCCTTCTGTCAAAATATCAAAAAAATCGCGTCGGGCAATACAAACGATTGCCCGGCCGCCAGCACGGCAGCGGCTGACGGCAGCACATTGCCGGACAAAATAAGGAGGTCGGACTGGAAGAGAGAACGAACCCGCTGCCGATGACGGTTATGTGACATAAGTCACCAAATTTCACCGCAGCGAGAAAAGATGATTTGCAGGCAGAAATAACCGACGCCGCATCGACGCCGGACAGATCATTTTTTGATGGTTTTCACGCCATCAGGCCCGCCAATCAGTGCAATATCGGCACCACGCGCGGCAAAAAGGCCCACGGTAACGACGCCAGGCAAGGCGTTGATGGTTTTTTCCAGCTCAATGGGATCGAGAATGCGCAGATTATGCACATCGAGAATAATGTTGCCGTTATCGGTGACCACGTTCTGACGATACTCAGGCAAGCCGCCCATTTTCACCAGCTGACGCGCCACATAACTGCGCGCCATCGGGATCACCTCGACCGGCAGCGGGAAACGGCCCAGCACATCGACCTCTTTTGAAGCGTCAGCGATACAGATAAAGGTTTCAGCCACGGCGGCCACGATCTTTTCGCGCGTCAGCGCCGCGCCGCCGCCTTTGATCATCTGCATCTGTGGGTTGATCTCATCCGCGCCATCTACGTACACCGACAGCAGGTCAATCTCGTTCAGGTCGAACACCTGAATACCCAGGCTCTTCAGCTTCTGGGTTGAGGCATCCGAGCTGGAGACGGCACCTTCAATCTGATGCCTGACCGTGGCAAGCGCATCGATAAAGTGGGCAGCGGTGGATCCGGTGCCCACACCAACAACGGTGCCCGGCTGCACGTACTCAAGTGCAGCCCAGCCAACGGCTTTTTTCAGTTCATCCTGGGTCATGGTATGTTTAAAACCTGTGCGACAACGAAGTGCGCGTAGTATAAAACAAGGCTTGCTGAAAATGCTCGGCTGACCGACGCGGATTTATCGCTTTGGAAGCCAGCCCACAAAAAACAAGAGAGCCATCACAGGTGACACTTTTGTGGCATATTGACATCCATCCTGAAGGAGAGAGAAGAATAATGAAACGCCCGGATTATCGAACGCTTCAGGCGCTGGATTCAGTGATCCGCGAACGCGGATTTGAGCGTGCCGCTCAAAAATTATGTATCACCCAGTCAGCGGTTTCACAGCGTATCAAGCAGCTGGAGAATCTGTTTGGTCAGCCGCTGCTGGTGCGCACGGTGCCACCACGTCCGACCGAACAGGGTCAGAAACTGCTGGCGTTGCTGCACCAGGTGGAACTGCTGGAAGAGGAGTGGCTGGGCGATGAGAACAGTGGCACCACGCCACTGCTGCTGTCGCTGGCGGTCAATGCCGACAGTCTGGCGACCTGGCTGCTGCCTGCACTGAAGGATGTGCTGGCAGATTCACCCGTACGCCTGAATCTGCAGGTCGAAGATGAAACCCGCACCCAGGAGCGTCTGCGTCGTGGTGAAGTGGTGGGTGCGGTGAGTATTCAGCCGCAGCCGCTGCCCAGTTGCCTGGTGGATCAGCTCGGTGCGCTCGACTACCTGTTTGTAGCGTCGCGCGACTTTGCCGATCGCTTCTTCCCCAACGGCGTCACCCGCTCTGCCCTGCTGAAAGCGCCTGCGGTGGCGTTTGACCATCTTGATGATATGCATCAGGCCTTCCTGCAACAGAACTTTGATCTCTCACCGGGCAGTGTGCCCTGCCACATCGTGAACTCCTCTGAAGCCTTTGTGCAGATGGCGCGACAGGGTTCGACCTGCTGTATGATCCCGCATTTGCAGATTGAGCGTGAGCTGGCGAGCGGTGAGTTAATAGATCTGACGCCAGGCTTGTGTCAGCGCCGGATGCTCTACTGGCATCGTTTTGCGCCGGAAAGCAGGTTAATGCGTCGGGTGACCGATGCGCTGATTGCGCATGGACATCGGGTGCTTCGTCAGGATGACGTCGCAGCCTGAAAACAAAAACGGGGCGAAAGCCCCGTTTTTACTGCTGACAAATTATGCCCCGAACGGCTGTAAGGATGGATTGGCTCAGGGAACAAGGTCAGATCGGAAAGGCGCTTAAGCCAATCCCTGGCCGCTCGGCCCGCGCCGTCCATGGCGCGGGACGCTTTCCTCCTCTGACCATGTTCCCTTCGCTTTGAATTTATTCATTGCGGTCAGATCCTGAGATTCATCGGCAGTCTTAACGGGGCATCAGCCCCATTTTGCACTATGGCGTATTGGGCTTGATCTCAAACACCACATCAACCTGATCGTCAAAGTTGATGCTCTGCTGATCGTAGGTCTCCTGCGCCGAGGTATCTGCCGCTGCAGCCGCTTTATACATACGGTTCATCGGCATCGGCTGATAGTTAGCGACCTGATAACGAATGCTGTAGATCGATCCCAGCTTCGCGTTAAAGCCTTCAGCCAGCTGTGATGCCTGCTGAGTCGCATTTTTAATCGCTGCTTTACGCGCCTGCTCTTTGTAACTCTCCGGATTTGCCACGCCTAACTCGACGCTACGCACCTCATTCAGACCGGACTTCAGCGCCCCGTCCAGCAGATCATTCAGCTTGTCCAGCTGACGCAGGGTTACCTGCACCTGACGCACCGCACGGTAGCCTTTCAGGACGGATTTACCCTCTTTGGTGTAATCGTACTCAGGCTGGGTGCTCAGGTTTGCCGCATCAATATCTTTCTTCTCAATGCCGTTTTTCTGCAGAAAATCGAAATATTGTGCAACCCGGCTATCCGCCTGCTTTTTCGCATCTGCGGCATCTTTTGACGACACGTTCACCACGATAGAGAGCGTGGCGATATCGGGACGGGCATCGACCGTTGCCTTGCCTGAGGTCACCACGTGTGGCCCGTTCGGTAACTCATCAGCGTATACGCCAGGCAATGCCCCGGCGCTCATGATTGCGGCCAGAGCCAATGCTTTCAGTTTCATGAAAGTCCTCCTTGAAAAGGTACTATGACGGCTTCCAACCGGCGAAGCCCAACAGCGCATCGGTATGCGCCATGCTTTGAGTGGTCATTATGGCAAAAGTTCGGCCTCCGCGCGGCAATAACCGCACCGGATCGACGTTGGGATCAAAATCCGGCAATGCCCTGGCGCGCCAGTTGCAGGGCGATAAACCACATCACCGCGCCTACCAGCAGGTTAATGATGCGCTGGGCTTTGGCGGTGCGCAGGCGTGGTGACAGCCAGGCGGCCAGCAGCGCCAGACCAAAGAACCACAGGATCGACGCACTGATGGTGCCCAGCGCAAACCACTGACGCGCAGTGGTGGTCGGCAACTGACCGCCAAGACTGCCCAGTACCACAAAGGTATCAAGATAGACGTGCGGATTGAGCCAGGTCACTGCCAGCAGCGTCGCTATAATGCGTCCCCTGCTCTGCTTTAATGGCTCACCGTCCGCCAGATCGGCGTCGCCGCGAAAAGCGCTACGCAGTGCGCCCCAGCCATACCACAACAGAAAGGCTACGCCCGCCCAGGTGATCACCATCAGCAGCAGTGGAGACTGGCTCAGCAAGGCGCTGCCGCCAAAGATCCCACCGCAAATCAGCAGAATATCGCTCAGCGAGCAGAGGGCCGCCGTCATCAGATGATATTGACGCTTCACGCCCTGATTCATCACAAAAGCGTTCTGCGGGCCCAGCGGCAGAATCAGCGCGGCGCCCAGGGCAAGCCCCTGAAAATAGAGAGATAACACAGGATTATTTCCTCACATCGTTAGAGGAGGAGAAGTATAAAGAGAGAGGATGATTAGCGGAAATTGAAAGAATTAATCTGCGATTAGCAAAATGAATGGGCGACAGACGCCGCCCACTGAAAAATTACTGTGGCTGAACCTGGGTTGCTTCTGCTTCAGGCGCCGGCTTCTGATGCAGATGCACATCCATCTGCGGATAAGGAATACCAATCCCTTTTCCATCCAGCGCACGCTTAAAGTTCTTCAGCAGATCCCAGTAAACGTCCTGCAGGTCGCCGCTGTTGCTCCAGCAACGCACCACAAAGTTCATAGAGGAGGCTGCCAGTTCGTTAAGACCGATCTGGATACCTTTATCTTTCAGCACGCGGCTATCCGCTTCTACAACCTGTTGCAGTAAGGCGATCACTTCATCCACATCCGCCTCGTAAGCCACGCCAATGATAAATTCATTACGGCGAACCGGTTCACGCGAGAAGTTGACGATGTTCCCGCTGATGATCTTGCCGTTTGGCACCACCACGATTTTGCCGTCTGCCGTTCTCAGCGTGGTGGAGAAAATCTGCACATGCAGCACGGTTCCCATAACGCCGCCCAGATCGACGAACTCGCCGGTGCGAAACGGACGGAAGGTGACCAGCAGAACGCCTGCAGCAAGGTTAGAGAGTGATCCCTGCAGCGCCAGACCCACGGCCAGACCCGCAGCACCCAGCACGGCAATCACCGAGGCGGTCTGCACACCGATGCGTCCCAGCGCTGCGATAACGGTGAAGGCGATAACCCCATAGCGCACCAATGCGGAGAGGAAGTCCGCCACGGTAGCGTCTATGTGACGGGCGCGCAGCAGGCGATTTACGGCATTAGAAATGATACGGGCGATAATCATCCCGATAATAATGATGGCAATAGCTGCAACGATATTTACGGCATAGCTGATGATCAGCGCCTGATTGCGAACCAGCCAGTTACCTGCGTTGTTTAAGCCGTCGACGACGTGTAACTCTTCCATTAATAAGCCCTGTTGTTAGATTCCCACCGGGAATGAAAAAACTGCCAGATGACATCCGACACCCTGCCATAAAGGGTAATCAATTATCTCCTTAAGCGCCAAACCGACCGGCGTTTAACCCTGTTTTTCCAGAAATTGTGCATAAAAAAAGGCCCTTTCGGGCCTTTTTTGTACGGTAACGACTCTTCAGTTACAGCACGTCGACAGCGTTAAGCTCTTTGAAAGCCTGCTCCAGACGCACCACCATAGAGGCCTGGGCTGAACGCAGCCAGACGCGTGGGTCGTAGTATTTTTTGTTTGGCTTGTCAGCGCCTTCCGGGTTACCCAGCTGCGACTGCAGATAGCCTTCGTTCTTTTTGTAGTACTGCAGGATGCCGTCCCAGGTTGCCCATTGGGTATCGGTATCGATGTTCATCTTGATCACGCCGTAGCTGATAGACTCTTCGATTTCTGCAGCAGAAGAACCTGAACCGCCGTGGAAAACGAAGTCCAGCGCGTTGTGCGGCAGGCCATGTTTTTCACACACATATTTCTGCGAATCGCGCAGAATGGTTGGGGTCAGTTTCACGTTGCCTGGCTTGTAAACGCCGTGTACGTTACCGAATGAAGCCGCAATGGTGAAGCGCGGGCTGATAGCATTCAGTTTTTCGTACGCGTAGTTCACATCTTCTGGCTGGGTGTAGAGTGCAGATGCGTCCATGTGGCTGTTATCAACGCCATCTTCTTCACCACCGGTGCAGCCCAGTTCGATTTCCAGCGTCATGTCGAGTTTCGCCATGCGCGCCAGATATTTGCTGCTGATCTCGATGTTCTCTTCCAGTGACTCTTCTGACAGGTCGATCATGTGAGAAGAGAAGAGTGGCTTACCGTTTTTCTGGAAGTACTCTTCACCTGCGTCCAGCAGACCGTCGATCCATGGCAGCAGTTTCTTGGCACAGTGGTCAGTGTGCAGGATAACCGGCACGCCATACTGCTCAGCCATCAGGTGAACATGGTGCGCACCCGCGATAGCGCCGAAAATTGCCGCGCCCTGTGGTTTGTCAGTCTTGAAGCCTTTACCCGCGATAAATGCAGCACCGCCGTTAGAGAACTGGATGATGATTGGCGCTTTAACTTTCGCCGCTGCTTCCAGTGCCGCATTGATGGAGTCAGTGCCGACGCAGTTTACGGCTGGCAGTGCGAATTTGTTCTCTTTCGCAACTTTGAAGATCTTCTGTACGTCATCACCAGTGACAACGCCGGGTTTTACGAAATCAAAAATTTTAGACATGATTGTGTCCTGTTTCGTGACCGTTGTTCCCCTTGAGGAACGTCGATTTAAACGCCCAGACGGGCAAGACTTCAGGCGATGCCGCCAGGCATCGCCCCCAAAGGATTACTGCTTCGCACGCTCTTCCAGCATGGCAACTGCAGGCAGTTTTTTGCCTTCCACGAACTCAAGGAACGCGCCGCCGCCGGTAGAGATGTAGGAAATTTTGTCTTCGATGCCGAACAGGTCGATAGCCGCTAAGGTATCGCCGCCGCCTGCAACAGAGAAGGCATCGCTGTCTGCAATGGCGTTAGCTACGATCTCGGTGCCTTTACGGAAATTAGGGAACTCAAACACGCCTACCGGGCCATTCCACAGGATGGTTTTGGCATCCTTCAGGATGGCAGCCATCGCCTGTGCGGTTTCATCACCAAAGTCCATAATCTCTTCGTTATCCGCAACTTCCGAAACCTTTTTCACGGTAGCGGTCGCAGTTTCAGAGAATTCTGTGCCAACGCGTGAATCAGTTGGAACCGGAATACCGTGCTGATCGCGCAGGCCTTTAGCCGCTTCAACGAAGTCTGGCTCATATAGGGATTTGCCGACGTTGTTGTCGATAGCGACGAAGGTGTTGGCAATGCCGCCGCCCACAATCACGGTGTCCGCGATTTTGACCAGAGATTGCAGCACATCAAATTTGGTAGAGACTTTAGAACCCCCTACCACAGCCACCAGCGGACGCTCCGGGTTGCTCATGACTTTACCCAGCGCTTCCAGTTCTGCAGAGAGCAGCGGGCCAGCACAGGCGATAGGGGCAAATTTACCGACGCCGTGGGTAGAAGCCTGTGCGCGGTGCGCGGTACCAAAGGCGTCCATCACAAAGACGTCGCACAGAGCAGCATATTTTTTAGACAGTGCTTCGTCATCTTTCTTTTCGCCTTTGTTAAAGCGAACGTTTTCCAGCACAACCAGTTCGCCAGCGCCGACTTCAACGCCATCGAGGTAATCTTTTGCCAGGGTCACGGTGGTGCCGCTAAGCTTGTCTTTCAGGTAGTTAACTACCGGCAGCAGCGAGAACTCTTCATTGTATTCACCTTCGGTCGGACGACCCAGGTGAGAGGTAACCATTACTTTCGCGCCCTGTTTCAACGCCGCTTCAATGGTTGGCAGAGAAGCACGGATACGTGCATCAGACGTCACTTTACCTTCTTTAACCGGTACGTTCAGATCGGCACGGATCAGAACGCGTTTACCAGCCAGATCCAGATCGGTCATCTTAATTACAGACATGGTGAATCCTCTCGTTGATTCTCATAAGTTTTGCCAGACGCATACCGCGTCTTACCTGAAACCGCTTGCGGCCATCGCTAACGTCGTGTCGAGCATTCGGTTAGCAAAGCCCCATTCGTTGTCACACCAGACCAGGGTCTTGATAAGGTGTTGACCGCTGACCCGCGTTTGTGTTCCGTCCACAATGGCACTGTGCGGATCATGGTTAAAATCTACTGAGACTAACGGTAATTCCGTATAGTCAACTATACCACGAAATGTCCCTTCTGCCGCGCTTCGCAACAGGGTGTTAACTTCACACGCCGTCACCGCCTGATGCACAGAAACGCTGAGATCAATGGCCGTCACGTTAATCGTCGGAACGCGAACGGCTATCGCCTCGAAGCGATCGTTGAATTTCGGAAAAATACGGGTAATGCCTGCCGCCAGGCGAGTGTCCACCGGGATGATCGACTGACTGGCTGCACGCGTACGGCGCAGATCGCTGTGATAGGCGTCGATCACCTGCTGATCGTGCATCGCCGAGTGGATCGTGGTGACGGTGCCGGATTCGATACCAAACGCATCATCCAGCAGTTTAATCACCGGGATAATGCAGTTAGTGGTACAGGAAGCGTTGGAGACGATGCGGTCACTGGCGGTGAGTAACTGCTGGTTAACGCCATACACCACTGTGGCGTCGAGATCGTTTCCGCCGGGATGAGAGAACAGCACTTTTTTGGCGCCAGCCTGAAGATGCGCTTCGCCATCAGCGCGTGAGCCATAGACGCCGGTGCAGTCCAGCACCACATCCACGTCGAGTTCACGCCACGGCAGATCGGCAATTGCTGCACGGTGCAAAATGCGCAGGGTATCGCCACCCACCCACATTACATCGCGCTCCTGGCGGACATCGAAAGCAAAACGGCCATGGCTGGTATCGTATTTCAGCAGATGCGCCATACCGGTGGCTTCTGCCAGCTCGTTAATCGCGACCACGGTGATCTCTGCACGTCGGCCCGTTTCATACAGCGCGCGCAGGACGTTGCGTCCAATCCGGCCAAAACCATTTATCGCTACCCGTACCGTCATTTCTCTCCTGCCACGTCAGACTGAAAAAAACGTGCCGTTAGCCTGAGCGTTTCACTGCATTTTGTACAGGAGATTCTTACCCGGCATTGTCCGAAACCAGGGCGATTTGCCTGGCGACTGAAACGGTTCAGCTACAATAATAGAAGGAAGGAATAACAGGAATGATTGTGATCAATCTGGCTGCTTAAATTTGGATCTTCGTCACAAATTAAGGCAAAAGGCGGTTATTACTGCAGGAATAAAAAAATAAAAGGGACGAAAATCTCGTCCCTCTTTTTTTACAGCCGGGCGGGAACAGGCCAGCCTGACCGGTTTTACGCCAGCAGCGCTTTCGCTTTCGCGACGACGTTGTCGATGGTAAAGCCAAACAGTTCGAACAGCTGATCGGCAGGTGCAGATTCGCCGAAGCTGGTCATGCCCACGATAGCGCCGTTCAGGCCGGTGTATTTGAACCAGTAATCAGCGATGCCCGCTTCGATTGCGACGCGTGCGCTGACCGCTTTTGGCAGTACGGATTCACGGTACTCATCACTCTGCTTGTCGAAGGCATCCGTTGATGGCATAGAGACCACGCGCACTTTGCGGCCTTCGCTGGTGAGTTTGTCCCAGGCACCGACAGCCAGTTCAACTTCGGAACCGGTGGCGATCAGGATCAGCTCAGGCGTGCCATCGCAATCTTTCAGCACGTAACCGCCGCGCGCTACGTTAGCCAGCTGAGCAGTGTCACGCTCCTGCTGCGCCAGGTTCTGACGGGAGAAGATCAGCGCAGTCGGGCCATCTTTACGCTCAATGGCATATTTCCACGCCACCGCGGATTCAACCTGGTCACATGGACGCCACAGGCTCATGTTTGGCGTGGTGCGCAGGCTCGCCATCTGTTCAACCGGCTGGTGCGTCGGGCCATCTTCGCCCAGACCGATAGAGTCGTGGGTGTAGACCATGATCTGACGGATCTTCATCAGTGCCGCCATACGCGCTGCGTTACGCGCATATTCAACAAACATCAGGAAGGTCGCGGTGTAAGGCAGGAAGCCGCCGTGCAGCGCCAGGCCATTGGCGATTGCGGTCATACCGAACTCACGCACGCCGTAGTGGATGTAGTTACCCGCAGCATCTTCGTTGATCGGCTTAGAGCCAGACCAGATTGTCAGGTTGCTGGGTGCCAGATCGGCTGAGCCGCCCAGGTATTCCGGCAGAATTTTACCGAAAGCTTCAATAGCATTCTGTGAGGCTTTACGGCTGGCGATCTTCGCCGGGTTCGCCTGCAGCTGCTCAACGAACTTCTGCGACTCTTCCTGCCAGTTAGCTGGCAGTTCGTTGCTGACGCGGCGTTTAAACTCGGCAGCCAGTTCAGGATGAGCCTGTGCGTAAGCGGCGAATTTCTCATTCCATGCAGACTCTTTCGCCTGGCCCGCTTCTTTCGCGTCCCACTCAGCGTAGATATCAGAAGGAATAACGAACGGCGCGTGGTTCCAGCCCAGCTGTTTGCGGGTCAGTGCCACTTCATCATCACCCAGCGGTGCGCCGTGTGAATCATGGGTACCGGCTTTGTTCGGTGAACCAAAACCGATAACGGTTTTGCACATCAGCAGGGAAGGCTTGTCGCTGACGCTTTTCGCTTCTTCGATCGCTTTCGCAATCGCATCCGCATCGTGACCATCGACGCCGCGCACCACGTGCCAGCCATAAGCTTCAAAGCGCTTAGCGGTGTCGTCGGTGAACCAGCCATCAATGTGACCGTCGATAGAGATACCGTTGTCATCATAAAACGCCACCAGTTTGCCCAGCTTCAGGGTACCGGCCAGTGAGCAGACTTCGTGCGAGATACCTTCCATCATGCAGCCATCACCCATGAAGACATAGGTGTTGTGGTCTACGATATCATGACCCGGACGGTTGAACTGTGCTGCCAGCGTGCGCTCAGCAATGGCAAAACCTACTGCGTTAGCGATGCCCTGCCCCAGCGGACCGGTGGTGGTTTCAACGCCCACGGTGTAGCCATATTCCGGGTGACCTGGAGTTTTTGAGTGCAGCTGACGGAAGTTTTCCAGTTCGCTCAGGGGCAGATCGTAACCGGTCAGGTGCAACAGGCTATAGATCAGCATTGAGCCGTGACCGTTAGAGAGCACGAAACGGTCGCGGTCAGCCCACAGCGGGTTGGTTGGGTTGTGGTTCAGGTAGCCGCGCCAGAGTACTTCAGCGATGTCCGCCATGCCCATTGGGGCACCCGGATGTCCCGATTTCGCTTTCTGTACTGCATCCATACTTAACGCACGAATGGCGTTGGCAAGCTCTTTACGAGAGGGCATTTTCTACTCCAGGTCGGATTAATGCTTCGCACCTTAACTTATTGTTATTAATGAGTTACCGGGCAAAACAAGGAAAAAGTTGCCCATCAATGTACATGAGAAACGGGGCAAAAGTACATGCTGTAAAACGCTAAATGCAGCCGCTTCGTATGGCTTTTCCAGCCATATCTGCTAGCAAAGTGCAGACTGGCACGCTATAACCAAATCGTTTATTCACCTGTCTGAGTTTCAGGTGTTTGTTTTTCTTACCTTGTTATGAATGGGATACAGCATGAAAATCAAAAAAATGGTGTTAGCGCTTGGACTGACGACGCTGCTGAGTGGCTGTCAGGGTTTAGACAACAATGCGCTGATGCAGTCGGGCGCGCAGGCGTATCAGGCTTATACCCTCAGCGACGATCAGGTAAAGCAGCTGAGCGATAAATCCTGTGAGCAGATGGACAAAGATAATCAGATTGCGCCTGCTAACAGTGATTATCAGCAGCGTCTGAACAAGATCGCGGCGGCGCTGGGCGATAACATCAACGGCGTACCGGCTAACTACAAGGTTTATCAGACCAAAGATGTCAACGCCTGGGCGATGGCAAACGGCTGTATTCGTGTTTACAGCGGTCTGATGGATATGATGACTGACAATGAAGTGGAAGGCGTGCTGGGTCATGAGATGGGCCACGTCGCGTTAGGTCATACGCGCAAGGCGATGCAGCTGGCGTATGCCACAACCGCGGCCCGCACTGCAGCCTCCTCGGTTGGCGGCGTGATTGGTTCACTGTCGCAGTCGCAGCTGGGTGAAATGGGTGAAAAACTGGTGAATGCGCAGTTCTCCCAGACGCAGGAATCACAGGCGGATGACTACTCCTACGACCTGATGAAGAAGCGCAATATCGATCCAATGGGCCTGGCCACCAGCTTTGAAAAGCTGGCGAAGATGGAACAGGGACGTCAGAGTTCGATGTTTGACTCGCATCCCGCCTCTGAAGCGCGCGCCGCGCATATTCGTGAGCGAATTGCTGCCGACGGCAAGTAATTCCGCCGCTGAGCGCGCATGCATCCGGCGTGCGCGCTTAGCCGTGCGAAGTCCGCTAGCGCTTAAATATCTGATCCACCATCGAGCCCAGATCCAGCTTATTGTCATGCAGCGCCTGTTCATCCATGTGTCCCTGCGGCGACATTTTATCAATCAGCTGCGGCAATAGCGCAGCCAGCGTACCCGATGCCCCTTTCACATCGGTGCCGAGTTTGTCGGCCAGTGACTGCAGTTCATCCTGACCAAAAGCAGACTGAATCTCACTGTGGCCAACCGGATGGTTATCGCCGGTGCCGATCCAGGAACCAAACACCTCACCCAGCCCGCCCTGCTGGAATTTTTGCAGCAGCACTTCAATACCGCCCTGCTCCTGCACCCAATGCCAGACAGCCTGTAACTGTCCCGGCGGATGCCCTTCACTCTGGTTGCCATCCAGTGCGCCAGCCAGTTCATCAAGAAAGCCCATGATTATCTCCACTACGCCATTTTTACGCTGTAAGTTTAGTTGCAGATAGGGGTTCGCGCCTGACGGTTACCCGTCGGGGTCAGAAGGGAATCGATCGGATCCGGCAAAGAGAGGAAGATCACAGCAGCGGCGTCTGCCCGATGGACAGGACGCCGCGTTCAGCGCCTGCCGGACTGAAGCCGACAGGCAGCAGGCATCAGCCTTTGTTTACAGCCTGAACATGCAGCATATCCAGCGCCAGCGTAGCCGCTGCCAGTGCCGTCAGATCAGCATGATCGTAACCCGGTGCGACTTCCACCAGATCCATGCCGACAATGTTCATGCCCTGCAGGCCACGGATCAGCTTGGTCGCTTTATCGGTGGTCAGCCCGCCAATCACCGGCGTGCCGGTGCCAGGTGCATGCGCCGGATCCAGACAGTCGATATCGAAGGTCAGATAGACCGGCAGATCGCCGACGGTGCGTTTCACTTCGGCGAGGATATCGTCAACGCTGCGGTCATTGACCTGCGCCGCATCCAGCACGTTGAAGCCCAGGCTCTTGTCGAATTCGGTACGGATACCAATCTGCACTGAGTGCTGCGGATCGATCAGCCCCTCTTTCGGCGCGGTAAAGAACATGGTGCCGTGGTCGAAGGTCGGGCCGTTAGAGTAGGTGTCGGTATGCGCATCAAAGTGCACCAGCGCCATTTTGCCGAAGTGTTTTGCATGGGCACGCAGCAGTGGCAGTGTGACGTAGTGGTCGCCGCCAAAGGTCATCATGCGCTTGCCATTGGCCAGCAGTTTTTCAGCATGGGCCTGCAATTTGTCGGAGAGATCCTGCGAATCACCGAAGGCGTAAACCAGATCGCCGCAATCGACGACGTTCAGACGCTGACGCAGATCGAAATCCCACGGCCAGCGGCAGCCTTCCCAGGCCAGATTGGTGGAGATCTGGCGAATCGCACCCGGACCCAGGCGGCTGCCCGGACGACCCGAGGTCGCGGCATCAAACGGCACGCCGGTGATAACCCACTCGGCGTCGCTGTCGTAAGGCTGAAAATTCAGCGGAAAACGCATGAAACCAAAGGCGTTAGAAACCAGGGAGTTGTCGTACTGATTGCCAAGCGTGTTATACATAATTGCTCTCTCTATGTGCGTAAGTCGGGCCAGCCCGCAAACCATTAAGGTTGAGATGAAAAAAATCCCCTCCGCGTCGTTAGGCCCGACGAGGAAGGGATTGAGTGAGTCAGATTATCGACATAGTTAACGGCAACTGCAATATGCGATTACCGGTCGCCATAATCGATTATTCATCTTCTAAATAGGTATAGCCGTAGAGGCCGCTCTCGAACTCTTCCAGGAACTGCGCGCGCAGCTCTTCGTCGAGATCGGATGCCTGAACCTGATTGCGGAACAGCGCCATCAGCTCATTGGGATCAAGCTGCACGTAACGCAGCATGTCCGCCACGGTGTCGCCTTCATCGGAGAGCTGCACTTCCACATCGCCATTTTCGCGTGCGTAGACATCCACCGCTTCGGTGTCACCAAACAGGTTATGCATGTTGCCCAGAATTTCCTGATAAGCACCCACCATAAAGAAGCCCAGCATGGGTGGGTTATCAAGGTCATATTCCGGCATCGGCATGGTCGTCGCGATACCGTCGCCATCCACGTAGTGATCGATGGTGCCATCGGAGTCACAGGTGATGTCGAGCAGCACGGCACGGCGCTCCGGCTTCTTGTTCAGCCCTTCCAGCGGCAGTACCGGGAACAGCTGATCGATACCCCACGCATCCGGCATTGACTGGAACAGCGAGAAGTTAACGTAAATCTTATCCGCCATCCGCTCCTGCAGTTCGTCGATGATTGGACGGTGTGCACGGTTGCTCGGATCGAGATGCTGCTGAATATAGTGGCAGATGCTCAGATAGAGCTGCTCAGCCCATGAACGCTGCTTGAGATCGTAGGTGCCTGACGAGTAGCCGGTATGGATATCAAACAGATCCATCTGGCTGTCATGCAGCCATTCACGCAGCGAACGGCGGGTACTTGGCTCGTGCATCTCCTGCCAGGTTTCCCACATGCTGAGGATCGGGCGCGGCGCATCCGCATCCGGCGTTTCAGGTTCGCTGAACTCGTTGCGCTCCACCCCAATGATGTTGGAGACCAGCACCGTGTGGTGCGCGGTTACGGCACGGCCCGACTCGGTGATCACCGTCGGATGCTCCAGACCGTGCTCATCACAGGCAGCACCAATCGCCCAGATTACGTTGTTGGCGTACTCATTCAGGCCATAGTTGACCGAGCAGTCAGACTGCGAGCGCGTTCCTTCGTAATCGACGCCCAGACCGCCGCCGACGTCGAAACATTTGATGTTGACGCCCAGCTTGGCCAGTTCGACATAGAAGCGCGCCGACTCACGCACGCCGGTAGCGATGTCGCGGATGTTGGACATCTGCGAGCCCAGATGGAAATGCAGCAGTTGCAGGCTGTCGATGCGACCCGCTTCACGCATGATCTCAACCAGTTTCAGCACCTGGGTGGCTGACAGGCCAAACTTCGACTTTTCGCCGCCGCTCGACTGCCATTTACCGGAGCCCTGCGAAGCCAGACGCGCACGGATACCAAGACGTGGCACCACGTTCAGACGCTCTGCTTCTTCCAGCACCAGCCGCACTTCGGTCATCTTCTCCAGCACCAGATAGACCTTGTGGCCCATCTTCTCGCCGATCAGCGCCAGACGAATATATTCGCGATCTTTATAGCCGTTACAGACGATCACCGAACGGGTCTGACCGGCGTGCGCCAGCACCGCCATCAGCTCGGCTTTTGAGCCCGCTTCCAGTCCCAGCGGTTCGCCGGAGTGGATCAGTGACTCAATCACGCGTTTGTGCTGGTTAACTTTAATCGGGTAAACCAGGAAGTAGTCGCCTTTGTAACCGTAGGATTCACGCGCACGTTTAAAGGCGGCGTTAATGGAACGCAGACGGTGTTGCAGGATCTGCGGGAAGCAGAATAAAGCAGGCAGACGCTGGCCCTGCGCTTCGCGCTCTTTGACCAGACGAGCTAAATCGACGCGCACATCAGGACGATCCGGATCGGGACAGACACTGATGTGGCCCAGTTCGTTAACGTCGTAATAGTTGTTGCCCCACCAGGCGATGTTGTACGTACGCAACATTTTGCTCGCATCCTGATCGTTCATTGCAACCTCCTGCATGGAGCGGAGTGTACCCTGTTCGCCAGCTGACGAACCTTTGATATTCTTCATGTCGTCAGACATCGCGAACCTCAATTTTCCGTTGAAAGATGAAACTGTTAACCGGCTTTATGGCCGCTAATCTGAAAACCTGTTGCCACATTAAACGCAATGTCCTGTTCACCTGACGTTGCCGTCAGCGCGATTCACGCATGAGAGTTAAGTGTAAAACACCCGGGCCATCTCCGTTTAAACAGAGAACATTTAACTGATCTGTATTGACCATGGATAACCTGCGTCGTTCCGCTGCGCGTGCGCAGAGAAGAGACAAAACCGATCGAGCAGAGATAAAGATTAGCCTGCGCCTGTGTCGGTAAAATTACCGCATCGGACATCGCGTCGGCAGGAATGAGAAACAGATGGGAGGCAGGAGAGAGCCAGCGCCGCGCCGCAGCGCAGAGAACCGGAAGAAGAAAAAGCGTGGTTCATTACTTGTATCACCTCCGCATATGCCAGGGGCACATGGAAAACAACCTGGGTGAAAGCCAGACCAGAGTCTGACAGGCGCGACGCAAACAGTGGCGTCATCCTTGCTGCTGCTATCAAAGCAGCGGCGTTTTATACAGTTTACAGCCGTAAAATGCAAAAATATTATCGGGGAATTGCGTGTAGCGTCAGCAAATTATGCCGATAACAGAGACAGGTTAAATGCTGAAACAGAAAAAGGGCTGGTAATTGGTTTACCCTCTATCCTAAAATAGCCGTCCAGATGGTTTTCCATCTAAACAGGTTACTATCCAGGCGGTGTTGGCCTGCTGTGCTGACACAACCTCACTGCTCGCGGCTTTGCCTGAAGGGGCGTCAGGTCAGACCACCTCACTGGCGCTATGCAGTCGTACTCAAACCATATTTAAGGTAAAGAACAGAATGGCTAAACACCTTTTTACGTCCGAGTCTGTATCAGAAGGACATCCCGATAAAATCGCCGACCAGATCTCCGATGCTGTGCTGGATGCGATCCTTGAACAGGATCCTAAAGCGCGCGTGGCCTGCGAAACCTACGTTAAAACCGGTATGGTGCTGGTTGGCGGTGAAATCACCACCAGCGCCTGGGTTGATATCGAAGAGATCACCCGTAAAACCGTACGTGAAATCGGCTATGTCCATTCCGATATGGGCTTTGACGCCAACTCCTGCGCGGTATTAAGCGCGATTGGTAAACAGTCTCAGGATATCAATCAGGGCGTTGACCGTACCGATCCGCTGGAACAGGGCGCGGGCGACCAGGGCCTGATGTTCGGCTATGCCACTAACGAAACAGACGTGCTGATGCCTGCGCCGGTGACCTATGCGCACCGTCTGGTACAGCGTCAGGCTGAAGTGCGTAAAAATGGCACCCTGCCGTGGCTGCGTCCGGATGCCAAGAGCCAGGTCACTTTCCAGTATGACGATGGCAAAATCGTGGGCATCGATGCAGTTGTGCTCTCTACCCAGCACGCTGAATCCATCAGCCAGAAAGATCTGCAGGAAGCGGTGATGGAAGAGATCATCAAGCCGGTTCTGCCCGCAGAGTGGTTGAGCGCCTCGACCAAATATCACATCAACCCAACCGGTCGCTTTGTGATCGGCGGCCCGATGGGCGATTGCGGTCTGACCGGTCGTAAAATCATCGTAGACACCTACGGCGGCATGGCGCGTCATGGTGGCGGTGCGTTCTCGGGTAAAGATCCATCTAAAGTTGACCGCTCTGCAGCCTATGCGGCACGTTACGTGGCGAAAAACATCGTAGCGGCCGGCCTGGCTGACCGTTGTGAAATCCAGGTCTCCTACGCTATCGGCGTGGCTGAACCCACTTCTATCATGGTGGAAACCTTCGGTACCGAGAAAATCTCTACCGAACAGCTGACGCTGCTGGTGCGCGAGTTCTTCGACCTGCGTCCATATGGTCTGATCCAGATGCTGGATCTGCTGCACCCAATCTATAAAGAGACCGCAGCTTACGGTCACTTTGGTCGTGAACATTTCCCATGGGAAAAAACAGACAAAGCTGCCCTGCTGCGTGAAGCGGCTGGCCTGTAAGGTTACCAGCTGCTGATAAAAACCCTGCCACTGCGGCAGGGTTTTTTATTGCCTTTTCAGCCCCATTGCTAACCGGAGCAATTTTGCTCCCGCTACCCTTCTGAACGAACAGGCCAGCGCAATTTCTGGTGAGCGCGTGACGACAAAAAAACGCATCTGCCCGACATCTTCTTCTCTCTGCAGCAAATTTTCAGTTCTCAGCTACACTTCTTTTCGCTTTTTCTGACGAATAAATGTTAACGATTACAAATTGAAATGCTTTGTTTATCCGATATTTAGGAATTAACGCACGTAGTTATTCTGCTGAAAATGCGTTATTTTCAGCGTCGTCTGATAGCCAGTAAATAGAGCATTGTCAGAAACTTAATGAGTGCTATACCTCACTGGTTAATTAATCTTTCCGGGAAAAATATGCTGAATTTCAGGGTTTCAGCGTGTGTAAGCGATTACACTGATGTGATCAGGCTCACTTTTTTCCCGCAAAAGGTTTTTTAACATTGATAAAAACAATGATGGATAAACCTGGAGGCTAAAATGCCTGGCAATACACACAAAAGCAGAACTTCAAATAAGGCGATGACCTTATTTGTCTGCTTTCTGGCGGCCCTTGCGGGTCTGCTGTTCGGTCTGGATATCGGCGTTATCGCCGGTGCTCTGCCGTTTATAGCAAAGGACTTTAACGTCACCCCTCATCAGCAGGAGTGGATCGTCAGTTCCATGATGTTTGGTGCGGCGGTCGGTGCTATCGGCAGCGGCTGGATGTCATCCCGCCTGGGCCGTAAAAAAAGCCTGATGGCCGGTGCGATTCTGTTCGTTATCGGTTCACTCTGGTCGGCGATGTCGCCAAACCCGGAAATGCTGATCAGCGCCCGCGTTCTGCTGGGTCTGGCAGTCGGTATCGCCTCTTATACTGCCCCGCTTTATCTTTCTGAGATCGCTCCGGAAAAAATTCGCGGCAGTATGATTTCGCTTTATCAGCTGATGATCACCATCGGTATTCTTGGTGCTTACCTGTCCGATACGGCGTTCAGCTTTACCGGCAACTGGCGCTGGATGCTGGGCATCATCACTATTCCGGCACTGTTGCTGCTGGTCGGCGTTTTCTTCCTGCCAAACAGCCCACGCTGGCTGGCGGCGCGAGGCAACTTCCGCGATGCACAACGCGTACTGGATCGTCTGCGTGACACCAGCGAGCAGGCAAAACGTGAGCTGGAAGAGATCCGTGAAAGTCTGAAGATCAAACAGTCTGGCTGGGGTCTGTTCACCAGCAGCAGCCACTTCCGTCGTGCGGTCTATCTCGGCATCCTGCTGCAGGTGATGCAGCAGTTTACCGGCATGAACGTCATCATGTACTACGCGCCAAAAATCTTTGAAATCGCGGGCTTCACCAACACCACCCAGCAGATGTGGGGCACGGTGATTGTGGGTCTGGTTAACGTACTGGCGACCTTTATTGCCATTGGCCTGGTGGATCGCTGGGGTCGTAAACCTACCCTGATTCTGGGCTTTATGGTGATGGCAGCCGGTATGGGCGTTCTGGGTACGATGCTGCACTTCGGCATTCACTCGCCGGGCGCACAGTACTTTGCGGTAGGTATGCTGCTGATGTTCATCATCGGTTTTGCGATGTCAGCCGGTCCGTTGATCTGGGTACTCTGTTCCGAAATTCAGCCGCTGAAAGGCCGCGATTTCGGTATCACTGTCTCCACCACCACCAACTGGATCGCGAACATGATCGTAGGTGCGACCTTCCTGACGATGCTGAATACGCTGGGCAATGCGAACACCTTCTGGGTCTACGCACTGCTTAACCTGTTCTTCATTCTGCTGACGGTGATGCTGATCCCTGAGACCAAAAACGTCTCGCTGGAACACATCGAACGTAACCTGATGGCAGGTAAAAAACTGCGCGACATCGGTTCACGCGATTAATTTTACCCGGTAAAAAACGCGGTAAAAAAAACGGCGGGGTTTCTCTGGAAACCCAGCCGTTTTTATTTGTTCAACGCCCCACTACGCTGTGGTTACCCGCGTTACCGGCAGGGGCCGCCGTATGCAGCAGAGCGCCAGCGCCATAATGAAAATGGTCGCGGTCTGATTATAGGGCAGCACCGAATCGGTCAGTCCGGTGGTAAATAGCGCCACCATCGGCAGCGCCACGCCGCGCAGATCACACTTCTTCAGCCAGCCCGCCAGCACAGTCAGATAGAGCAGCGCCAGCGACGCCGTACCCAGCCAGCCCTGCAATGACGTCACCTCGAGGAACTCGTTGTGCATGTTGTATTTAACGTTGGTGAAGCCTTCAACATTGAGAGGATAGTGCGCAGTGATGAACTGACGCGCCTCAGTGGTGCGCGCATCCGGCGTCGCAAAACCGCCATGGTGCTCAATAAAGTTGACCGCCCCGCCCCAGATGGCGACACGTGCGCCCAGCGAGGTCGAACTGTTTGAACCAAAGTTCTCAATATCCTGCACTCCCTCTACCCAGCGGTTGCTGGTCATCAGAATCAGCACCGCCATTACGCCCACCATCAGAGCGCTAATCCGCCAGTTAGTCAGCAGCGACAGCCGGTAGGTCTGCACCAGGAACAGCAGCCCCACGGCAATCAGCGCAATCAGAGTCACACGGGTGCCGCACAGGTAGAGCAAGGCAAAGGTCACTGCCAGCACAGCGATATCGGCCACCTTCCAGTAAGCGTGCGTCTCATAGCGGCTTAGCCACAGCCAGGCACAATAGATAAACAGAATCATGTAGGAGGACATGGAGGCGGCTTCGGTGGTGAGCTTGATGCGGATATTCTCAGTGTAGAGATGCTCGTGGATACCAAAGCCTAGCGTAATCAGCAGGCCAAGAAGGATGAGCCCTTTTCCGACGCGTAGCGTAGTCAGGGAGACACGATCCCCATAAACAGCCAGACTGAGCAGCACAAAGGCACCCATCAACAGCCGCTTCGCGCCCAGCAGATAGTTGCCCATATTAGTGATGGCATCGCTTGAGGGCGCGGTTTCGATCCCCTTCACGTGAATCGCCCAGAACAGTCGAATCAGGGCAAAGATAATCAGCACAGCAAACAGGGCGATATAAAAACCGTTCTCTTTAAAGTCCACCCGCCTGCGCACCAGGCCATACAGCACGGACGCGACAGAGAGATAAGAGACCAGATAAAATATTTTTTGCGGCAGGCCGGTAACAAACATATTCAGTGACAGCGCCAGGCAGAGCGCAATAACTGAAAAATTAACCATTAACGTTAATCCATTGCGACTGATTTTATTCGTCATGCTTAACCTCAGTAAGGCGGTTAAACACACTCATCAGGTGCTTCATATAATTTTCCTCATAAAAACCGGTGATGCTCGCTTTAATAGCCTGATGATCGGGGAAGTGGAAATCCCCGCTCATAGCGTTGAGAATCGCGGCCAGCGCCATGCTGTCATGGGTGGGATAGAGCTGACCATTAATACCGTTCTGAATAATTTCCGCCGGGCCGCTGATGCAGTCGGATGAAACACAGTAGACGCCGCGCGACATCGCCTCCAGCAGGATCAGCGGGAAGCCTTCGAAGTTAGAGGTCATGACCAGGCAGGTGACCTGTCTGATATGGCGGATGACATACTCCCAGGCATTCTCCTGCCAGCCATGCCAGGTGATGCGATCCTGAATGCCGAGTTGCGTCACGTAGTGCTGACACTGCGTCAGATCTTCCCCGTCACCCACTATCTCCAGCGTCCAGGGCGCATCCAGCTGCTGCAGGGCATCAAACAGATCTTTAAGCTGTTTCTGCCGCTGATAATGGACGCGACCAATATAGAGAAACTTCAGCGCCTGGGGTCTGCCGATTACCGTCTCATTACGTTTGATCGGGTTATAGATCACGTCAACGTCAGTGGCGCGTGCGCCCAGTTCCACCAGCTGCTCTTTAATCTGATTACTGATCGCAAAATGGTGATCGGCCCGCAGCAGATAATGGGGACGATAACGTTCACGCGGAGGCAGGTGCATCCAGCTCGACAACACGATTTTACGTCCTGAAAGCGTGATTGCCCGGCGCGTCATCAGGCAGGGAATGGTGTTGAGGGTCAGGATATGATCGGGCTGATAACGACGAAAGAAGGCGGCCATTCTCAGCGTATGAATAAGATTTTTTATTTTCTTATTCCGCAGCGTGCAGACGCTCTCAGCCAGAACAGCATTGGCGGTCCAGGCGCGGGAGTGGCTCTCCTCTCCGCTGTTGATAATAAACAGCCCTGCTTCGGTACCGGGTTCCGCATTCAGGGCCTTAATCAACTGACCGGTCACATTTTCCATACCACCACGACCGGCCATCAGATCCGTCACCAGCACAATCCGTTGTTTCCTGACGTTATCATTATTTTTCATTGGTTTATCCATGCCCTGTGCCGTTCGCTTTTCATCCATCCACTCTGCGGTGAATCTCATTAATAGAATATTCTAAAAAAGCCCATAACAATATTTAAACCAGAAATTTTCCCCCAGCCAGAACCACACTTGTCGCTGGCGACGTTGAGTTCCTGCGCGGCGGCGATTATTCTGAGCGCCATGAAAACGCCTCGTCTCCCCATTGCCCTGCAGCAGGCCGTAATGCGCTCGCTGCGCCAGTCGCTTGAACGTGCGAATCAGGCGCTGAAAACCCGTTATCCGGAACCGAAGCTGCTCTACCAGCAGCGTGGTACGGCGGCGGGCACCGCCTGGCTGGCGTCCTGGGAAATTCGCATCAATCCTGTGCTGCTGCTGGAAAACCAGCAGGCATTTATCGATGAAGTGGTGCCGCATGAGCTGGCGCATCTGCTGGTCTGGAAGCAATTTGGTCGCGTTGCGCCGCACGGCAAAGAGTGGAAGTGGATGATGGAGCAGGTGCTGGGCGTTCCGGCACGGCGTACTCACCAGTTTGAGATCGCATCCGTACGCAGCAACACCTTTGCCTACCGCTGTCAGTGTCAGCAGCATCAGCTGACCGTGCGCCGCCACAATCGTATACTGCGCAAAGAGAGTGAATATCGCTGCGTGCACTGTGGCAGCCTGCTGATCGCGGGTGAATTTGTCGCGTCCTGAGAAGAATCCCCATTCCGCCCTATTCCACATTCTGTTACCCTGCCGCCCTTTTTCGTACTGAGTAGAAATCTGGAATATGTCTCGCATACTAAGTCTGGCGGTTGCGCTGATGTTTGCGCCCGCCGCTGACGCCCTCAACCTGAATAACTATCATCAAAATAACTTTCAGCAGGCCAAAACCTTTGCGGCGGCGATCAACACCGATGCACCGGGTTCTTTTTACTGTGGCTGTAAGATTCAGTGGCAGGGAAAAAAGGGGATTCCCGATCTCAACAGCTGTGGCTATCAGGTGCGCAAAAACGCCAATCGCGCCGCACGCATTGAGTGGGAACATGTGATGCCCGCCTGGGAGTTTGGCCATCAGCGTCAGTGCTGGCAGGATGGCGGTCGTAAAAACTGCAGCAAAGATCCCGACTACCGCCGCATCGAAACCGACCTGCACAACCTGCAGCCTGCGGTGGGTGAAGTGAATGGCGACCGTGGCAACTTCGCCTACAGTCAATGGAACGGCAGCGAGCAGCAGTACGGCCAGTGTGAGATGAAGATCGACTTTAAACTCAAACAGGCGGAGCCACCTGCGCGGGCGCGTGGTGCCATTGCCCGCACCTATTTCTATATGCGCGACCAGTATCATCTGCGTATTTCGCGCCAGCAGACGCAGCTGTTTACCGCCTGGAACAAGCTCTATCCCGTAACAATTTGGGAGTGCGAACGCGACCAGCGCATTGCAAAGGTTCAGGGCAATCACAATCCTTATGTGCAGCAGGCTTGCCAGCGCTAAAATCCCTGCCCTACACTAGCTCTTTTTCCAATGACGCCGCTGCAGCGCGGCGTCCGGTCTCAGGAACCTTATGCGTATACCTCGCATCTATCACGCCGGGCCATTAAGCATCGGCAGTGAAATTACCCTGGATGAAGATGCATCCAATCATGTGGGCCGGGTGCTCCGGATGACGGCAGGTCAGCGTCTGGAACTCTTTGATGGCACTAATCTGACTTTTGCAGCAGAGATCACGCATGTAGATAAAAAGCGTGTAAAAGTATCGGTCACAGAGAGCCAGCCGGACGATCGCGAGTCACCGTTACATCTGCATTTAGGTCAGGTGATGTCGCGAGGTGAAAAAATGGAATTCACTATCCAGAAATCGATCGAACTGGGCGTGAATGTCATTACACCCTTGTTTTCCGAGCGCTGTGGCGTAAAGCTTGATGCTGAGCGTCTGGCGAAGAAGATCCAGCAGTGGCAGAAAATTGCTATTGCCGCCTGCGAGCAGTGCGGCCGTAATCGCGTGCCGGAGATTCGTGAAGCGATGACGCTGGAAGCCTGGTGCGCAGAAGCAGATAGCGGACTGAAGCTTAACCTGCATCCGCGCGCCAGCCACAGCATCAACACGCTGCCCCAGCCTGTTGAGCGGGTAAGGTTGCTGATTGGCCCTGAAGGCGGTTTGTCTGCGGACGAGATTGCGATGACGGCGCAGCACGATTTTACTGACATTCTGCTTGGCCCACGGGTATTGCGTACCGAAACTACCGCGCTGACGGCCATTACGGCACTTCAGGTGAGGTTTGGCGACCTGGGTTAAGCGATACTTTCAGCGGAAAGAGAGCAGGCATGATGTCCTGACCGATCGGCCCACTGCAGACCGAACCAGACGAGGCGGTAAATACCGCCTCACCGAGGAGATAATAATGATTAAACTTGGCATCGTGATGGACCCTATTTCGTCCATCAATATTAAAAAAGACTCCAGCTTCGCTATGCTGCTGGAAGCACAGCGCCGTGGTTATGAAATTCACTACATGGAGATGCACGATCTCTCCCTGCGCGGTGGCGTGGCCTCGGCCCGCACCCGCCTGCTGACCGTCGAGCAGAACCCTGAGAACTGGTATCAGTTCGGCAGCGAGCAGGTGATCCCGCTGGCTGACCTGAATGTGGTGCTGATGCGCAAAGATCCGCCATTCGATACCGAGTTCATCTATGCGACCTATATTCTGGAGCGCGCTGAAGAGCTGGGTACGCTGATCGTGAACAAACCGCAGAGCCTGCGTGACTGTAACGAAAAGCTCTACACCGCCTGGTTTGCCGAGTTTACGCCTGATACCCTGGTGACCCGCAGCAAAGCGCAGCTGCGCGCTTTCTGGCAGGAGCATGGCGACATCATCATGAAGCCGCTGGATGGCATGGGTGGTGCGTCGATTTTCCGCGTGAAGAAAGATGATCCTAACTTTGGCGTGATTACCGAAACCCTGACCGAGCATGAGAGCCGTTTCTGCATGGCGCAGAATTATATTGCGGCGATCACCGAGGGTGACAAACGCGTGCTGGTCGTCGATGGCGAGCCGGTGCCTTACTGCCTGGCGCGTATCCCGCAGGGCGGTGAAACGCGTGGCAACCTCGCCGCCGGTGGTCGCGGTGAAGCGCGTCCGCTGAGCGAAAGCGACTGGGAAATCGCGCGCCGTGTTGGCCCGACGCTGAAAGCAAAAGGGCTGATTTTTGTCGGTCTGGACATCATCGGTGATAAACTGACTGAAGTTAACGTGACCAGCCCAACCTGCATTCGTGAAATTGAGGCTGCGTTCCCGATCTCCATCACCGGCATGTTGATGGATGCCATTGAGAAGCGCCTGGGCTGAGCATGACGCCGGGGCGAAGCTCCGTGATCAACCCAATACCGGTGCGGCCGTCGCGTGCCGGTTATTTTTTTGGTACATCGTGTGAGAATGAATTTACAACATCACTTTTTGATTGCCATGCCTTCATTGCAGGATCCTTTCTTCAAACGTTCCGTGGTCTATCTCTGCGAACATAATGAAGAGGGTGCAATGGGACTGATCATCAATAAACCCATGGAAAACCTGACGGTTGAAGGCATTCTGAAGAAGCTCAAAATCTCTGCTGACGATCGCGATCCGGCGATCAAGCTGGATAAACCGGTGTTTACCGGCGGCCCGCTGGCGGAAGATCGTGGCTTTATCCTGCACTCCGCGCAACGCACCTTTACCTCCAGTATTCGTGTTTCCGATAACACGATCATCACCACGTCCCGTGACGTGCTGGAGTCGATCGGTACGGCGTCTCAGCCCACTAACGTGCTGGTCGCGCTGGGTTACTGCGCCTGGGAAAAAGATCAGCTGGAGAATGAGCTGATGGAAAATGCCTGGCTGACCACGCCTGCTAACAGCAACATCCTGTTCCAGACGCCGATTTCAGAGCGCTGGCGCGAAGCGGCGCGCAGTATTGGCGTCGATATTCATAACATGGCCAGCGACGCCGGACACGCCTGATGTCAACTCAAACTCTGTTAGGATTCGACTTCGGCACCAAAAGTATTGGTGTCGCCGTAGGTCAGCAACTCACTGGCAGCGCCCGTCCGCTGACCGCCCTGAAAGCGCAAGATGGCATCCCGGACTGGCTGGTAATTGAAAAACTGCTGAAAGAGTGGCAGCCCGATTTCGTGGTGGTGGGATTACCGCTGAATATGGATGGCACCGAGCAGCCGCTGACCGATCGCGCACGTAAATTTGCCAACCGCCTGCACGGGCGTTTTGGCATCCGCGTGGAGCTGCAGGATGAACGACTCAGTACGGTAGAAGCGCGTGCTGGCCTGTTTGAACGCGGCGGCTATCGTGCGCTCAATAAAGGATCGGTCGACTCACAGTCTGCTGCCATCATTTTGCAGGACTGGTTCGAAAACCATTACTGACATCCTCACTCAATCAGTCCGGCAGCCTGACGCGCCAGCCTGCTCTGCTCAAACGTCTGCATACCGGCCTGTGCGCCGGTTTGTAACAGCGCAGGGATCTGGTGCATCTTGCCTTCTCTGATCAGATTGGTGATGCCCGGTGTGGCGATCAGTACCTCAAACAGTCCGATGCGCGAACCGGCAACTGACGGCACCAGCCGTTGTGCAATTACCGCTTTCAGGCTGCCCGCCAGCTGAGTACGCACCAGCTGTTTCTCCTCTGCCGGAAAGACATCAACCAGCCGATCCACCGCCTGCGCTGCGCCACGCGTGTGCAGCGTCGCCAGCACCAGATGGCCGGTCTCCGCAGCAGTCAGCGCCTGACGAATAGTCTCGCTGTCGCGCAATTCGCCCAGCAGTATAACGTCGGGATCTTCACGCAGTGCTGCCTTTACCCCCAGCGAGAACGAACCGCAGTGCAGGCCGATTTCACGCTGCTGTATCAGCGACTGCTGGCTGTGATGGATAAATTCAATCGGATCTTCCAGCGTGATGATATGCCGCGCCTGCTGGCGGTTCAGCGCATCGACCAGCGCCGCCAGCGTGGTTGATTTACCGCTGCCGGTCGCTCCCGTCACCAGAATCAGCCCATCCTGCTGCTCCAGCAGCGTCGGGACAATGGCGGGCAGTTGCAGGCTTTCCAGCGTCGGGCATGCCGTGGCGATGATGCGCAGTGCCAGTGACAGGCCGTTGCGCTGCATAAAGAGATTGGCGCGCAGACGCTGACCATCGGCCAGGCTCAGGGCGAAATCGAGCTGCCCTGCGCGCTCCAGCTCCTGACGCTGCGGGTCACTGAGCCAGCGGGCCATAAACTGCGCCATCCATGCACCAGAAAGCGGGCACTGCTGCGGCATCACCTCCAGCCTTCCCTGCTGCCGCCAGTAGGGCAAATGTCCGCTGCAAAGGTGCAGATCGGCGGCATTATGCTTTACACTAAGCCCCACCATTTCATCCAGATTCATAATTTCTCCTGACTATGACTTCAATCCAGCAGAACCTACAGCAAGTGCGGCAGCGAATCGCTGCTGCTGCCGCGAGTTGCGGCCGCGCACCAGAAGAAATTACCCTGCTTGCAGTCAGTAAAACCAAACCTGCGAGCGCGGTCGAAGAAGCCTTTGCCGCTGGCCAGATTGCCTTTGGTGAAAATTACGTTCAGGAAGGGGTTGAAAAGGTCCAGGCACTGGCCGCACATCCTGAGCTGGAGTGGCACTTCATCGGCCCGCTGCAGTCCAATAAAAGCCGTCTGGTGGCGGAACATTTCGCCTGGTGTCACACCATTGACCGCCAGCGCATCGCGCAGCGGCTCAACGATCAGCGGCCTGCTTCGCTGCCACCGCTGAATGTGTTAATTCAGGTAAATATCAGTGACGAGAACAGCAAATCTGGCATCATGCTGGAGGCCGTTTCCGGGCTGGCGGAGCAGATCGCTGCCCTGCCGCAACTGCGGCTGCGCGGATTAATGGCGATTCCGGCAGCAGAGAGTGATTACGCGCGGCAGCTGGCGGTGTGTCAGCAGATGGCGGAAGCCTTCCGGCAGCTGCAACAGCACTATCCGCATGCAGACACGCTTTCGCTGGGAATGAGCGATGACATGGAGGCGGCAATCGCCGCAGGCAGTACGATGGTGCGTATCGGCACCGCCATTTTTGGCGCACGAGATTATGCGCACAACTCACAACAATAACAGAGGAACTTCATGTTAACACTGACGTTTTTAGTAAAAACGCTGATCGATCTCTACGTCATGGTGCTGCTGTTACGCATCTGGATGCAGTGGTCCCGCTGCGATTTTTACAATCCAGTGGCGCAGTTTGTCGTAAAAGTGACACAGCCGATTGTTAAGCCGCTGCGCCGTATACTGCCGGCACTGGGCCCGATAGATACCGCCTCGCTGCTGCTGGCATTTGTGCTGACTACGCTGAAATACCCGATTTTATTGCTGATTCAGGTGGGCGTCTTCTCAGTCGACCCAACCAATCTGCTGGTCGGCCTGCTGTCGCTGGTTAAATCCGCCGGCTATCTGGTCTTCTGGGTGATTATTATTCGCTCCCTGATGAGCTGGATCAGCCAGGGCCGGGGTCCTGTCGACTATCTGCTGGTGCAGTTAACCGAGCCGATGATGGCACCTGTTCGCCGTATTCTGCCTGCGATGGGCGGCATCGATTTCTCAGCAATGATCGTCATCCTGGTGCTGTATGCCCTGAACTTTCTCGGCATGGACCTGTTCCCGGGTCTCTGGTATCTGCTGTAAATGAATCAAACTGGAACTGTTATGCAAAAAGTTGTCCTCGCAACCGGCAATCCCGGCAAAGTGCGTGAACTGGCGGAGTTACTCTCCGCCTTTGGTCTGGATATCGTCGCACAGACCGACCTTGGGGTTGAATCGGCGGAAGAGACCGGCCTGACCTTTATTGAGAACGCGATTCTCAAGGCGCGTCACGCGGCACAGATCACCGGATTACCGGCCATTGCCGATGATTCCGGCCTGGCCGTAGATGCGCTGGGCGGCGCGCCCGGCATCTACTCGGCGCGCTACGCCGGTGAAGAGGCCAGCGATCAACAGAACCTGGAGAAGCTGCTGCAGGCGCTGGAAAACGTGCCGGACGGTCAGCGCCAGGCACAATTTCACTGCGTGCTGGTCTATCTGCGTCATGCGGAAGATCCGACCCCGCTGGTGTTCCACGGCAGCTGGCAGGGTGAGATCACCCGCGCCGCCGCTGGTGCCGGTGGTTTTGGTTACGACCCGATTTTCTTTGTCCCGGCGCTGGGTAAAACCGCGGCCGAACTGAGTAAAGCGGAAAAAGGTGCAGTTTCTCACCGGGGTAAAGCATTGACGCTGTTGCTGGAAGCGATGCGTAATGCCTAATCTGCCGCCGTTAAGTCTCTATATCCACATTCCGTGGTGCGTACAGAAATGTCCCTACTGTGATTTTAACTCCCACGCGCTGAAAGATGAGGTGCCGCACGTTGAATACGTGCAGCACCTGCTGCGCGATCTGGAGATCGATTTACCGCTGATCAATGGCCGGGAAGTGCGCACGATCTTCATCGGTGGCGGCACGCCCAGCCTGCTGAGCAGCAGCGCGATGCAGATGCTGATGGATGGTGTGCGGGAGCGTCTGACGCTCTCGCCCGATGCGGAAGTGACCATGGAAGCCAATCCGGGCACCGTGGAAGCGGACCGGTTCAGCGCCTATCAGCGCGCCGGTATCAACCGTATTTCGATTGGCGTACAGAGTTTCAGTCCGCAAAAGCTGCAGCGCCTTGGCCGCATTCACGGCCCGGAAGAGGCGGTCCGCGCCGCTGAACTGGCCGAGTCGCTGTCGCTGCGCAGTTTTAACCTTGACCTGATGCATGGCCTGCCCGATCAGTCGCTGGAAGAGGCGCTCGATGATTTACGTCAGGCGATTGCGCTTAATCCACCGCATCTCTCCTGGTATCAGCTCACGATTGAACCCAACACCCTGTTTGGCTCACGCCCGCCGGTGCTGCCGGATGATGATGCGCTATGGGATATTTTCGAACAGGGCGATCAGCTGTTGCAGGCTGCCGGTTATCAGCAGTATGAGACCTCTGCCTACGCGAAGCCGGGTTATCGCTGTGAGCACAACCTCAACTACTGGCGCTTTGGCGACTATCTGGGGATTGGGTGTGGCGCACACGGCAAGCTGACGCAACCGGATGGCCGCATAGTCCGCACGGTGAAAACCCGTCATCCGCGTGGATTTATGCAGGGGAACTACCGCGAAAAGCAGTATGACGTTGCCGATAGCGACAAGCCGTTTGAATATTTCATGAACCGCTTTCGCCTGCTGGAAGCCGCGCCGCGTGACGAGTTCAGCCGCTATACCGGTTTATCAGAGCAGGTGATCCGTCCGCAGATGGATACCGCGATTGCCGCGGGTTACGTGACTGAAACCGCGGAGCAGTGGCAGATTACGGAGAAAGGGAAGCTGTTCCTGAATTCGCTGCTGGAGCTGTTCTTAGCGGAAGAGTAACAAAAGCGCCTCAGCCCGACAGGCTGAGGCGTTGACCTATTTTTTTAGTGCGCCGGTAAGCTGTTTACGCTGATCTTCCAGCGAAATAACGCGATTACACACCTCGTGACCGAAGTTCTGGAAATCCTGCTCCTGCTTGCTCCACTCAGCCTGAATCGACTGCTGCAAACCGCCCAGATTACCCATAATCGCCTGAAGCGGATTACTGCCGCCGCTGCCCTGCTTACTGCCCATCTCGTTCAGGCTATCCTGCATCACGCCGCCCAGTGTCGACTGCACCAGCCTTTCACCTTCGGCGCGAACCTGATCAATCGCCTGATGGTGGAACGTCAGCCCATCTTCACGGTGTTCAATGATGCGGTTCATCTGCTGCTTCAGCTGACCATTCAGCGTGGTCAGGCGATTACGCACGTTGCTGTCGGTGCCCAGTTTTTCAACGATGACCTGATCCAGTGCCGCACGCCCTTTCTCCAGACGTGATATCGCCCCGCTGTCGATCCACGGCAGATCGCGACGCAGCGCGTTCTGATAGTCGATCGCTTTCTGGCGTCCGGCCGTATCGAGCGTGACCTTCTGTCCATTGAACTGCACGTCGCCCTGCGGCGAGATTTCCATATTGCCGTTGGCACCGACCACCTGCACGCTCTGCGGCTTAATCACCACATCGTCCTGCGGCTTAACGCTGCATTCATAGGCTGCCTGAGCCTGGGTTGCTGCCACCAGCAGCACAGCAAGAAGCGCTTTACGCATCATATCTACTCCCTAAGATCGGGTCTGAAACCCTTTGATCGGGCCTCAGCCCGACACTGTGTGACGACTTAGTCCCACCAGACGTCAAAGAGTTCAGTCATCTGAACGTCCTGCAGCTTGCGATCTTCCAGCCATTTGCGGACCAGAGCACGATGCTCATCGGTGCATTTGCCGGTTTTCTGCAGGCAAACCAGACCTTCCCACACCAGGTAACCGCTGCCATCGAAGGCCAGGCCGTTAGGGTCGATCGCTTCATTGATGAACTGGTTCAGCGTCTCATCAATTTCGCTTTCGCTGGTGCCTTCCGGGAAGCGCCAGGCAACCGAGAAGCCCAGTTCCTGAAACTCATCAATGTGCAGTTTTTTACGTAAACGGCGGCTGCGTTGTGTGGCCATTATTTCACCCTCTCAAACATTAAATCCCATACGCCGTGGCCTAAACGCTGCCCGCGCTGCTCAAACTTGGTCAGTGGACGCGTCTCAGGACGCGGCACATAATTCTGTTGTTCTGACTGGTTGCGGTAACCATCGATGCTGTTCATCACTTCCAGCATATGCTCCGCGTAGGCTTCCCAGTCGGTCGCCATGTGGAAAACGCCGCCCAGCTTCAGTTTACGCATCACCAGCTCGGCAAAAGGCACCTGGACAATACGGCGTTTATTGTGACGCGCTTTATGCCACGGATCGGGGAAGAAGAGCTGAACCATGCGCAGCGAGTTATCCGGAATCATCTTCTCCAGCACTTCCACCGCGTCATGGCACATCACCCGAAGGTTCTGCACATCGGCTTCTTTAGCGGCGGCCAGACAGGCACCCACGCCCGGCGCATGCACTTCAATACCCAGGAAGTTCTGATGCGGCGTGTTCTGCGCCATCGTTACCAGGGAAGCGCCCATGCCAAAGCCAATTTCCAGCGTCACCGGGGCTTCGCGGCCAAACAGCGCGGGCAGATCGACAGGCTCCGGCTGATATTCCACCCCCATGACCGGCCACAGGGTGTCCAGCGCCTGCTGCTGGCCTTTGGTTAAGCGGCCCTGGCGGCGCACAAAGCTGCGGATCCGGCGTAATGGCCGCCCGTTCTCATCAAATTCTGGGGTGATGACGTCATTAATCATGTAAAAGCCTGCTGGTTAGCCTGTTCCGGGAAACGGGCATTATGCAAAGTTCATAAGCAGAAGCAAGCCTTTGCAATCTTCCGGTTTACACCCAGGTGCGCATGTGCTGGAATTCCTGCCTGAGTGTAGAGTAAACACGGAAAATTTCCTTCTTATGATGCAAGCGCCGCAGTTCGCGCAACAGGTGCTGGACTGGTATCAGCGCTTTGGTCGCAAAACCCTGCCGTGGCAGCTGGAGAAAACGCCTTACAAGGTGTGGCTCTCCGAAGTGATGCTACAGCAAACCCAGGTTGTCACGGTTATTCCCTATTTTGAACGCTTTATGGCGCGCTTCCCCACGGTCACCGATCTGGCTGCGGCTCCGCTGGATGAGGTGTTACATCTCTGGACCGGCCTCGGCTACTACGCCCGTGCGCGTAATCTGCATAAAGCCGCAAAGCAGATTGTCGAGGTTCATCAGGGCGAGTTCCCGCGTAATTTCGATGATGTCTCTGCCCTGCCCGGCGTAGGCCGCTCCACGGCGGGCGCGATCCTGTCGCTGTCACTGGGGCAGCATTTCCCAATTCTGGATGGCAACGTCAAGCGCGTGCTGGCCCGTTGCTATGCTGTCAGCGGCTGGCCGGGTAAGAAAGAGGTCGAAAAGCGGCTCTGGCAGATCAGCGAAGAGGTCACACCCGCCGAGGGCGTCAGCCAGTTTAATCAGGCGATGATGGATCTGGGTGCTATCGTCTGTACCCGATCGAAGCCGAAGTGCGAAATCTGCCCGCTGAACAGCGGTTGTGAGGCGTATGCCAGCAGCAGCTGGGCGAGCTATCCCGGTAAGAAGCCTAAGCAGGTGCTGCCAGAGCGCAGCGGCTGGTTCCTGATGATGCAGGATGGTGATGATGTCTGGCTGGAGCAGCGCCCGCCTGTGGGCTTGTGGGGCGGCCTGTTCTGCTTCCCGCAGTTCACAACGGAAGCGGCGATGACAGACTGGCTGGCGGCCCGCGGCATCCATGCAAAACCGCAGCAGCTTACTGCGTTCCGTCACACCTTCAGCCATTTCCATCTCGATATCGTGCCAATGTGGCTGACGTGGCCTTCTGTCGGGGCGGCGATGGATGAAGCAGGCGGTCTCTGGTATAACTTAGCGCTGCCACCATCTGTGGGATTAGCCGCACCCGTTGAGCGCCTGTTACACGAGCTGCGCTATCCCCGACAACTGGCTTTGAACAGTTGTGAGATTAATGAGGAAGAATAATGAGCCGCACTATTTTTTGTACTTTTTTACAGCGCGACGCGGAAGGACAGGATTTTCAGCTCTACCCGGGCGATCTGGGTAAGCGCATTTACAACGACATTTCCAAAGAAGCCTGGCAGAAGTGGATGGCGAAACAGACCATGTTGATCAACGAGAAGAAGCTCAACATGATGAATCCCGAAGATCGTAAAGTGCTGGAGAAGGAGATGATCAATTTCCTGTTCGAAGGTAAAGACGTTCATATCGAAGGCTATACACCGCCAGAAGCGTAAACATTCCGGGCCTCATCGCTGAGGCCGGTTATCCAGGTCAGGCTTGCATTCCCAATGAATAAAAAATTAATCGCCCTGCTGGTGATAGCACCACTTTTGGTTTCCTGTTCCGGGTCAAAGAAACAGCAGTCCCACGAGGAGTGGGTAAAAGATACCAACGCCTTTGATATTCTGATGGGGCAGTTTGCTCATAATATTGAGAATATCTGGGGTATCAATGAGGTCCTGATCGCCGGACCCAAAGATTACGTCAAATATAGCGACAACTATTACACCCGCAGCCACATTAACTTTGAAAGCGGTAAGCTGACCATCGAGACGATTTCTGGCACCGATCCTATGGCCAGCCTGCGTCAGGCAATCGTGACCACCCTGTTGATTGGCGAAGATCCGGGTAATGTCGATCTCTACTCTGACGCCAACGATATTGAAATCAGTAAAGAGCCGCTGCTGTATGGGCAGGTGCTGGATAATACCGGTCAGCCGATTCGCTGGCAGGGTCGCGCGGAAGCCTTTGCTGACTATCTGATTCAGAATAAATTGCAGCGCCGCACCTCGGGTCTGCATGTGATTTACACCATTTCGATTCCGATGGTGCCGAACCACCTGGATAAGCGTGCGCACAAATACCTGCCGATGGTGCGTAAAGCCGCCGATCAGTATGGTGTCGATGCCTCGTTGATTCTGGCGATTATGCAGACCGAGTCGAGCTTTAACCCCTACGCCGTGAGCCATTCTGATGCGCTGGGTCTGATGCAGGTGGTGCAGCATACTGCCGGTGTTGACGTGTTCCGCATGAAGGGTAAATGGGGCAAGCCGAGCCGCAGCTATCTGCTGGATCCGGAGAACAATATTGATGCGGGTACCGCTTATCTGTCGCTGTTGCAGCGTAGCTATCTGGGCGGCATTCAGGATCCGGTGTCACGTCGTTATGCGGTGATCACCGCCTATAACGGCGGCGCAGGCAGCGTGCTGCGCGTCTTCTCCAGCGATAAAGATCGGGCGTTTTCGATGATTAACGGCATGTCACCGAGCAAGGTTTATTCGACCCTGGCGAACCAGCATCCGTCGGCGGAATCGCGTCGTTATCTTTATAAGGTGAGTACCGCGCAGAAGAGTTATCGGGGATTCTGATGGGGGCTGCGCTAAAGCGGGGGAGTGTTCGCTGCGCGAACGGGCTTGGGTGCAGCGCCTGAAGCTGGGATTGTTCGCTGCGCGAACAGGCTATGAGAAGGTTTCGTTCGCTTAGCCGCGGGTATGCACCGAGCGGGTTCCGCCCGCCAGGCGATCAGGAGTGAAGCGCCTGAAGCTGGGATTGTTCGCTGCGCGAACAGGCTATGAGAAGGTTTCGTTCGCTTAGCCGCGGGTATGCACCGAGCGGGTTCCGCCCGCCAGGCGATCAGGAGTGAAGCGCCTGAAGCTGGGAGTGTTCGCTGCGCGAACGGGCTATGAGAAGGTTTCGTTCGCCTGATTAGCCGGGCAGTTTCAGATTCGCCTCTGCAGGCGACCGACAAGGGGGCGCCAGTCGCCGCGCCCCCTTGACCCCGGGCTCCGGCCTGCTTCACCGCCGCTTCGCGGTTCCTTCGCCTCTTCAGGATTTCTCACGGACCAGCGGGACGCGCCATCCCTGGCGCGAACCCGCCTCTTCGCGACATCCCTGTCGCTCGTCCTGAAATCCCTCATCCGCTCAGCGGCTCTGACGGCCTCCCCACCCCCTCGCTGTTATCTTTTCTTCTTATATTGGGTTCACTGTCGCTGTGAGTTTGGGATTGCCTCTGACTTTCGGCTCAGCAAACAGAATGGCATTCAACTCGCCCGCTGTTATTTCTGCTTTTATGTTGAGTGCTTTTTCGCTGTAGTTTTTTTGGGATTGCCTCTGACTTTTGGCTCAGCAGACCGAATGTTATTCAACCCACCCGCTGTTATCTCATCTTGTTATGTCGGGTACTTTATCGCTGTATTTTTTTGGGATTGCCTCTGACTTTCGGCTCAGCACACAGAATGGCATTCAACCCTACCCGCTGTTATCTCGTTTTCAGGTAACTAAGATTGTTGCGGTGAACTTCAGGAATTGAGACTGGCTTTCAGACCACCAGGCAACTGTGCACCAAAGAAAACATAAAGAAATCACAGGCGGGGGTTTCCCAGAGGCGTCCGAAGCGCTGAGGAACAACCGCAGGCCAGGATGAGCCGACAGGACGTCGGCGAAAGGACGGCACGAGCCAGGGATGGCGAGTCCGGACGGTCCGTCGGCCGCAGGGCGTGACGAAGGCACCCCGCACAGCGGGGCGCGGAGGCAGCCGGACGCCGGGATTGTTAAGGGGCGGGCGTCCGCCCCTTAACGCGTCCGCCTGCTCAGGCAACCTGAAACTCCCCATCGCCTGGCGGGCGGAACCCGCTCAGTGTTAGCACGCTGCTAAGCGAACGAAAATCTCTCATAGCCCGTTCGCGCAGCGAACAGGGCCTGCCGGGCGAAAACCCATTAAGTGCCAGCTCGCTGCAAAGCGTACACCGCCGCCAGGCGAAACCTTCTCAGCCCCGTTCGCGCAGCGAACAAAAAGGCAGGCGGGCCGCTACCCGCCTCTGCCTACGCTCAGATCAGCGCCCCACTATCATATTGGCCACCAGATACTTCCGTCCCTGGTCATCCTCTTCGGTGTAAACGCCCTGCAGCTCTGGTGAGAAGCCAGGCAGCAGATTAAGCCCCTCTTCCAGCGCCAGGAAGTAACGCTGCACCGCGCCGCCCCAGACTTCCCCCGGGACGACGCACAGCACACCCGGTGGATAAGGCAGTGCACCTTCTGCGGCAACCCGGCCTTGCGCTTCGGCTATCGGCACCAGCTCCACTTCGCCGCGAATATAAGCCTGATGCGCATCCTGCGGATTCACCCTGACCGGCGGGAACTCCGCTGCGCGGAACATCAGGCGCTGCAGATCCTTGACGTTGTGACTGACGTAAAGGTCGTGCATCTCCTGACAGAGGCGACGCAGGGTATACCCGGCATAGCGTTCGGCATTTTTGCGATAAATGGTCGGCAGCACTTCGGCCAGCGGCGCATCCTCTTTGACGTGCTGCTCGAACTGCGCCAGCATCGCCACCAGATTCGCCATCTTCTCCGGACTCTCTGCCGGGGTCAGCAGGAACAGGATTGAGTTGAGATCGCACTTCTCCGGCACAATGCCGTTTTCGCGCAGATAGTTCGCCAGAATGGTCGCCGGAATCCCGAAATCACTATACTCACCGCTGGCCGCATCAATCCCCGGCGTGGTCAGCAACAGCTTGCAGGGATCCACCCGATACTGATCGCGCGCATAACCCGCGAAACCGTGCCACTTCGCCTGCGGTTCAAAGCTGAAGTAGCGCAGATCGCGGGCGATCGTCTCAGTGGGCGCATCCTGCCAGCGCTGACCATCCACCGTCTCCGGTACAAACGGCAGGATCATCTCACAGCGATCCAGGATCGCTTTACGCGCCTCAATACCCAGCGTGACGCACTCATCCCACATGCGACGCCCCGCTTCGCCCTGATGCATTCTGGCGTTGATATCCAGTGCGGCAAACAGCGGATAAAACGGACTGGTTGATGCGTGCAGCATAAAGGCGTTATTCAGTCGCTTATGCGGGCAGAAGCGGCGCTGTCCGCGAATATGATTATCTTTTTTATGGATCTGCGAAGTCTGCGAAAAACCTGCCAGCTGCTTATGCACTGACTGCGTGACAAAAATGCCGGGATCGTTCTCATTCAGTTGCAGGGTCAGCGGCGAACAGCCTTCCATCAGTGGAATGAACTGCTCATAGCCGAGCCACGCGGAATCAAACAGGATGTAATCACACAGATGGCCGATGCGATCCACTACCTGGCGCGCGTTGTAGACCGTGCCGTCATAGGTGCCCAGCTGGATGATCGCCAGACGGAAAGGCCGCTCTTCAGCCGCGCGCTGCGGAGCCACGGCCGCGATCTGCTCGCGCAGATAAGCCTCATCAAAGCAGTGCGCGTCAATGCCGCCAATAAAGCCGAAGGGATTGCGCGTCGCTTCAAGATAAACCGGGGTCGCGCCCGCCTGAATCAGCGCGCCATGATGGTTCGACTTGTGATTGTTGCGGTCGAACAGCACCAGATCGCCACGGGTCAGCAGCGCATTGGTCACCACTTTATTGGCACTTGAGGTGCCGTTAAGCACAAAGTAGGTTTTATCGGCGTTAAACACCTTTGCGGCATACTTCTGCGCATCTTTAGCCGAGCCTTCGTGGATCAGCAGATCGCCCAGTTTGACGTCGGCATTGCACATATCAGAGCGGAAAACATTCTCGCCGTAGAAGTCATAAAACTGTTTGCCCGCCGGATGCTTTTTGAAAAACGCACCGCCCTGATGTCCGGGACAGGCAAAGGTGCTGTTCTGCATATCGACATAGCGGGTCAGCGTCTCGAAGAAAGGGGGTAGCAGCGCCGCTTCATACGCCTGCGCAGCCGCTTCCAGCGCGATCCACTCCTGCGGATCGCCATTCAGCTCACCGCTGACGCCGGGCAGGTGCATCACCTCTTCTTCAAACGCGTTAGCAACAAATACCGGCAGATTAAAGCCGGTATGACGCAGCAGCGCCAGCACGCCGCTACGGGTATCCGCCAGCGAGACGACAACCGCCGCCACATCGGTGAAGTCGGTGTTATCCAGCGTCACCACGTCTCGCGCAGTGTTCAGGGTCAGACTGGGCGCCACAGCGGCGCTGGCAGCAATTTTCAGTGGAGTCATAACAGAATCCCTAACGTCAGGGAGGAAGTGCCAGAGGCACAATTATGGGGACAGTGCCCCGGCGAATACTTAACAGTCAGAAGGCGTTACGCAGCCCGTGGAGAGCAGATCCATAGCCGCTGCCTGGCTGGCCTCACCGCATGGTGAATAACGGAGATATCGGAAAAGAGGATAACCCGGTGAGCGCCGGAAAAAGCGAACGGTAATCCGGGCGGATGCGCGGTGAACCGGACATGGCGACGTCCTCTGTGGCAAAGAAGCAGGGTCAAAAAGTGGCGGTCATAATGTCATCTTTTTCAGGCATGGACAACCCGAACCAGGTAATTATTCAGTCACCCTCTTCGCATGTAACAACATGATTTTTATAGTCTATTTATCATAAAAAATTCACAATACGACTAATTATCTGAATTATATGCAGATTTATGCACTTAACTCACTGCCGCTGTCAGTCTGTTTTTCCGCTCGTGTCGTCTTCATTGCCGGGAGACGGGGCCATTGCCCTACCGCATTGCATCTGCCAGGCGTAAACTGATCTTCTCTTTCCCACTCTGCCGGAGGCTGCATGTTCAAGGCACTGGTCATTGAAAATGACGAACAAGGTTACCGTTCCCTGCTGAAAGATCTCCCCGAATCTCAACTGCCTGACCACGATGTCACGCTCGACGTCAGCTACTCATCCCTGAACTACAAAGATGCCCTGGCTATCTGTAACAAAGGCCCGATTGTGCGCCAGTTCCCGATGGTGCCAGGTATCGATTTTGTTGGCCGGGTGACGGCCAGCCGCCATCCCGACTGGAAAGAGGATGATGTGGCGCTGCTGACGGGCTGGGGCGTGGGCGAAAAACAGTGGGGCGGCCTGGCACAGAAAGCCAGCGTCAGCGGCGACTGGCTGGTGCGCCCGCCCGCCACGCTGAGTCCGCTGCAAACCATGGCAATCGGTACGGCGGGACTGACCGCAATGCTCTGCGTGATGGCGCTGGAAAAACAGGGCATCACACCTGAACAGGGGCCGGTACTGGTAACCGGTGCCAGTGGCGGCGTCGGCAGCTATAGCGTCAGCCTGCTGGCGCGTCTGGGTTATCAGGTGATCGCTTCCAGCGGGCGCACCAGCGACCATGCCTATCTGATTGATACGCTGGGCGCGGCATCGGTCATTGACCGTGAAGAACTCTCCCAACCCGGCAAGCCACTGGCAAAAGAGCGCTGGGCCGCCGCGATAGACAGCGTAGGCAGTCACACCCTGGCGAATGTGCTGGCCGCCACCCAGCGCGACGGCGCGGTTGCCGCCTGTGGTATGGCGCAGGGACTCGACCTGCCAGCCAGCGTCGCACCCTTTATTTTGCGTGGCGTTACGCTGGCCGGTGTCGATAGCGTGATGTGTCCGAAGCCGCTTCGTCAGCAGGCGTGGCAACGACTCGGTGAGCTGATGGATAGCGAACGGCTCAGTAAGCTGAGCCGGGTGATCCCGCTAAGTGAAGCCAGAGAAGGTGCGCAGGCATTGCTGGATGGTAAAGTGCAGGGTCGTCTGATTGTCGACTGTCGCTAATCCTGTTTAAAGGCGCGTTTCGCGCCTTTAACGATCGGCTCGCTGCAGCCGTTTTATGAGTCCTTCCAGCGCGAACTGTGTCCCCTGCTCCATCACCGATTTCGGATCGCCGCTGAACTGATGGCACTCCGCTTCGTCTCTGCCGTCGGGCAATACCCAGCCAAACCAGATGGTGCCCGCCGGTGTACCATCTTCGCCGCCATCCGGTCCGGCATAGCCGGTAATGGATAATCCGACCGGTTCGCCGGAGCGGGCGCAGGCGCCCTGCACCATCTCCCGCGCCGTCTGTTCGCTCACCGCCGTATGCTGTTTCAGCGTGTCAGGGCGCACCCCCAGCAGACGGATTTTGGCATTTTCGCTGTAGGTCACAAAGCCGCTGGTATAAAAGTCTCCGCTGTTTTCCACCGCGGCCAGCGTCATGCTGATCAGCCCGGCGGTACAGGATTCGGCAGTCGCCAGATGAAGTCCGGAAGAGAGTAAAATATTCCCCAGTTGCTCAGCGGTCTGATCTAATGATTTTGCCATTATGGTCTCCTTGAATCTGTCCGGAACTCCAGGTATAGCGCAAAATCAGCGAATAAAACCGCGCAAGGCGATGTTTTTAAAGCGAAACGGTCTAGATACGCAGCTGGATATGCGGCTGTCCACTCCCGGCATGCGCCACTACCTGCAGATCGGCCTGGTACCAGCGCGTCAGCGTCGATTCCGTCATCACCGTCTGCGGTGAGCCTTGTGCCACCAGTCGGCCTGCGTGCAGCAGCAGTATGCGATCGGCCCATAAGGAGGCCTGATTAAGGTCATGTAATACAGTGCAGACGGTGAGATCTCCGGCGCGCGTCAGCTGGCGTAGTAAACGCAGGGTTTGCTGCTGCCAGAAGAGATCCAGCGCCGAAGTCGGCTCATCCAGAAACAGCCAGCCGCGTGGTCTTCCCTCCTGCCAGAGCTGTGTCAGCACCCGTGCCAGCTGAACCCGTTGTTGTTCACCGCCAGAGAGCTGGCGGTAATCGCGCTGCGCCAGCCCTTCACAACCGGTCAGCCGCATGACCTCAGCCACAATCTGCGACGTCTGCGCCTCCGGCCAGGGCGCACGGCCCATCGCCACGACCGACTGCGCAGACTGTACAAACGTCAGGTTGTTCTGCTGGCGCATCACTGCCCGGCGTCGTGCCAGCTGCTCACGCGGCCATGCCGTCAGCCGTCGATCGCCCAGCCAGCACTCGCCCCGATCGGGCGACAGAAATCCCGTCAGCATCCGCAGTAGCGTCGACTTACCCGCGCCGTTGGGGCCAATCAGCGCCACCAGCTCGCCACCTGACAGCGTGACGTCGAGATTATCGATAACGGTTTTGCCGCCGCGCGCGAGACACAATCCCCTGGCCTGTAAAATTTCCATCACTCCAGCCCTCGCTGTTGACGCAGAATCAGCCAGAGAAACCACGGACCGCCAATCAGGCTGGTCAGCAGCCCCACCGGCATCTCTGCCGGAACCACCAGAATGCGCGCCAGCGTATCGGCCAGCAGCAGCAGAATCGCCCCCGCCAGCGCTGAGCCGGGCAGCAGCCAGCGGTGATCGCCGCCAAGGCAAAAACGCATCACGTGTGGCACCACCAGTCCGACGAAGCCAATCACGCCGCTGACCGAGACCGCCGTACCGACCAGCAACGCACTGAGGATCAGCAGCTGATGCTGAGTACGCTTCACATCAACGCCCATGTAGTGCGCATCCTCTTCGCCCGCCTGCAGCAGGTTAAGGTGGCGAGCACGGGTCTGTAACAGCAGTAAGGCTGGCAGAATCAGCAGCAGGCAGATCAGCAGTGCAGGCCACTGTGCCTGGCTGAGACTTCCCATGCCCCACAGCGACAGCTGGCGTAGCTGCTGGTCGTTGCTCAGCCATGACAGCACGCCTACCGCTGCCCCGCACAACGCATTAATCGCAATGCCGACCAGCAACAGCCGCGAAAGATTGCCGCGCGCCAGCCGACTGAAACTGAAGATCAGCAGTGTAACCAGCAGGCTGCCGATAAACGCGGCGATCATCGGTAGCCACAATGCCAGCGGTGCTGGCAACGTCAGCGGAATAATGATTGCCAGCGCCACCGCCAGTCCCGCCCCGCTGCTGATCCCCAGCAAACCGGGATCGGCCAGTGGGTTACGAAAAACACCCTGCATCACTGCGCCAGAGACTGCCAGCGCCATGCCCATCACCACCGCCAGCAGCACGCGCGGCAGGCGAATATCCAGCCAGATCTGCCAGATAAGATCGCTGAGCGGTGCCTGCCACAGCGCCCGCACTGAAAGCGACATCGCCCCCAGATTTGCCGCCAGCATCATCGCCACCAGCAGGAAGATCAGCATCAGCATCAGGCCACGCAGCGCATTATCCTTAATCATGGTTCAGCGATTCCGCCGCCTGGCGCAATTTCACGATTGCCCGTGGCGTATCAAGGCCAAACCCCAGCAGTGCCATGGTGTCGATCACCAGCAGACGATGCTGCTGCCCGGCAGGCGTCAGCGCCAGACCCGGTAACTGCCACAGTTGCGCTTCGCCGCCCAGGGTTTTCAGGCCATCCTCGCCTATTACCACCAGATCCGGCGCGGCGGCGATCACCCCTTCCTGCGACAGTGCCTGATAGTGCGGCACCGGGCCCATAGCATTCTCCAGCCCGGCGCTGCGAATGGCGCCATCGGCCGCAGTCTGATTTCCAGCCGCCATCGACTTCATGCCGCTGTTGGCCATGATGTAGAGCACTTTTACCGGCAGCGGTTGCTGCGGCAACTGGCGAATCTGCTGCGTCATTTGCTGCGCCAGTGCCTGAGCTTCGCTTTCACGCTGCAGCGCCTGGCCCACAGTGATAATTTTCTGCGGAATCGCCTGCAGGCTGCTGTCGCCGCTGACCGTGACCACCCTGACGCCCGCGCGGGCAATCTGTTGCAGCACCAGCGACGGTTGCGCCTGCGCGCTGGCGATCACCAGCGTCGGTTTCAGTGCCAGAATGCCTTCGGCGTTGAGCTGGCGCATATAACCCACGTCCGGCAGTCGGGCGGCCTGCGCCGGACGCAGACTGGTGCTGTCGCGCGCCACCAGCTGTAACTGGGCATCCAGCGCATAGATAATCTGAGTGACGTCACCACCAATCGACACCACCCGCTCCGCCGCCAGTGATGGCAGCGTCATCAGCAGCCATAACAGTATCGCTCTTTTCATGCCGCCGCTCCCGGCGTGCGGAGTGCGCCAATCTGCTCGCGCCAGCGTGACTGCTCTGGCGTACCTTCCGTGCGCTGACCGTAGAGCTGGGCTATCTGCGTGCCGTCGGCGGCGAACAGTTCCAGGCTGGTAACAAAGCCATCGCCCGTTGGCTTGCGTGTTACCCAGCTTTCGCTGATCTGATCAGCCATCAGATGCAGCGTGAACTGCGGATTGAAGATGTTGAGCCAGTTTTCCACTGGCTGCAGCTTCTCTACCCTGCCGGTGAAAATCTGAGTACAGCCACGGTTGCCGACAAAAATCATAATTTCATTGCCCGCCTGCTGTGCCATCTGTAGCAGGCGCTCAAGTGCGTCGTTGCCGGTCTGCCAGGCGAGATCCTCACCCACCGCGCGAAACGCCTGCGGCCGTGACACCTGGTGGCGCTTCAGCAACGCGAAAAACTGATGAACATCGGTCATGGCGCGCCATTCACGGTCGATGGCGGTGGCATCAATCGCCTCCGTCAGGGGAGCAGCGGCAACCGGCTCAACCACGAGCGGCGTCGCCGCGGCGTCGGTAAAGTCGGCGATCAGCGTCTGCCACGCTGCCATGCTGGTCTGCTCCGTGGCGTAAACTTTCAGTACCGCATCGCCATGACGATCAAAAATCTGAATGCTGTGACGAACGCCCTGCCCGGTCGGCTCCTGCAGAGCAAAGGCGCTGCACCGCTGACCGACGAACAGGCGCAGATCGAGCGCACGGGGATTAAGCACCAGGCCACCATGCGCGCCAATCTGTACATTGTGGTATTCACCCAGGTGTTCATGTACCGCATAAGCGTTACGGGTAATGTTTTTGGTTTCGCCGACTGCGCCCAGTGCCTTCAGCAACGCCGGAAAATCGCGTTTCAGCGCCACGGCATCAACGCCGATGCGCGCTTCACACAATTCCGCTTCGCTGATGCCGATCAGCGCGGCCAGGTCGCGGGCATATTTCTTCGGTTGTTCACCTTTAAGGACAAGATAGTGCTGATAAATCGGGTTCATGACTCAGGCTCTCTTAGTAATGCCCTGCATCAGCGCAGGGCGACGGCTATCAAAAATCGACGTTAACACCTAACTGGAAAGTACGGCCCGGCATCACGGCCAGTGCCTGATCGTTGCGCTCCTGCTGAGTGGCGCTGGTCAGTTCACGGCTGCTGAGGTAATCCCGGTATTTGCGATCGGTTATGTTGTAAAGCCCGCCACTCAGCCTGACGTTGTGCGCGACGCGCCAGTAAGCGGTCATATCTACCATGCCATAACCCGGCACCCGCATGTAATCGGTGCTGGAGTCGGCCAGGCTGCTGCCGTTGTTAGCGAAGCTTTCGCGGTTAGTCGCGCTGGCTTGCTTACCTTTGACAAAGGTAGCGGTAACGGCGGCACCGTAGCCGCGCGCCTCATCATTCCAGGCAAGTCCGACGATCGCTTTCATCGGGGCAACACTCTCAAGGTCGATGTAGCGGTCACCAAGGTAGCTCGACTTTGCCGCGCCCTGCGTATAACCAAACGCCAGATTGGCGCTCAGACCTTCGACCTCGCTGAACCAACTGCCGAAGTTCACTTTACTGCTGATTTCAGCCCCGTAGATGTAGGCTTTATCGCGGTTCTCCGCCTGATAGGTGGTGTAAATGTTGGCAGGCACATTGACGAACTGGCCCGGATTAGCCGCCCGGCTGTAGCGGGTAAAGGCAATAAAGTTTTTATAGTCGTTATAAAAAGCGGCAGCGTTAAGCGTGACGCCTTTTGCCACTTCTCCTTTTACACCCCACTCGTAGTTGTTGCTGGTTTCGGTTTTCAGATCTGCATTACCAATCAGCGCATACTGCGCGGTGCCGGCATAGCTGGAGCCAAGGTTCCATGAACCATAAAGCTGGGTATCGTTGGGGAACTGCGCGCCACGGGTATATTGCAGATAAGTCATCAGCTTCGGTGTCAGATCGTACTGGAAGGCGATCGACGGCAATACCTGCGTGTCGCTGTTTGGCGATCCATAGAGCGCTGAAACTTCGCTGGCGTCGAGCACGCTACTGTTCGTGGTCAGCGTCGCCACATCACGCGGTCGGGTGTTCTGATAGGCCACGCGCGCGCCTGGCACGATGGCCGCCCGATGTCCGTCAGCATCGAAGCTGATGGTATCCTGCAGATAACCACCCACGCTGTAGCTGCGACTGTTAGCCTGCGGCTGCATGATCGCAGTAAAAGCACTGGCTGGCGGTGACTGACGGAAAGGTCGCTCAGTATCCACCAGGCGCGCATTCAGCCCGGCACTCAGTTCATGTCGCCCGACGCTTTTAAGCGCGCGGGTGTCAAAACCGTAGCTGTCGCTGTTGTAGTCGGAATAGACGGTTTGCCTGGCGGTGGCACTCGACGGCATGCGGGTGTTGTCATGCGCCTGGGTCTGCTGCCAGTAAACGCGGGTCGTCAGGCTGTCGATCAGGTCATTGTAAGGGGTGTACTCATCCGCCAGGCTGATGCCCCAGCGGCGGGTATCACTCTGCTGCTGTGCCGTCCCCCAGACTGTATTGCCTGAAGTGCTCCAGCTGTCGTAATGGCTGTGGTGGGTTTTGTGATAGTAATCGACCGTCGCGCTGAGCTTGTGAGCATCATTGGGCTGCCAGATGCCGGAGGTCATAAAGGCGTCGGAGTGCCAGTTAGCGGGATACGCATCCAGCGTGCCGCTGTTATTACGGGTCTGCTGACCGTCGCGGCGGCTGTAAACAAAGATGCCACGCAGTTCATCGTCACCGGCAGCGGCGGTGATGCCGTTATGCCAGCTGCGACTGGATGAGTCATAGTCGCTCTGATAACTGAACGCGGTCGCTTTTCCGGGATGCAGGTAATCGTCGGGAGACTTATTACGGAACGAGACGTTGCCGCCAATCGAGGTGTTCGGCTGTTCCACTGCTGTGGCGCCCTTCTCAATCTCAATACGGCCAAACATATAAGGATCGATGTAATCGCGGCCAATGCCAAAGCTGTCGAGACCTGCGCGTCCTACATAGCTGCGGCCAGTGGCCTGCGGCAACGGAATGCCGTCCACATCCAGACCGACGCGGTTGCTTTCGAGGCCACGAATGTTGTAGCCGGTATAACCGGCCCGATCAAAACCGCTCTTACCGGCTGATGAACCACCACGGGTACCGGTAGCACTGATCAGCGGTTCATAGCGCATGATCGATCCGAAGTCAGTGGCACCACGCTGTTGCAGATCGCTGGCAGAGAGAGAGGTTTTACTGCCTGCCGTTTTTTTGATTTCCGGTGCCGTCACCGTCATTACCGGTTCGGCACTGCTGCCATAGCGGTCAGAAAGGGCTAGGGTGGCAGATTCACTGACCGCAGCATAAGTGCAGGTGGTATTGATGAAGGTGGCGAGCAACGCCAGTTGAGTCAGACGCGGTTGCGTCAATCTCCGAAAACGTGGTGACATAGGCGCGAATTACCTGATTAATTGTTAGTATTCGCTCACTTGCTTGCTGGCAACAGTAAAACGGCTCCGCATAAAAGCCGTGAAAAGTCAGAACATCATGCTGGTGTAGTAATTATCGCCCGGAATTTAATGCAACTGATAATCATTATCAATCTTATTTACATTTAGATATAAACCACAGCGCACAAATTGTTAACCCGAATGCATTGGCATTTATCAACACGTAAAGGAATAGAGTTATGGCGCAAAAACCTGTGGTTGTTATTCACTACTGTATGCAATGCAACTGGCTGATGCGGTCAGCGTGGATGGCACAGGAACTTCTGCATACGTTCGCTGAGGATCTGGCGGAGGTGACGCTGAAACCGGGCACCGGCGGTATCTTTGAGATTACGCTGGATGAGCATCTGCTGTGGGAACGTAAGCGGGATGGTGGCTTCCCGGATGCGACCACGCTGAAACAGCGTGTGCGGGACATCTGCTTCCCGGATCGTACGCTGGGCCACATCGACAAACACAAAACTGAAGTCAGCTAACTCCGCGATTAGCTGAGGGTGATTTTTTCTGCCGCGTCGTGCAGCGCCTTAATCAGCGTCTGCAGCGCGGCTTCTGAGATATCTTCCTGCGCAAGCCGCCGGTTCAGCGCGACCTTCAGCCCATGAATCGCCTGCTCAACAGCAGGAATGCTGCGGTTATTGACCAGAATTGCCAGCGTAGAGAGCCGTGTAATCAGGCTGGTGACCGTTTCACGATTCTCTGCCAGCTGCGCTTCTCCCGATGCCGTCAGGCGGTAGGCTTTACGCGTTGCCTGCGCATCCACCACCTGAATCGCCTCCATCTCTTCCAGCAGCGTCAGGTTGGGATAAATGATCCCCGGACTGGGCGAATACTCTCCCTTTGACAGCTCCTCGACAGACTTGATCAGCTCATAGCCGTGAGCGGCATTCTGCGCCAGGAAATGGAGCATCAGCAGGCGAATCTCACTTGCTTCCAGCATCTTTTCACGTCGCTTGCGCCGTCCGCTGCAACTGCCTGCGCGCGCAGTCTGATCGTCAGATGAAGTGGAAGTCGGATGCTGTTTCATGGCCTGCCCTGCTGCGAAAAAGTGGGATTGATGGTAGTGCGCCGCCTGGCAAAACTCAATTGCCTTAGCGACTTACTTCTGGTGCCAGTAGGCCACCGCCCGTACGAAGTCACTGTTGAGGCCGCGCTGCACCGTGAAGTAGTCACACAGCGCTTTAACAAACTCACCTTCGCCGGTCAGCCAGACAAAGTAATCTTCCGTCGGGATAGTGATCTGATCCAGCCGGGCAATCAGCTGGCTGAGCTGCGCTTTCTGCATCTGGCCGCTGCCGAGCCAGTTTGTCGTCACATCAGCCGTATCAGATAAATAGTCGCGGCCCGTCGCTTCATCGGTAAAGGCATAGAGATGCAGCGCCTGCGCCCGGGCGTCACGCTGACGGCGCGCAAAAGCCGGCAGCCCGGTTTCATCACAGACATAGAGCTGGAATGCGTAATCGGTCGGCACCACCAGCGAGCCGCGTGGCCCGCCGACAATCAACCGATCGCCAGGCTGCGCCTGAGTTGCCCAGTCACTGGCTACGCCCTGCTCATGAATATAGAAATCGAGGGTCAGTGAAGATTCACCATCGAATTCCAGCGGTGTGTAATCACGCGCCTGCGGACGCACCCCTTCCGGCCAGACAATCCCCGCATCGGTGATTTGTGGCAGAGCCAGTGTGGCTCCTTCAGCGGAAGGGAAGAAAACCTTAATGTGGTCATCAAAGCCTGGCGACGTAAAGCCCGCCAGATCGCTGCCGCTGAACCGGATACGCCAGAATTTACCGGCAATGTTAGTTTTACTCGCGACCTGAATATGACGGAAACGCAATTCATTACGGACGCGCTGTGGTACACGCTGATCGGCTGATACAGGCAAAATTTCTCTCCTGAAACGGGATGGATGCCCGTGACTCAAGGGCATGCTGACAATCATGGAATAACAATCATTCTCATCTGAAGTGCCAAGATTAGCTATGATATATCTTCACTGCAAGAACGAAAAATGCGATCCAGCGGCTTAAGATATATTTTATGCCTGTACGGGTGTGCGTAGTGCAGACGAAGAGCGGCCCTGATAAGAGCGTTCAGAGAGAGGTAAGAAGCAGGTGCGGCGTGTTTACGGGGGCAGGCAGAGAAGGCGGAAACTGTCCGGCTCCTGACGAGCCGGGCATGATGTTGCGCCGCACATTCTGGCAGCGCGTGACCACTTACAGTGTGTCGTTGAATCCTGAGAGTGAAGGATTGCTGCTGGTGTGTTCCGGCAGCTCACCATCACCCAGAATTTCATGCTGGGTGGCCTGAGAGTGCGGATGCAGTCCGGCAGGAGGTGAAAAAGGTTCAGCCTGTTGTGCCATCGCCATGACAGGCAATGCCAGGATCAGTGAAATCATTAAGCGTCGCATAGTTGTCTTCGTTTGTTTTTTTGACCAGAAAAGGCCTGAAATGCAGGTAAATATTCCAGCCCTGACACAGATGCACGATGATTCAGGCATGGCAGGGTTTCGGGAGAGGATTTTACGCCAGAACGGCGAGTTATTTTATAAAATCGTGCGGTTTGTCACGGTTTACCGCACGAATTATGCATTAACAGGGTCGGGAGCCACACACCCTGCCCTGCTGGCTACGCCTGCATCACCGGAATAGAAAAAACGCCGCTCAGCCAGTCGGGCTTACAGTGCGCAAAATCGAGACGCAACAGATCTTTACCGGGACGACGTGACACACCCAGTGCTGGCAGATGCTGATAGTAGATATCCTCGATAAAGCGTGTCAGCTGCTCCGGGCTGCCGCTCCAGCGGATCGACGCATAGAGTCCACGAACCTCGCTCCAGCTGGCGGTGTTGTCACCCAGCAGCCCGGCATGTTGCGGCTCCAGCGCCTGAAACAGGCTGATATTTTGCTGATCAGCAGAGCTATGGCCGGGGCCATACTGAAAGCCTAACCAGCCATGCGACACGCGGCCGCCCGCCAGCGCCACCAGTTGCCGCGCCTGTTCAGCCACCCGGTGATCGCGATCGGCAATGTAATCGCCAAACTTACACTCCCACTCCAGCGTTTCTCCGCACAGATGCAGCTCTTCCTCACGCTCCACCAGCGTTGCACGCTCTGCCAGCGATCGCACCAGAATGCGGCCATGGAAGTTTTTAACCGGCAAATGGGGAATACGGCGAAACGCGCCAGGCGTCAGCGAAAAGTGACCTTTGAATACCCGGGTAAAATTTTGCTGGTTATCAAAACCAAAACGTACGGCGATATCGATCAGCGTCATGCGGGTCAGACGCAGCGCCATAGCGGCCATCGTCAGACGCCGTTTACGGGTGTAAGCCGCCAGGGTCTGTCCGGTCATCTCCTTAAACATGCGCTGCATGTGCCATTTGGAATAACCTGACTTGAGGGTAATCTGATCGATATTAAGATCGTCGGTGAGATTGGCTTCAATCCACTCGACCAGATCGTTGATGTGCTGTTTTTTAATGGCCTGACTGAGCATGATGGCGATTTACGACGCGGGTTAGGACTGGGATTTCAGTTACAAAAGGATAACAAAAATCGCAAATCGGTGTAAGGAAAGGGTAAGCATTGCGCGCCCGTTCAGGGCGTTTCCGCATTAATTGCTTAGGTTACTAACTAAAAAAGGCTGACTTACGTCAGCCTTCTGATTATTGATAAAAACTGCGCCGGATAGCTGTAAGACGGAGCCTGCGACAACTAATGACTGCGCATTCCGGCCGCTGTCATCATCATGCGGAACAGCGAGGCGACAACGCCCAGCGCCAGTACGCTGGCGGCATAGATAAACACCAGCCACATCACACGCTTCCACCATGGCGCTTTCGTTTCTTGATTGTGATTGTGGTCTTTCATGCTGCTGAGGCTTTTCATATCAATGATATCCTGCGTCTGCTTTGATTTTTCCACGGAACACGTAGTAGCTCCAGAAGGTGTAGCCCAGGATCATCGGGATAATCAGCAGGCTACCCACCAGCATAAAGGCCTGGCTCTGCGGCGGTGAGGCGGCAGCCCAGATGGTCACTGATGGCGGAATAATGTTTGGCCAGATACTGATGCCCAGCCCGGAGAAGCCCAGGAAGATCAGCGCCAGCGTCAGCAGGAACGGTGAATAGTGCGCCTCGCGTTTAATGGCGCGCACAATACCCCACGAACAGAGCAGCACCAATACCGGAACCGGCAGGAACAGGAACAGGTTGGGTTTGCTGAACCAGCGATGCGCGATATCCGCATGCGCAAACGGTGTCCACAGGCTGATGATGCCGATAATCACTAACAGCGCAATCACCAGCGGCGTAGCCAGCGCAGACATTTTACGGTGCAGCTCATTCTCGGTCTTCATGATAAGCCAGGTGCAGCCCAGCAACGCGTAGGCAACAACCAGACCCACGCCGCAGAACAGCGGGAACGGTGCCAGCCAGTCCATTGCGGAACCGGCAAAACGGCGTCCCTCAACCGGAATACCATCCAGCAACGCACCCACGGCCACACCCTGACTGAAGGTGGCGATGACTGAACCGGCAATAAACGACTTATCCCAGAACGCCCGATGGCCTTCTACCGCCTTGAAACGGAACTCAAAGGCGACACCACGGAAAATCAGGCCAATCAGCATAGCGGTCAGCGGAATCGACAGCGCATCGGCAATCACCGCATAGGCCAGCGGGAACGCGCCGAACAGGCCAGCGCCACCCAGAACCAGCCAGGTTTCATTTCCGTCCCAGACCGGCGCGACGGTGTTAACCATCATGTCGCGCTCGCCAGCATCTTTATTGAACGGGAACAGCAGACCAATACCCAGGTCGAAGCCATCCATCACGATATACATCAGGGTTGCGAAAACGATAATCGCAAACCAGATAACGGAATAATCGATCATCTTAGTGGTCTCCATCCTTAAAGGTGGCAGCGGAAAGCGGACGCGCCGGGGTTTTCTTCTGACCAGGACCACCCTCTTCGGTGATATGGCCTTCGCCAGTAACCGGTCCCTGCTTAATCAGACGCATCATGTAGTGATACCCCACGCCGAACACCGAGCTGTAGACCAGAATAAAGGCCAGCAGGCTGATGCTCATGTGCATATCCCCATGTGCCGAGACCGCATCAATCGTGCGCTGCACGCCATAGACCACCCACGGCTGACGACCGATTTCAGTGGTAAACCAGCCTGCCAGAATCGCAATCAGACCCGACGGCCCCATCAACAGCGCAAACCACAGGAAAGGACGCGACTCATAGAGACGCCCTTTGAAACGCAGCCACAGGCTGACCACGCCCAGCGTAATCATCAGCAGGCCCAGCGCCACCATCACGCGGAAGGACCAGAAGATGACCGTTGAATTAGGCCGGTCCTCTTTCGGGAAGGACTTCAGCGCCGGGACCTGCTTGTCCAGGCTATGCGTCAGAATCAGGCTGCCAAGATAAGGCACCTCCAGCGCATACTTGGTACGTTCCTGCTCCATGTCGGGGATCCCGAACAGGATCAGCGGTGTGGCTTCACCCGGTGGGTTTTCCCAGTGCCCTTCAATCGCCGCGATTTTGGCAGGCTGGTGTTCCAGCGTATTCAGACCATGAGCATCACCAATCATCGCCTGAATCGGCGCGACAATCAGTGCCATCCACAACGCCATTGAGAACATCTTGCGGATTGCGGGATTGTTATTTCCCTTCAGCAGATGCCAGGCCGCCGACGATCCCACAAAGAAAGCACTCGCCAGGAACGCCGCTACAGACATATGGAACAGGCGATAAGGGAATGAGGGGTTAAAGACGATTTTGAACCAGTCCTGCGGAACCACGATGCCATTCTGAATGATGTAGCCCTGAGGCGTATGCATCCAGCTGTTAGAGGCCAGGATCCAGAAGGTGGAAATCAGCGTACCGAGGGCGACCATGCAGGTGGCAAAGAAGTGCAGCCCGGGACCCACGCGATTCCAGCCAAACAGCATCACGCCCAGGAAGCCCGCTTCCAGGAAGAACGCCGTCAGTACTTCATAGGTCAGCAGCGGACCGGTAATACTGCCAGCAAACTCCGAGAAGCCGCTCCAGTTCGTCCCGAACTGATAAGCCATGACCAGTCCTGATACCACACCCATGCCGAAGTTAACGGCAAAGATTTTCGACCAGAAATGGTAGAGATCGCGATAGGTGTGATCGCGGGTTTTGAGCCACATACCTTCGAGCACGGCCAGAAAACTGGCGAGACCGATGGTGATGGCGGGAAAGATAATATGGAAGGAAACAGTAAATGCGAACTGAATCCTGGCCAGATGAAAGGCATCTAATCCGAACATTGCTTACCTCTTTGCCACATAGAACACCATGTATTTACTTATAATTAACAACTTAAGCCTGATGCGCCTGGTTCTCTGCGCTTATTGAAATTCCCGCCGCAAATTTAAAACTATTCGCGGCGAGGAAATAGAAACAGTGGGGTTAATGAAAACTATAACAGTCTTTATTGATTCTGATCATTGTTTTTGACGGGAATTATTTATTTAAAAATAAGGCCTAAAGGTTAATCAGAGCGTGTTTATGTGTCGTTAATGTTACGGTAATTTGTACTTTAAAAATCGATAGCGCTAAAGCGAACCCTGCCTGTAAATTGCCTTCAACAGGCTGTTTTCAGGCACTATTTTGTTATAAACCCTGATTGAGTAAAGGTCAAATTTTAGAGCCTCCAAATTAAATACCCTTATTTTTTAACAGGTTAAAAGAGTAAACAGTTACCTCTGCCGCTTTGTTTGCTTTTTTGCTTTTGCCTGGCTAATGCAGCTATAACTTCTGACAGAAAAAACGCAGAACGGCGCTTTTAAGCGCCATCAGAGATGTTAATAAAATGAGTCAAAAAGAAGGTATGAATTAACAGCGCGCTGCGGGCAGTCGATTATTCCGGGCCAGAGATTCATAAAACGATTTAATAACCAGCAACCGTGCGAAAAGAGCGCCGGGATTATTTGCGCTGCCGTTACGTTATCGCGCTTTCAGGAAGTGAGATGACAGACAAATGGGCTCAGAAATTTTGCAGCGAGTATACCCATGCCGTCACGTTATGACGGCTGATACAGGGTGATTTTACTCTGCCGCAGATTTTTCGCGCTGTGCCAGAATCCGGCTCAGGTTCAGCTCCAGCCAGTCAGCCAGCCCCACAACCTGTTCACCGACTTCGCGTCCAAGCGGGGTTAAGCGATATTCCACGTGCGGTGGCACCACATCGTAGGCGATACGCTGCACGAAGCCATCTTCTTCCAGGTAGCGCAGATTCTGCGCCAGCATCCGCTCGCTGACGCCACCGACCGTCCGGCGCAACGCGCTGAAGCGCAGCGTCTGGTCCTGCAGGGCCAGCAGAATTAATACGCTCCAGCGGCTGGTTACGCGTTTCAGCACGTCACGTGACGGGCAGTTAACGTTGAGCAATTCGCCGCGGATAAATTTTTCACTCATTTTTTCAGACATTTAACTTATCCACCTCAAACTAACAATTCTGTAAGTACTTACTAAAAATTAGTTTATACACTAGTCTGAATTTCACCAACAGCCACAGGAGTATTAACATGATTGCAGTTACAGGTGCCACCGGCCAGCTGGGCCGTTTCGTGATTGATGCATTACTGAAAAAAGTCCCGGCGGGAGAAATTGTTGCCGCCGTCCGTACGCCTGCCAAAGCGGCCGATCTCGCAGCGCTGGGCGTCATTGTCCGTCAGGCCGATTATGGTCAGCCAGAGACGCTGGAGGCCGCTTTTGCAGGCGTGGATAAGCTGCTACTGATCTCCGGTAGTGAAGTGGGCCAGCGTGAAGCGCAGCATAAAGCCGTCATTGAGGCTGCTCGGGCGGCGGGCGTGGGCTTTATCGCTTACACCAGCCTGCTGCATGCGGATACCTCGCCGCTGGGCCTGGGCGTTGAACACCGCGCAACAGAAGCGCTGCTGAAAGCCTCTGGCATCCCGTTCGCCCTGCTGCGTAACGGCTGGTACAGCGAGAACTACGCAGCGAGCATCCCACCGGCGCTGGCGCATCATGCGTTTATTGGCGCAGCAGGCGAAGGTCGTATCGCCTCGGCAGCGCGTCAGGATTACGCCGAAGCGGCGGCAGAAGTAATGACCCGTGAGGATCAGGCGGGCAAAGTGTATGAACTGGCAGGTGATGACAGCTACACGCTGGCGCAGTTTGCTGCGGAGATTGCCGCGCAGAGCGGTGAAAAGGTTGATTACGTCAATCTCTCTCAAAGTGAGTTTGCGGCGGCGCTGAAAAACGCAGGCCTGCCAGAAGGTCTGGCGGAAATGCTGGCGGATTCTGATGCCGGTGCAGAGAAAGGCGGTTTGTTCGATGACTCCCGTCAGCTAAGCCAGCTCATCGGTCGCCCCACCACCACCTGGCAGGCAGTCATTCGCGCGGCACTGGCAAATCGTTAATTCTGTCGTTCATGAGCGGACAATCGGGTCCGCTCACCTCACTATCCTGTCCGAATTCCCGTTGGGTATGCCACTTTCTGCACTCTTTGCGGCTGCGGTTTCTTTTACAAAATGTGAATAAACGCCAGTTTTCTTCAGGTTAAATTTTTTTATTCAGGTCGCTAAGAGATTCATCTGAAATGCGTTTTTTGTGAACAGCGTTATATTTGGTTGAATTGTCTGGAATTTATCCAAAAACCTCGATTAATCGACAATATTTATTACGTTCATAGATATTCTGCATTGTTGTTCCGGGGGAGGAGAGGTCTATAATTTGTCCTTTGTGCAACCACGACCGCTCAGGAGGCCGTTATTAATACCCATCGCCAGCAACAAAATGCACTTGAAGAGGTTCGTGCCGGGGCGGAAGTTGAGTATCAATACGATCCCCATGAACTGAAGCTGGATCGCATGCAGGATTCTGAACCGGAGCCGGAGCTGATTGAAGGCTTGCCGGCGCCGGATGCGCTGACCCCTGCCGATCGTTATCTGGAACTGTTTGAACATGTTCAGATGTCGCGGATTTTCGAGGACAGCAAAACCTTCCCCGACTGTTCGCCCAAGTACGATCCGCTGGATGTGCTGATGCGCTATCGTCGACAGAAACGCAGCAGTGATTTTGACCTGTCGCGTTTTGTCGCCGATCACTTTTATCTGCCTGGCGTAAACGAAAGCTTTTATGTCTCCAACCCGGATAAAACGCTCAATGAGCATATCGACGACCTGTGGCCGGTTCTGACCAAAATGCCGCAGCAGCATATGCCGCACTCATCGCTGCTGCCATTACCCAAACCCTATGTGGTGCCGGGCGGACGTTTTGGCGAAACCTACTACTGGGATTCTTACTTCACCATGCTCGGCCTGGCAGAATCGGGCCGCGACGATCTGCTGCGTCACATGGCGGATAACTTTGCCTGGTTGATCGATAACTACGGTCATGTGCCAAACGGCAACCGTACCTATTATCTCAGCCGCTCGCAGCCACCGGTGTTTGCCCTGATGGTTGAGCTGTTCGAAGAAGATGGCGTGCGCGGTGCTAAGCGCTATCAGGAACAGCTGATGAAGGAGTATCAGTTCTGGATGGACGGTGCTGGTTCACTGATGCCGAACCAGGCTTATCGTCACGTAGTGCGGATGCCAAACGGCTCACTGCTGAACCGCTACTGGGATGACCGCGATACGCCGCGTGATGAGTCGTGGATTGAAGATGTGGAAACCGCCCGCGAATCGAAACGTCCGGCCAGCGAAGTGTATCGTGACCTGCGTGCCGGAGCGGAATCGGGCTGGGATTACTCCTCGCGCTGGCTGCGTAACCCGAAACGGCTGTCGAGCATCCGTACCACGCAGTTTATTCCTATCGATCTGAACTCGTTCCTGTACAAACTGGAGCTGATGATCGCCACCCTGTCGCACGCAAAAGGCGAAGAGCTGACCGCGCTGGCCTGGCAGAAAAAAGCGGAAGCGCGCAAGCGTGCGATTACCCGTTATCTCTGGGACAGCACCGCCGGTGTGTTCCGTGACTACGACTGGCGTCGGGAGCGTTTCGGTGCCTTTACCGTCGCTTCCGTGGTGCCGCTGTTTGTCGGTCTTGCGACGCCGCACCAGGCGCACCTGCAATCGATCTCGCTGCGCCATCTGCTATTGAGCAACGGCGGCCTGCTGACCTCAATGGTGGAAAGCGGTGAGCAGTGGGATCGACCCAACGGCTGGGCACCGATGCAGTGGATGGCGGTTGTTGGCCTGAATAATTACGGTGAAGAGACGCTGGCGACTGAAGTGGCAGTGAACTGGCTCAACACGGTCAACAACTTCTATCAGTTGCACCATAAGCTGGTAGAGAAGTATGACATCAGCGGCGAGCGCGCCCGTCCTGGTGGCGGTGGTGAGTATCCGTTACAGGATGGATTCGGCTGGACTAACGGCGTCACACGTAAGCTGATGACGATGTATGGGCATTTAATGGCTGACTGAGTAGCGCAGCCGGTAAACCTTTAAAACGCAAAAAGCCGGGTTATCCCGGCTTTTTCATGTTTCATGCAGGCTATTCAGCGCTACTTCTTCGCTTCAGTGCCTGGTTGTGACGCACGTTGCAGGAACTGCTGTGTCACTTCAGGCAGGTGCTGCAGCAGCCACTCCGCCATCGCCACTTCCTGATCGCGGATCTCATTCAGTATGCGTACGCCCTGCGCCTCACCAACCTGCTCAGCCGCAGCGATCAGGCTGGTGTAGCTGGCGATCTCGGCATTCTCGAATACATAGCCACTGATGGCGCCCTTCACCACTTCATCTGAGTTAAACATGCCGCCCACGGCCTGACCGGTGGCTGCCATTTTGCCTATCGCATCTTTCATTACAGAGTGATCGATACCATGGCTGTCGAGCAGCTGTTCCAGCAGAGTCAGCTGATGTTTGGTCTCTTCAAGATGTTGCGCCAGACGCTGTTCCAGCGCCGGATAGTGTTCAAGACGACCTGACATCTTGCTCAGCATGCTTTCTGCTTGTTTTTCCATCGCATGCGCATCGCGCAGCCAGTCGTGATAATGTTCAATCGCAGTCATGTGTTGCTCCTTAAGAGACGGTAATAGAGTCGGCTACCGAGGTGAGCTTCTCATCCGTTTGCTTCTCTTCATTCAGGGTTTCTTCCAGCAGCTGTGCGGCTTTGGTGTAACCCAGCTTCAGCGCCAGCGCATGCAGGGTACCGTAGGTGGCAATCTCATAATGCTCAACTTTCTGCGCCGCACCGATCAGTCCATGATCGCGAATCTCGCCCTTCTCGACCGAGTCGATAATTTCCTGCGCTTCTTCAACCAGACCTTCCAGCGCATGACATTTCATTCGTTTGATTTTGACTTCAGGTGTCACTTCCACCAGTTCGTCGAGTCGTTCAATCTGAGCACGGGTCTCTTCCAGATGCTGATTAAACGCAGCGATAAGATTTTCGTCACTGGCTGCACGCGCCATTTTAGGCAATGCACGGGTTATCTGCTTCTCAGCGCTGTATACATCGGATAAGTCATGGATGAACAGGTCGTTTAACGTTTTCACTGTCATAAGATAGCCTCATTGATTAAAAAGCTGCGTCTGTAATAACGCAGCGCCAGTCATATCGTTGACACCTGAAAAGTCTAGTGGAGATTCTTAATATCGCACGCTGCATCAGTATGAATTTAAGACAAAAGTGGCATGTAAAATGCACTTTCCTTTTTACAGCAACGCGTTAGCTAAAAATTGTTTTTAAGATTGCGGCTTCGCTAGCAGTGCTGGATTTTGTACAAAGTGATAAATCGTTGTATACATTTTTTAAGATTAACTGCATAAAAAAGTACCACTCGAAACTTATCTGTACAAAGTTGTATTTAACGGTACAGCTTTAATCGATAGGAAATAAAAAACCGGAAGGGAAAACCCTTCCGGTTCAATTCACAGCTCCAGCCATTGCCAATGATGGAGCAATGACATAATTCAGGGTGTAATTATCTTCACGAGGAACTAAAAAGATTCAAAATGCCCGGCTAACAGAGTAACCCTGCCGTTACAGCAGTGTTAAAGACGTTCAGCTCCGGCGGCTAACCTTACCTCCCTTGCGCCCCGCTTCAATGGCACGTTCAGGATCGTTTTTGAAGTTACCGCCGCTTTTCTGGCCTCCTTTGCGCCCTGCTTCAGCAGCACGCTCTTTGTCGGCCGCAAAATTCCCGGCCCCACCGCGATATTGAGTCATATGCGTCCTCTTTGAATTTTAAAAATTGGAATTTGCACAGTTAACGCTTCATCAGGCCGATTCAGCAACATAAATGTAGACAGAAAACCGGACCGATCAAGTGAGATAAATAAAAAACCCGTCACAGTTCTGGTTTATTGGCCGTCCTACCCTCAACCGGATTGATAACGGATTTCAACCATCGCTCTTTTCTATTCATAAAAGAGCCGCAGCATGAAAAATATTTATAACGAAAATCGCCGCGCCCTATTAATCGATCATTTTCAAAAAAAGTCCAATTGAAAAAATATAAGCGAAGCGGCAAAGAGATAATTTCATCAATATCAGGTAGTGAAGATGATCAACAAACCATCAAATTCCCCAAGCGAAGCGCTAATTAGAAATCTGAAACGCTGCTTTTACGTTAAAAATAAGCGAAGCGTGACGCATTGATAGCACCAGTTAAAAATAGCCTGAATCGATCAATAAACGATCAATTATGCTGGTTAGATGAAAATTTTTATTAAAAAGAGAGGTCAGATTTAGCACTGATATCTGAATATAACCGAAGCGGCAAGATTCAGGTATTTGGTGGCAAAAAGCGGGTTTTCGGAATAGTACTAAAAAGCCCTTTCTGCGGGGATACGCATAAATTTTGCATGCCTGCCAAAAGGGGAACTCAACATTATGAGTAAGATCGAGCAAAGCCATGAGGGAGATTGTGCGTTAATGGCAGGCAAAACATATGCCCTGTTCAGCAGAGTCAGAGGGAGTCGGGAAAAGTGGAATCAAAAGCGACACCGCGCTTGCCATTTTTCTTGATACGGTACATCGCTTCATCAGCACGCTGCAGTGCAGTATCAAAGTCATCTTTGTCCTGCGCCTGAGACACACCGACAGACGCCCCAATGAGGGCATGCCCGTTTGCCATATCAAAAGGTGCCATTACCGCGTCAAGACAGGCGTGCGCCAGTTTCTTTACCCGCGGATGGTTCAGCGCCCAGGGTATTAACAACACAAACTCGTCGCCGCCCAGTCGGCCAATGATCACTTCTGCCGGAGAGAGTTCCGTAAACCGCTGACTTAACTGGATGAGGACTTCATCTCCGCTGCGGTGCCCCAGGGTGTCGTTGACGTGTTTGAAGTTATCCAGGTCAATAAAGACCACGCAGAGCGGTCCCTGAGCTTTCATTTCACCGAAATAATTCTGCAGAGCATGGCGATTGTTGAGCAGCGTAAGGGGATCGTGCAGCGCCAGCAGGGCAAGCTGCTCTTCATATTGCTTCTCTTTGGTCATATCGATGTGAGTGCCGATCACTTTAACCGGCTCTCCGTGCGCATTCCATTCGCTGACCCGGCCCCGATCCAGCACCCACGTAATGCTGCCATTTTTGGCGATCATGCGGTGCAGAGCCTCGTAATAAGGCGCTTTCCCGGCGATGTGGTCGTTGAATGCCTGTAGAACGTCGGCGGCATCATCGGGATGCAGGCTCTCTTTCCAGGATTCAAAGTTGGCGTCGGTCTCTTTCGGCTGGAAGCCCAGCATCGCCCCCCAGCGCCGGTTGAAGATCACCAGTTTGCCGCTGGGAATATCCAGCTGCCACAGGAACAACCCGGTACCATCCAGCGCCGCATTGAGTTTTGTGCGGGCGTCATGCGCTATACGCTTCAGACGCGCATTGTGCTTTTTGAGGTTCTGTATCTGCAGACGCAGCGCTTCTTCTGACATAACCGTGTGAGAGGAGGAAAAAGGGGTATTGTGCCTGTCAGGCTGATTCTGTAAAGGGTGGCTTATAAAACACGATTAGCCGCGGTCAATTGCAGGCTGGACAGGATATCAGGCGGTGCCAGTCTGGCAATGCAGCACAGAGGCAAACCTGGCAATTGGTTTCGCCATGAAATCTGTTTGTGTTGCTACAGGGTTGAGAAGTGGAATGGGCGCGGGAGAGGCGAAATTCGGAATGTTCGGGAATGGCGGGAGTCTGTCGAACCTTCGATAACGGGTTCGCCCCATAAACGCAAAAACCCGCCAGAGTCGGGTTCTTTAAAGATGGTGCCCGAACCCGGAATCGAACCAGGGACACGGGGATTTTCAATCCCCTGCTCTACCGACTGAGCTATTCGGGCAACGGGGCGCATTAAACCAAAGCGGCCCGGCAGCGTCAAACGCTTTTCACCAAAATCAAATCGACTGACCGCTTTTCCATCAACCCAAAGAGTGGGTCTGACCTGCCGCCATAAACCTCTCTGTTGGCCGGATATATTTTAGTCAGAAAGCAGGCAGAGTCTGCATTGTGACGCGAAATTGCCGATATAGCATGCGAGACCAACACTAATAATAAGGATCGCCATGTTTTCCACCATTACATCAGGTATCGCTTCCCGTCACAGCTGGCAGAAGCGTTCACACTCAGCGGCAACGCTGAGCTCTCTCAACGGCTCCATCGCCATGATTGAATTCTCCCCCGATGGCACCATTCTCAGCGCGAATGCGCTGTTTCTGGCGCGCATGGGCTACACGCTGGCGGAGATCGAAGACCAGCACCACAGCCTGTTTTGTACCGCCGAGCAGCTTGAGTCGCGGGACTATCAGGATTTCTGGCTGCGACTGAACCGGGGCGAAAGCTTCAGCGATAAGTTCCTGCGCGTGGCGAAAAACGGCCGACCGGTATGGCTCGAAGCCAACTATGTGCCGGTGCAGAACCGCCATGGCCGGGTGATTAAAATCGTCAAACTGGCAACCGACATCACCGATCATATCAACGATGCGCAGGAGCAGCGCGCCATAACCACCGCCATAGAACGGTCGATGGCGGTAATCGCTTTTAACCTCAAAGGTGAAGTGCTGAAAGCCAATGACAACTTCCTGAAAACCATGGGTTATCGTCGTGAGGAGGTAGAAGGTGTTCACCACCGCCGCTTCTGCTCACAGGCGCTGCGCGACAGCCGCGAATATAGCGAGTTCTGGCAGCAGCTGAACCGCGGCGAATTTGTCTCAGGTCAGTTTCCCCGGGTCAATAAACGGGGTGAGACTATCTGGCTGCGCGCCACCTACAATCCGGTGTTTGACGAACAGGGCAGGCTCTACAAAATCGTGAAATTCGCCACCGATGTGACCGCGCAGGTGGAAAAGAATCAGCAGGAACATGATGCGGCACAGCGGGCTTATCACACCGCGCTGCAAACGGATGAAAGCACAAAGCTGGGTGCCGATGTTATCGCCAGCAGCGTGCAGACCATGAACGCCCTGGCGGGTGAACTGCAGGGGATCTCCGGTGATATTACCGGACTGAGTGAATCCTCAGAGCGTATCGGCGCGATTGTGGAAGGTATCCGCCGGATAGCCGATCAGACTAACCTGCTGGCGTTGAATGCCGCTATTGAAGCGGCGCGGGCCGGAACCCATGGCCGCAGCTTTGCGGTAGTGGCTAATGAAGTCCGCACGCTGGCAGCAAACATCAATCGCGCCACCACCGACATCGAAAATCGGATACAGCAAAACCATCAGCTGGCGAGCCGGGCACTGAAAGGGATTGAATCCAACCTGAAGCGCGCCGATCAGGGCGTACAGCTGGCCCAGGAGGCGGGCGGCGTGATTGCGGAAATCCGTGAAGGCGCAACGGATGTAGTACGCGCCATCGGCCAGGTGACCAAAACGCTTAAAGTCTGACGCTCTGCGGGGGCAATCGCCCCCTTTTAAGGTGTTGCCTGAACCGGCGCTTCTGGCACCGGCGGGATAAAGATATGATCCAGAATCGCCCGCATTACGGGTGCCGCAGTAATACCTTCGTTGCCACCATTCTCCAGAATTAACGCTACCGCCACTTTGGGGTCATTAAACGGCGCAAAGGCGGTGTAGAAGATATGGTCACGCAGCCGTACCGGTATCATTTTCGCGTTATAGGTCTGGTTCTGGCGCAGGCTGAACACCTGCGACGTCCCGCTTTTCGCAGCGATGCCATAGGGTGCCGTGTGGAAATATTTATAACCGGTGCCGTTGGGTGCGTTAGCCATGCCAAACATCGCGTGGCGTACCAGCGACCAGTAAGGTGAATGAGGATCGCCAATCTGCGCTTCATGCTGCTGCGGATGATAGTTCTCCACCAGCGTGCCGCGCTGGGTTTTCTCCAGCAGATGGGGGGCAATGACCCGACCGTTATTAATCAGCGCCACCATCGCTTTCACCATCTGAATGGGTGTTGCAATCCAGTAACCCTGTCCGATACCGACTGAAACCGTATCGCCCTGATACCAGGCCTTTTTATGCACCTTCTGCTTCCACTCCCGGCTCGGCAGTAAGCCGCTGTACTCCTCATTCAGGTCAATGCCGGTCGATTTACCATAGCCAAACTGGCTGAGCATGGTGTGAATGCGATCGATGCCCATCATAAACGCCACCTGGTAGAAAAAGGTATCGGCGGACTCTTCGATTGCCCGCGTCACATCCAGCATGCCGTGCCCGGTTTTTTTCCAGTCGCGATAGCGCCGGTCCGTGCCTGGCAGCGTCCAGGTAGGTGCGCCAAAGAATTGCGACTGCGGCGTAATCACATGAGTCAGCAGCGCCGACATCGCCATGTAAGGCTTCACCGTGGAGGCAGGCGGATAGAGTCCCTGCGTGACGCGGTTAATCAGCGGCAGGTCTTTATCCTGTAGCAGTTTTTTATAGGCCTGATAGCTGATGCCTTTCACAAACGGATTGGGATCGTAGCTGGGGCTGGAGACCATCGCCAGCACGGAGCCGTCGTGCGGATCTTCAATCAGCAGCGCCGCACGCTGCCCCGCCAGCAGGCTTTCCACATACTGTTGCAGGTGCAGATCCAGCGTCAGCGTCAGGTTTTTACCCGCGACCGGCGGCACCTCTTTCAGCACCCGCACAATGCGGCCATGATTATCCACTTCCACTTCCTGATAACCCGGCTTGCCGTGCAGCAGCGCTTCGTAATAGCCCTCAATCCCCTGCTTACCAATGTTATGGTCAGCCGCATAGTTTTCGGCGATGCCTTCCGCATTCAGCCGTTTATAGTCGTTATCGTTGATTTTCGACACATAGCCGATCACATGCGCCAGATCCGCGCCATAAGGATATTCACGATCCTGGTAGGTCTCAATGCTGGCGCCGGTGAAGTGAAACTGATTGACCGCAAAGCGGGCGACCTGCTCTTCGGTCAGCTCCTCTTTCAGCACCACCGGCTTGTAACGGCTGGTCTGCTTCAGCGCATGGCGGAAGGTGTCGATTTCGTCCGGCGTCAGATTAACGATCGGCGTGAGTGCCCGCAGCGTGGCGTCCATGTCGCTGATTTTGTAAGGCGTCAGCGTAATGGCGTACCAGCTGACGTTTCGCACCAGCGGAATGCCATTGCGGTCATAAATCAGCCCACGCGTCGGCGCAATGGGGATCATTTTGATGTCGTTCTGGTTGGAGCGCGTCTGGTAATAGCCATGGTCGCGCACCTGTAAGCGAAAAAGGTTTACGCCAAGAATGGTGAAACAGAGACAGACCAGAGCAAAGGCTATTGCAGCGCGGCGGGCAAACAGCTTCTCTTCAGCTTGGAAGTTACGAAAGTTCATCAGGGGGCATTATCAGGCGATTAATTATTATCTGTTATTGCGCACCATGATAAAGCGCGATCGCGGGCGTGCCAGCGCGAAGATGCACAAGCCTGACCAAAAGTGTGTCATTTGATGTGAATGTTACCGGGACGGCGAGGCGGGAAAATGCAGATCCCCCGGTTAAGGGGGATCTGCGCAAGGGGATCGGGCAGCAGGCGTCAATGCCTGCCACGCTGATTAATCACCCAGCAGAACAGACTCCAGCGCAATCTTGATCATGTCGTTGAAGGTGGTCTGACGCTCAGCAGCGGTGGTCTGCTCGTGCGTACGGATGTGGTCTGATACGGTGCAGATGGTCAGCGCTTTAGCACCGAACTCTGCGGCCACACCGTAGATACCTGCAGCTTCCATCTCAACGCCGAGGATGCCATATTTTTCCATCACGTCGAACATCTGCGGATCCGGCGTGTAGAAGAGATCGGCAGAGAAGATGTTACCCACGCGCGCTTCAACACCCAGGTTTTTCGCCGCATCAACCGCGTTACGCACCATGTCGAAGTCAGCAATCGCAGCAAAATCGTGATCTTTGAAACGCATACGGTTCACTTTGGAATCGGTGCAGGCACCCATACCAATCACGATGTCACGCAGTTTTACATCGGCACGCACGGCACCACAGGAGCCCACACGGATGATCTTTTTCACGCCGAAGTCGGTGATCAGCTCTTTGGTGTAGATGGAGCAGGAAGGAATACCCATTCCATGGCCCATTACAGAGACTTTGCGGCCCTTATAGGTGCCGGTGTAGCCCAGCATCCCGCGCACGTTGTTCACTTCTACCGGATTTTCCAGGAAGGTTTCAGCAATGTGCTTTGCACGCAGCGGATCGCCAGGCATCAGCACGACGTCTGCGAAATCGCCCATTTCAGCATTAATATGAGGGGTTGCCATTGTTTAATCCTTATTAAATTGCTGATTTACAGCATGTTCTTGCCATAGTCCATCTCGGACAGGCCAAAATAGTGTGCAATTGTCTGACCAATATCGGCGAAAGTTTCGCGGTAACCGAGTGAACCCGGCTCGACTTTCGGTCCGTAGATAAGAATCGGAATGTGCTCACGCGTGTGTTCAGTACCTTCCCACGTCGGGTCACAGCCGTGGTCAGCGGTCAGGATCAGAATGTCATCTTCTCCGACTAACTCCATCAGCTCAGGCAGACGACGGTCAAACAGCTCCAGCCCGCCCGCATAACCGGCAACATCACGACGATGTCCCCAGGTTGAGTCGAAATCAACGAAGTTAGTGAAAACAATCGCCTGATCCGGCGCGGTTTTCATCTCCTGAATCGTCGCGTCAAACAGCGCATCCAGACCGGTCGCTTTGACCTTTTTGGTAATGCCCTGCTCAGCATAGATATCGGCGATTTTACCCACGGAGATCACGTGACCGCCCTTCTCATCCACCAGCTTTTTCAGCATGGTGGCGGATGGTGGCTCGACTGCCAGGTCGTGACGATTGCCGGTGCGCTCAAACTGACCCGCTTTGTCGCCCACAAACGGACGGGCGATAACCCGGCCGATGTTGTAGCCACCCTCGGTCAGCTCTTCACGGGCGATTTCGCACAGCGCATAGAGTCGATCCAGACCAAAGGTCTCTTCGTGACAGGCGATCTGGAACACCGAGTCCGCAGAGGTATAGAAAATCGGCTTGCCGGTTTTCATGTGCTCTTCGCCCAGTTGGTCGAGGATCACCGTACCTGAAGAGTGGCAGTTCCCGAGATAGCCCGGCAGATCTGCGCGCTCGACCAGTTTGTCCAGCAGTTCCTGAGGGAAGCTGTTCTCTTTGTCGCTGAAGTAGCCCCAGTCAAACAGCACCGGCACACCGGCGATCTCCCAGTGGCCTGACGGCGTATCTTTACCTGACGAAAGCTCGCTGGCGTAAGCATACGCGCCGGTGATTTTCGCCTCAGGATCAAGACCTGCCGGGAAGCGGCCGGTCGACAGCTCTGCGGCTTTGCCCAGACCCAGCGCGGTAAGATTAGGCAGATGCAATGGGCCTTTACGTCCCTTGTCTGCTTCACCCCTGAAACAGGCTTCGGCGATGTGACCTAACGTATCCGAACCTGCGTCGCCGAATTTATCGGCATCTTTACTGGAGCCAATTCCAAAGGAATCGAGAACCATAATAAAAGCACGTTTCATGCAAGTCTCCTGCGCATTGGCGCGTGACAAGTCAAAAAAAAGCGATCAGATCAGTATACCCGAATGCATCGCGGCTGGCACCGGTTACCGGTCAGTTAGCTGATATCGCTCACACGGCGATAGACAACCGGCGTCTCAGCCGGGGCGGAATCACCGAGCACCAGCGCGGCTTTGACCGCCGCGGCGGCCTGCTGCCATTTGTCTTCGCTGCTGGCGTGAATGATCGCCAGTGGACGCTGCGCATCGGCACGTTCGCCCAGGGTGATCATGTCGCTTAAGCCGACGCTGTAATCAATACTGTCGCTGGCACGCTGACGTCCGCCGCCCATTGCCACCACCGCCAGACCCAGCGCACGGGTATCCATGCTGCTGACGATGCCTGGCTGGTCGGCATACACCGGCTTGCTCAGCATGGCTTGCGGCAGATAAGCGTCGTAGCGTTCCACGAAATCGGCAGGTCCCTGCTGGGCAGCGACCATACGACCAAATACCTCGGCTGCTTTGCCGTTATCCAGCACCGTCATCAGCTTCTGACGCGCTTCGGTGTCGCTGGCGGCCAGTTTGCCGGAGACCAGCATTTCGCTGCAGAGCGCCAGCGTCACTTCCAGCAGACGCGGATTCCGCTCTTCGCCGGTCAGGAAGCGAACCGCTTCACGCACTTCCAGCGCGTTACCAGCTGAGGAGGCGAGAACCTGGTTCATATCCGTCAGCAGTGCGGTGGTCTGGCAACCTGCGCCATTGGCGACGCCAACAATCGACTGCGCCAGACTTTCTGACGCCTCATAGGTTGGCATAAACGCGCCGGAACCTACTTTGACATCCATCACCAGTGCATCCAGCCCTTCTGCCAGCTTCTTCGCCAGAATCGAGGCGGTAATCAGCGGGATCGAATCGACGGTGGCGGTGATGTCACGCGTGGCGTAGAAACGCTTATCCGCCGGTGCCAGCGAGCTGGTCTGGCCGATAATCGCCACACCCACCTGCTTGATGATCTCGCGGAAGCGGTCATCGCTCGGGAAGATATCGAAGCCCGGGATCGCTTCCAGTTTATCCAGCGTGCCACCGGTATGGCCAAGGCCACGACCCGAGATCATCGGGACATAACCGCCGCAGGCCGCGACCATCGGCCCTAACATCAGCGACGTCACATCGCCGACGCCGCCGGTCGAGTGCTTATCCACCACCGGGCCATTGAGGTTAAGTGATTTCCAGTTAAGTACCGTACCGGAATCACGCATCGCCATGGTCAGCGCGACCCGCTCAGGCAGCGTCATGTCGTGGAAATAGATGGTCATCGCCAGCGCGGCAATCTGACCTTCCGAAACGGTGTTATCACGCACGCCATTGATGAAGAAGCGAATCTCCTCTTCAGTCAGCGCATGGCCGTCACGTTTTTTGCGAATTATTTCTTGTGGCAGGAACAAGGTAACCCCCTGGTTCAGGGAAATCAGGATGGGGAACAGGCGGTCAGCGACCGCCTGAAGGATCAGTAACCCGCTTTGCTGGTGTCGCTGTCATGGCCCAGGGTGTTGAGCAGGCTCGCCAGCAGGCTTGAAGCACCAAAGCGGAAATGACGCGCATCGGCCCAGTCGGCACCCAGCGTCTCTTCCGCCATTTTCAGATAGATAGCGGCATCTTCAGCGGTGCGCACGCCACCAGCGGGCTTAAAGCCAACCTGCTGGCTGACGCCTTTATCACGGATCACGTTCATCATGATCTGCGCCACTTCAGGCGTGGCGTTAACCGGCACTTTACCGGTAGAGGTTTTGATGAAATCGGCACCGGCATCAATGGCAATCTCAGAGGCCTGACGGATCAGCGCTTCCTGCTTCAGTTCACCGGTTTCGATGATCACTTTCAGCAGCACATCTGCTTCGGCACAGGCGGTTTTACAGGCTTTCACCAGATCGAAACCGACCTGACTGTTACCGGCGATCAGCGCACGATACGGGAACACCACATCCACTTCATCGGCACCGTAGGCGATAGCGGCGCGGGTTTCTGCCAGCGCAATATCAATGTCGTCATTGCCGTGCGGGAAGTTAGTCACCGTGGCGATGCGGATCTCCGGGGTGCCCTGCTCGCGCAGCGTTTTACGGGCAATCGGAATAAAACGCGGATAGATACAGATTGCGGCGGTGTTGCCTGCCGGGGATTTGGCCTGATGACACAGGGCGATCACTTTTGCGTCGGTGTCGTCGTCATTCAGGGTGGTTAAATCCATCAGTTTCAGGGCGCGCAGGGCAAGGTCTTTGATATCGGTCATGAGGCTCTCCAAAGGATCGGGGTGCAACCCACCGGCTCGCCGGCGGAATGTTATAATAATAACACTCTGGTGCGGCCTGATATGTGCCAGGAGTCACATAGGAATAAGAAATTAGTGCAACATTGCCACGTTTACTGTGACTAACACTACAGATAACAGGGCTTGGTGGTTATTATACGCCAGCGGGTGCAATGTTACTATTATCACATTTAAGCGCGAAGGCTGCAGGTCGGGTGAGACGCGGGCGATCAGTTGCGCAGCGCCGGGAAAGCGGGATCGAGCTGAAATAGCTGCTGACTGTTGTGCCACAGCGCATCGGCAATCTCCTCAGGTGACTCTTCACGCAGGCTGCAGAGCACCTCCCACACCTGACGCGCCCGCTCCGGACGATTAGGCTGGCCCTGAAAGCCCTGCAGCGGCATATCGGGTGCATCGGTTTCCAGCAGCAGCGAAGAGAGCGGCAGCTGCGCCACGGTCTGACGGGTTTTGCTGGCGCGTTCATAGGTAATGGTCCCGCCGATGCCAATCGCATAACCCAGCTTAATAAAGGCCTGCGCCTGCTGCAGGCTGCCCGCAAAACCATGCACCACGCCACGGCGCGGCAGATCGTAACGACGCAGAATCTGCGCCAGCTTGTCATGAGTGCGGCGCGAATGCAGGATCACCGGCAGCTGATACGCTTTCGCCAGCTTAAGCTGCGCCTCAAGAAAGCGTTGCTGCTTATCAAACTGCGGATCGTCGCGATAGAGATCCAGCCCGATCTCGCCGATCGCCACCAGCTTACGCGGCCGCTGTTGCAGTAAGGTTTCCAGCTGGTCGAGATGGGCCTCCTGATGATTTTCGATGACGATTGGATGCAGGCCCAGCGCGGCATAGAGCGCCTGTTGCGCCGCGGCTAACGCGCAGACCCGCTCAAAGCGGCTGGCATCGATCGCCGGAACGATAATCTTTTCCACGCCAGCTTCTGCAGCACGTGCCAGGCTGCCAGAGATATCCCCTTCAAACGGCGGGAAATCGAAGTGGCAGTGCGTATCGATAAACTTCATGCCAGCGATCCTTTGTCGTAATCAGCATCATTATCCGCCAGCGGCGGTGTGATGATGAGGCGGGTATCGGGTGCATTGGCTACCGGAGCAGGCGGCGTAACGATACGCGCCGTGGTCATCGGTTCCGCATCGCTCAGCCACTGGCCCAGCGTGGCGAGGAAATAGCGACCACAACGCCGTCCCAGATGATAATCCTGATTCAGTGAAGCGATGCGGCTCCCCAGCGCACTGCTGGCCAGCGCATGCGGCGGAAAGATTTCGATAATGCGCAAATCATCGGGCGGATTCTCAATGAACTGCTGAATTTCCCGATAGCTCTGTTCATGCTTATTCAGCACGTTGATCATCGGCTGCAGTGCGCCGGTGCTGAGCCAGCGTTCCATCCGCTTAAACCATTTCGGGGTATAGAACATCTGCGACGGCACGGTGCGGATCACCACAATGGTATCAGCGCCACGGCGGGCGGCTTCACGCACCGGAATCGCATCGCTGATGCCGCCATCGAGATAGCTGATTCCTTCCAGACTGACCCCCAGCCGGTAAAAACCGGGAATGGCACTGGAGGCTTTGATCAGATCCAGCCAGTTATCGGCGGTCGGGTTGAAGTAGCCGGGCGTGTAGTCGTCACTGCGGCAGGCGCACATATAAAACTCGCGGCCGCTGGAGAACAGCTGCTCCGCGCTGCTCATCGCCAGCGGAAATTCACTGCGGGTGATATCTATCAGCCAGTCAAGGTCGATCAGATTGCCACCACGCACAAAGCGCAGCGGATCAAAAAAGAGTTTACTGGTGGTATAGCGGGTAATCACACGCCGGGCATAGCCGGGCTGACCACAGACAAAGGCAGAAAGATTTTGTGCACCGGCAGAGGTGCCGAGCATCAGCTGAAAGGGGTTGAATCGGGCACGCTGAAATTCATCTAACACGCCTGCGGTGAAAATGCCGCGTTGACCGCCGCCTTCACAAACCAGGGCAATTTTCTGAGATTTAAACGGAGTCAGGGCCAGAGGTTCAATGGCGCCGAGCGTGACAGGAATGCGTATACCCACTGTACGAACCTCAAAAAGGGGTTCCGGGTCTGCTGGAGGATCGATCCGTTAAAGACGGCAGCATTCCGGAGAACCAGTCATATGTTCCTTTAACCGGCAGGCCAGCAGGGCTGGCTTACCTTGCAGCGATGTGAAGGTGTCCCTCTCTTCACGTCAGTCGCTACAGATGACTGGTCTCCGCTCTATGCTTTGCGTTGCATTACACTGCAGGACTCATCGGCTAAAGCTTTTTACGGCCGGTAAACAGGCTGATGAGGAACAGGATAATACCAACGACGAAGACAACTTTAGCTGCCCATGCTGCTGTGCCCGCTAAACCGCCAAAACCTAACGCTGCAGCGATCAGTGCGATCACCAGAAAAATAATGCCCCAACGAAACATAAGCCTCTCCTTACCCTATTTAAAAATCGAATATTTAAAAATCGATCTGCTTATTTCATCCCCGGATGGGTATCTTTTATTCGTGCGGCCATAGAAGTGACCGCACGCAAGCTTAAGATTTAACCGTCAGGTCATTCTTAACGCTTTTCACGCCTTCAATGGCTTTAGCAATGCTTTCTGCACGATCTGACTGTGCCTGATTAGCAACCTGCCCTGAAAGCTGAACAACGCCGTCGGTGGTCTCAACTTTTACGTTGCGCGACGGAACAATGTCATCCGCTAATAGCTTAGCTTTAATTTCGCTGGTCGTGGCGGTATCGCCCGCATAACCTTTCATTGATGATGCTTTGCTGTCTCTGACGTGTAGTTTGTCGCTGACGGATTTAACACCTTCGATTTTCTGCACCACAGCCACAGCCTTCTCAGCCTGATCCTGTGAGGTGACGAAACCGCTTAAGGTCACGACGCCGCTATGCGTTTTTACCGAGATATCCGTGCTTTTAATTGCGTCATCATCTACCAGTGCCGCTTTGGCTTTGGCGGTGATGCCGCTGTCATCCATATAACCATCGACTTTTTTCATAGAACTATCGATTTTTGAACCCGCGCTGTCGGCTGTCTGTGACGCTTTCTGCGACATTGATTCGTCAGCCAGTGCGCTGCCGCTGATCAGTGCTGAGCCAATCATGGCGGCCATCAGGGTTTTAGCAATCTTAGTCTTGTTCATCGATATCTTCCTTCTATCAGTTAACTCACCCAAAAACTGTGGGCGCAACAGAGGCACAGGTGCCGCTGCGTTACAGGACGTAAGGACAAGAGAAGTCTCTTCCGCCGTCCGATAGAGTAATCATAGACGGCATTTTGCAATTTGCCTGGCTAACTGGTTGATCACACGTCAAAACAGAAGAAAAACGGGGTTTTTAGGAGGAGTCTGGAAGGAGGAAAACAGGGCCACTCCCAGCTGGAATGGCCCGGAAACAGGCGATTAGTGCTCGCGCGTTTTGCGGAAACGGACGTCGGGGTAACGTTCCTGCGTAATATTAAGATTAACCATGGTTGGCGCGATATAAGTCAAATTATTGCCGCCATCGAGCGCCAGGTTAACTTCGTTTTTACGCTGGAAGTCCTCAAACTTTTTCGCGTCGCTGCATTCAACCCAGCGCGCCGTAGAGACGTTGATCGCTTCGTAGATCGCTTCGACGTTATATTCGCTTTTCAGACGGGCAACCACCACATCGAACTGCAGCACCCCGACCGCGCCCACGATCAGATCGTTGTTATGCACCGGACGGAACACCTGTACCGCACCTTCTTCAGACAGCTGAACCAGCCCTTTAAGCAGCTGTTTCTGCTTCAGCGGATCGCGCAGACGAATACGGCGGAACAGCTCTGGCGCGAAGTTCGGAATACCGGTGAACTTCATGTTTTCACCCTGAGTAAAGGTGTCGCCAATCTGAATGGTGCCGTGGTTATGCAGGCCGATGATATCGCCAGGATACGCTTCTTCAACGTGCGAACGGTCGCCCGCCATAAAGGTCAGGGCGTCGGAGATCACCACATCTTTGCCGGTGCGCACCTGACGCAGCTTCATCCCTTTTTCATATTTACCGGACACCACACGCATAAAGGCCACGCGGTCGCGGTGTTTCGGGTCCATGTTGGCCTGGATCTTAAACACGAAGCCGGTGAACTTCTCTTCTTTCGCTTCTACCGTGCGGGTGTCGGTGTCACGCGGCATCGGACGCGGTGCCCATGCCACCAGCCCATCCAGCATATGGTCAACGCCAAAGTTACCCAGCGCGGTGCCGAAGAAGACCGGCGACAGTTTGCCGCTCAGGAAGGCTTCCTGCTCAAACTCGTGCGATGCGCCCTGTACCAGCTCCAGCTCTTCACGCAGCTGTGCCGCCAGATCGTCACCGACTGCGGTGTCGAGGTCCGGGTTGTTCAGCCCCTTCACGATGCGCACATCCTGAATGGTGTGGCCTTTACCGGTCTGGTAGAGATAGGTCTCATCTTTGTAGAGGTGATAAACCCCTTTGAACAGTTTGCCGCAGCCGATAGGCCAGGTGATCGGTGCGCAGGCAATTTTCAGCTCGCTTTCCACCTCATCCAGCACTTCCATCGGGTCGCGGATGTCACGGTCAAGTTTGTTCATAAAGGTCAGGATCGGCGTATCGCGCAGACGGGTAACTTCCATCAGCTTACGGGTACGATCCTCGACGCCTTTAGCGGCATCAATCACCATCAGACAGCAGTCAACCGCGGTCAGCGTACGGTAGGTATCTTCCGAGAAATCTTCGTGGCCCGGGGTATCCAGCAGGTTCACCAGGCTATCGCGATAGGGGAACTGCATCACCGAGGTGGTAATGGAGATACCACGCTGTTTCTCCATCTCCATCCAGTCCGACTTAGCGTGCTGGTTAGAGCCACGGCCTTTTACCGTACCGGCGGTCTGGATAGCCTGTCCGAACAGCAACACTTTTTCGGTAATGGTGGTTTTACCGGCATCCGGGTGCGAAATGATCGCGAAGGTGCGGCGGCGTGCCACCTCTTCTAAAAAGGGATTAGACATGGAATTCTTCTCAATAGGCAGCGCAACTTACTGGCGCTGCTGATAAATCACGGTGGCCGGCAGAACCTTACCGGCGGGTAAACGGTGCCAAAAACGATCTTTCATCGTTGGCGGGTCAGCGCGAAGTTACATTGGCGTGAATTCCGGTTACCTGGTCAGCTTTAAGGCGGCATAGCATACAATATTTTGCGCGCGCGGCCTACAGGGAGAGGGGCAGGATTTCAGGGGCGGGGAATCGGGGAACGGTGGATGCCGCAACAAAGCGGGACGGGTCTGCACCCGCCCCGCCTCCGTTATCCCAGCACCTTTCTGACGCAGGCTTTAAAGATCTGCACACCAACCTCCAGCGAGTCGAGATCAAAATGCATGTCGGGATGATGCAATCCGGGCGTCAGGTTGGTGCCCAGCCCCCAGAAGCCCGCTTTTACACCCGGACACTTCACCGGATAGTAGAAAAAGTCCTCGCTGCCTGGCGTCGTTCGGGTTGGCAGCGCGCCCTCTTCGCCCAGCACCTCGACGATCGCGGCGCGGATCACCGCCGTCGCCTCATCATCAATCTCGGCGGCGGGCATCTCTTTTAATACGCGGACCTCGGCGCTGGCACCCAGTGCCGCCACGCTGTGAGTAATGGCGCGCGTGACCTGCTCTTTCAGCAGCGTCATCGGCCCGTTCTCCTGCGAACGCAGATCCCACACTACGCGGGCTTCATCCGGCACCGAATTGGTGACACCGGCATCGCACAGGAAGCGGGTCGCTTTAACGCTCCAGGTCAGGCCGGGCGAGAGGTGGATGGCGTTGACCGCCTGAACCGCCTGTACGGCAGCATCCAGCGCATTCACCCCAAGGTGCGGACGCGCCGCATGGGCGGGCTGGCCTTTGATGGTCGCTTCCAGCGTGCTGCAGGCTGAGTAGAGCACCGCAGGCACCGCCTGTCCGACCACGCACTCCTCCAGCGGACGCAGATGGAACCCCAGAATCATCTCCACATCATCCAGTGCGCCACCTTCGATCATTGAGAGCGCACCGGCGCCCAGCTCCTCGGCGGGCTGGAACAGGATCTTCAGCCGGCCACGTTTCACCGCGCCCTCCTGCAGCAGAGCCGTCGCCGCCGTCAGCACGACCGAAGAGTGACCGTCGTGACCGCAGGTGTGGCGCGCACACGGCACGCCATCAATGATGTGCCCGAGCGCATCCATATCCGCGCGCAGCGCCAGCACCGGACCCGGCACACCGCTGTCGATCTCGGCCACAATGCCCGTGGTGTTATTGATATTGCGCGTCACCTTCAGGCCCGCTTTCTCCAGCTGATCGGCGATGTAGGCCGAGGTTTTCACCTCCTGAAAACCCAGCTCCGGAATTTCGTGCAAATAGTGGTAATGCTCTAATACCTTAGACACAGCGTTACTCCTGAATAAACAGACGCATAACAGACATTGCGATCAGCGCGTTGATGATGCTCACCAGCATCAGCAGCGGCCAGTATTTTTTTGGCACATCGGCCACGCCCAGCAGCCGTCCCATATATTGCAGCTGCGATCCCATCAGGAAAATCGCCGGGGCCAGAATCGTGATATCCGCGCCGGTCAGCAGCCCTTTGGTCAGCAGACTCACCGCTACGCCGGTGCCCGCCGACGATGAGAGCCAGGCGGTGAGCAGCACCGTAATTGCCTCACCCGGCAGGCCGAACAGCCCCATCACTGGCGCAAAAACGTGCCCGAGAAACTGCATGATGCCGAGCAGATTGAGCACTTCTGCCAGCACATAGGCCATCACCACATTTGGCATCAGGTTGTGAATGGCGATGTGAAAGCCTTTACGCGCGCCGGTCACAAACACATCAAAGGGATTACTGCTGGTCGTGATTTTATTTTCCATCGGCGAAATCCTTTTTATAAACACTGTTTAACACAGCGCGCGTTATCGCCGCACCGACAAATTTCAGCACGAACATTAATAACAGCGGAATAATAATCGGCAGCGTCATTGAGGCGAATAGCGCGGAGCCGATGGCGAAATAATTATTGATTAAGCCGGCACCGGAATATTGCCAGGCACTCATCACCACCACCTCTTTTTTACCGATCTGATTCTGGTCGGCCATCTCTTTGGTTAATGCCGCGCCCGCGTCGGTACTTTGCAGGTCGGTGATTAACGCCAGACCGCAATGGCCCGGCAGCCCCATCAGCGGCTTAAGCAGCGGCGTCAGCAACCGATGCGCCGCGCGAATCGCGCCGTAGTGGGTGAAGATTTCCAGCACGCCCAGCGCCAGCATCACTGTGGGCGTCAGCGACAGCGCAAACAGGAACCCCGCTTTGGCACTGAGTCCGCCTGCGCCAAGAAAGGTGTTGCTGGCGGGATCTTTCATGGTGCCAAAGCTGCCGCCCAGCGTGGTGAAGTCAAAGGCGCCCAGCCATGAAAGACCCTCGACGTTATAAAACAGCCCTGAGAAAAACAGGATGGCAAAAATTAACGCGACATAACTGCCTTTGGTCGCCGTCATTTTTACCGGACTAACCACACTTTCATCTGACATTATTTTCTCCTGATAACCTGGCTTGCCGCTTATTCCCTGCCATGGCAAGTTTCAATATATGGAACTGAGTTCTAAGCATGATTTATGCCAGAGCCGATCGGCGCGCGATGATTAATGGCCCTGCTGCCACCACCGGGCGTTTAATCCACGACATGACTGTTATGGCTCTGCGAAATATCTTTTTCTGACGGCAACGTGATATTTCCGGCGCGTTATCAGATGACCGCTATTTCTCCAGCTTCAGCGGCGATTGCACCAGCAGGATAGCGACCGGGCGCACTATCATGGTGCTGAAACCCTGATTTTGTTGCCCGATAAGGAGTGATGCAGAATGAGAATCTCTCGCATTCAATTTGCGAAATAATTCTATTTAAATCAATCAGATAAATTGGCTGTTTTTGCGGAAAAGCCTTCGCTTTACTAACATATTTGATGCATAATTCACCGACTATACCTGTTTATTTAACATCTTCTTAAAAGGACTCGGCCATGCTGACTGCTGAAATGACTGGGCGTTTAAACGACCAGCTGAACCTGGAATTTTTCTCTGCCAATCTTTATCTGCAAATGAGCGCCTGGTGCAGCGACAAAGGCTTTGAGGGTGCCGCTTCCTTCCTGAAGATGCATTCACGCGAAGAGATGCAGCATATGCAGCGTCTTTTTGATTACCTGAGCGATACCGGCGGTATGCCGGTGCTGGGTACCATCGCTGCGCCGCCAGTCTCTTTCACCTCGCTGAATGAAATTCTGCAGCAGGCGCTGGAGCATGAGCAGCTGATCACCAGCAAAATCAATGAACTGGCCCATGCTGCCATGACCTCACAGGATTACTCTACCTTCAACTTCCTGCAGTGGTATGTTGCCGAGCAGCATGAAGAAGAGAAACTGTTCAAAACCGTGCTGGATAAACTGGCGCTGGTCAGCAACAGCGGCAACGGTCTGTTCCTGGTCGATAAAGATCTGGGCCGCATGAGCACCGAGAACCACGCAGAATAATGTTTATCGGCCCCTTTTCGGGGCCGATCTTATTGCCGTCTTGCTGACACCACTGCACCGCTATTCCAGCCGGTAACTCGCGGCTTTCCCGCCATTCACCCACAGTTCACGGCTTTCACCCGCAGGCAGTAACAGCGCGATCTCCCGCCAGGCTGGCTGGTAATCTCCACGTTTTTCCACCGTCAGCTCGATACGCGTGGCGCTGCTGCAGAGCGTCCAGCGAAGCCATAGCGCATTACCCTGCTGCCAGCCGTGGCTCTCGCCATCGTCATCAAACATTTCGCCTTGTGTCTGCACGCCTTCGGGGGCAGGCCATAGCTGCCATTGCCGCACCGTATCACGCCGCGCATCGGTGGTGCTTTCGCACTCGCCCAGCGGGATCACCGCACCGGCCCTTACCAGCAGCGGCAACCGATCCAGCGGCGCATCCAGCATGATGGTCTCACCGCCCGCAAACGCCTTGCCGCTGTGCCAGTCATACCAGCCGCCGCGGTTACGGGGCAGATAGACTTCACGACTGCGCGCGCCCTGCTCCACTACGCTGGCGACCAGCAGATCGCGCCCCAGCATAAAGTCATCACACTCCTGATAGGTCAGCGGATCCTGCTCGTGATCGAGGAAGGTCGGGCGCAGCATCGGCTCATCTTCCACACTGGCCTGCCACGCCAGGTTATAGAGGTAGGGCATCAGGCGATAGCGCAGCCGGATCGCCTCGCGGATCATCGGCGTGACCTCCGGGTACATCCAGGGCTCGTTTACCGTGTGATCGTCATTCCAGGAGTGGATAGTAAATCGCGGGTGCATAACGCCATTCTGAACCCAGCGCACAAACAGCTCGGCATCCGGCTTATCGCCCGAGAAGCCGCCGACATCGTGCCCGACGTTAAACAGCCCTGAAAGGCTCATCCCCAGTCCCATGCGGATGTTGTAGCGCAGGGTTTGCCAGCTGGTGCGGTTATCGCCGCTCCAGGTCTGTACATAGCGCTGCATCCCGGCGCAGCCGGAACGGGAGATCAGATAAGGGCGTTTGTCCGGTGCAAACTGCTGCTGGGCTTCCATTGAGGCGCGCATCATCAGCAACGGCATTACCGGCCGGATATGCTTGATGGCGATCGGCTGACCAAAACCGTGACAGCGCGCTTCGCCATCCCACACCTCATATTCGTTGTTGTCATTCCAGGTGGAATCGATGCCCTTTTCCAGCAGCTGCCGGGTGACATTCTCCTGCCACCAGCGCACCGCCTGCGGATGAGTGAAGTCGAGGTGCGATCCCTCATCGTCCCAGAACACCGACCGCTCAGGACGATCCTGCTCGGAGTCACGAATAAATAGCCCCTGCGCGGCCACTTCCTGATAGCGCGGATGATCCTGCAGCAGGCAGGGTTTGATGTTGGCCGCCAGCTTCATTCCGGCAGTATGAAACGCGTCGCTCAGCGCATTGGGATTCGGGACTTTGTCGTAGTTCCAGTTGAAAACGTAGCGCTTGTTGTTAATCGAGGTGTAACCCGAAGAGAGCTGGAACGAGTCGCAGGGAATTTCATGCTCGCGACACAGACGGATAAAGGATTGCAGCTGTTGTTGTGCGTCGGGCGCGTCGGTGTAATGCATGGTGGACCCGCTGTAGCCCAGGCTCCACTTCGGCTGAAACAGGGTGCGACCGGTCAGACGCACAAAGGCTTTGGTGACGTCGAGCAGCGTCGGGCCCAGCATCATGTAGTAATCGAGATCGCCCGCTTCGGCGCGGTAACGGCGATAAGGGAGATGGTAGTTATCCAGCTCATTCCCCAGATCGAGCCAGCTGCTGCTCAGGTTGTCATAAAACAGGCCAAAACTGACGCCATCGCGCTGCGTCAGGGTAAACGGAATATGTTTATAGAGCGGATCGGTGCTGGCGGCGTTGTAGCCCATGGCATCCAGATTACGCATCTCAAAACGGCGGTTAACGCGGTTCAGGTCGCCGCTCTTCTCGCCCAGGCCATAAACCCGATCCTGCGGCTGGCGACGCTGATAGTGCTCGACCCCGTCGCCGTGCGCATTGAGCAGATAGGCACCGGTGTGACGGTCGGCGGCCAGCGGCTGCCAGATCTCACCATCAAACTGCTCCCAGCTCAGGCAGAGCGGCTGATGCACCGTGACACGCAGCCGTTGCGTGCTGATGCGCAACTGCTGCGCATCGTGTTCAACCTTAAATGCTGGCAGCGTAAAGCCATCCAGCGCCTCACGATCCCGCCCCTGCCAGGGCACGTCGCTGACAGGGGCAATGCTCCAGGTGCGGTTCAGCGCCAGCTCACCGTCGCGCTTCAGCAGCACGCGCATCAGCTTATCCTCCAGCACGTAAAGCCGCAGGAAATGACGATCTTCGACCTTGAGTTCAACAAAGTGATCGGCCTGCTGATGCAGCGTCCAGTTCTTCAGGGTTTTCATCGCGATATCCTTATGGGTTAGCAGGGCGCTGGCGGCGTTCGGCGACCAGCATCACCAGGAAAACGGCACCAATCAGGTCAAAGAAGCCCATCGCCACAAACAGCGGATTGAAGCCGATGGTATCGGCGGTGACACCGATAATCAGCGAGAAGATAAAGCTGGCGATCCAGGCGCAGGAGCCGCGCATGCCGTTGACCGTGGCCATCTGGCGGCGATCAAAACGCTCCACCACCAGCGCGCTCAGCATGCAGGAGATCACCTGATGGCCGAAGCCACCGACGGAGATCAGGGCGATCGCCAGCCAGGGATCTTTTACCAGCGTCATCAGCGCCAGGGAGACCATTAGCAGTGCGCCGGTCACCGAACTGGCGACAATCGAATTGACGCGGGTGAGACCAAACCAGCGCACATAGATTTTGGTCAGATAGCCGCTGGCGACGCTGCCGAGGTCGGCGGCCAGAAACGGCAGCCAGGCAAACATCACGATCTGCTTGAGATCCATGCCGCGCTCATTGGCCAGATAGAGCGGCACCCAGAAGCTCAGGACCGCCCAGGCCGGTTCGGCCAGAAAAGCCGGGATGGCGATGCCGTAGAATTTCTTCTCTTTACCAATCACTTTCAGCGCGGTGAAGAACGGCAGTTTTTCCCCGATCGCTTCGTTGTCCTGATTAATAAAGGCCCGCTCTTCATCAGAGAGACGAGGATGACTCTCAGGCGAGTGATAGCCCCACCACCAGAGTGCAACCCACAGCAGGCCCAGCCCGCCGGTGAGCAGAAAGGCGCCCTGCCAGCCAAACGTTATGTGCGCGACATAAATAATCGGTGGTGCCAGCATGGCACCAATCGAAAAGCCGACGCCCGCCCAGCCCGCCGCGACCGGACGCTCCTTTTTCGGAAACCAGTCACCGATCGCTTTGGCGTTCGCGGGCGTTGCCGCCGCCTCAGAGGCGCCCATGACAAAGCGCAGCAATGCCAGATGCAGCCAGCTTCCCGCGCCGGCGTGCAGCAGACAGGTCACCGACCAGATCAGCGCACAGATCAGGAAGCCCATCTTCAGTCCGATCACATCGATCAGCCAGCCGCAGATTGGCTGAAACAGGGTATAGGCCAGCTGAAACGCCGCCACCACCCAGGAGTACTGTTCGGTCGTCATGTGCAGACTGTTTTTAAGTTCCGGTGCCAGAATGCCGAGCGAGTTGCGGGTGATGTAGTTGACGGTTACACCCAGCAGGAACATTCCCAGCATCCACCAGCGTAAATTTTTAATCACGCGCACCGTGCGGGATGCACTGATGGGTTTGGTTGTTGATTCGAGGCTCATTGTGCCACTCCTGATTGCCATTGATGACGCACACCGCCTGCTGGCGTACCGCGTGTCCTGTAACGAACTTAGAAAAGTGCGAAACGTGGGTACAGACACTTTTTTGCAACGCTTTTCATGGCAGGCTGAATCCCGGCAGAAAATGGCACTGAAACGCTTATCTGACGCGATTCAGCAGGTTATGAAAAATTTTTCATCAGCAGATTTGAAGGCGATCACAGAATGAAACAAAGGCTGAAAGTAAGCGAAATTGCGGCACTCAGCGGCGTCTCCATCAGTACGGTGTCGCGGGTGCTGGCGGGTAAAGCCAATACCCGGCCCGCCACCCGTGACAAAGTGCTGGCCGTGGCGCAGCAACAGGGCGTGCTAAACAACCTTCACAGTGGTCGCCTGCTGCTGAATAACCTGATGGTTTTTGCCCCGCCGCGCGCCTTTGATGTACGCAGTGACATCTTCTACTACAAAGTGATTCAGGGGATCAGCCAGGCGGTGGAGCCGCATGAGGTGCGGCTGCGCTACTGCCCGCTGGAGGAGGTGGAAAGTGATGCGGCGCTGTTTATCGATAAGATGCAGCAGACCGAAGCGGCACTGCTGATCGGCATTGATGATGAGCATATTCATCAGCTGGCGGCGGAGATGAACAAACCCTGCGTGCTGATTAACGCCCGCGATCGCCGAATGCGCCTGCCTTCGGTCTCGCCCCATCATCAGCTGATTGGTGAATTCTCAGCGCGCTACCTGTTTGAGCAGGGACACCGGCAGATCCTGTCGCTGCATTGCTTACGCCGCTACACCATGGAGCAGCGATTGCAGGGGGTGCGCGACGCCTGGCATGCCATGAACCTGCGGTTTGACAGCCGCCAGCATCTGCTGACCCTGAACAGCTTCAGCAGCAATGAAGCGGCGGAGCGGCTGAGTGAATATCTGCGCCACTGTCCTGATGCGCTGCGCCCGACCGCGATTCTCGCCAGCGGTGATTACATTGCGGCGGGCGCCGTCACTGCGCTGGAGCAGGCCGGTCTGCGGGTGCCGCAGGATATTTCGGTGATGAGTATGGATGGCTTTAACCTGGCCGCTATCCACGATATTCCGCTGACCTCGGTGCAGGTGCCGCGTGATGAGCTGGGCGCAGCGGCAGTGAGAACGTTGCAGGAGATGCGACTGAATCCCGGCACGCCCACCGGCAGCCTGCTGCTGAATGGCAGGCTGGTGGTGCGCGAGTCGGTGCGGCGCATTCGCGATAATCTCAGCCATGCACCGGTCCAGCAGCATGGCCTCTATGATTAACACGCTATGGATTAACCCGGCGCGGATTAACCCAGCGTTTTCAGCCGCAGTTCCGACGGCTGAGGCCGTCCGAACAGGAAGCCCTGGAACAGGGTACAGCCCTCATCGCGCAGCTTAGCGAACTGCTCATCGCTCTCCACCCCTTCGGCAGTAATCTGGATATCCAGACTGCGACTCATGCCGGTGATGGCGCGGATAATCGCCAGCGCCTCGCGGCTGTCACCCATATCATTGATAAAGGATTTGTCGATTTTGATTTTGTCGAACGGGAAAGATCGCAGATAGCTCAGCGACGAATAGCCGGTGCCGAAATCATCCAGCGCAATCTGCACGCCCAGCGCCTTGAGGTTTTGCAGGGTACGGATATTACCCAGCGAATCATCCAGCAGCACCGATTCGGTGATCTCAACCTCCAGCCGTGCCGGATCGAGACCCGACTCTTTCAGCGCGCCTTCCACCACCGGCACCAGCGAGCTGTTTTTAAACTGCAGCGGTGAGAGGTTAACCGAGACCGACTGCTCCCCTTCCCAGCTCGCCGCTTCGCGACAGGCTTCATAGAGTGCAAACGCCCCCAGCATATGGATCAGGCCGGTCTCTTCAGCGATCGGGATGAAGTCGTTGGGCATGATCAGCCCACGAATCGGATGATGCCAGCGCATCAGCGCCTCATAGCCAATGATGGTACGGTTATCACCGTTGGTGATGGGCTGATAGTAGAGCCGCAGATGCCCGCCGCTAATCGCATCGCGCAGATCGTTTTCTATCAGGCGTCGACTGCGCGCCACATCGTCCATCTCCAGCGTGAAATGCTCATAACGGTTGCGACCGTTGCGTTTGGCTTCATACAACGCCATGTCCGCACAGCGCAGCAGCTGCTCCGGCGTATTGGTAATGGTGGTGCTGAGCGCAATCCCCACGCTGAGCCCGACCGACAGATTATGGCCTTCAACGTTGACCGGCGGGCGAATCGCCTCAATCAGGCGCTGCGCCACAATGCTCGCCTCTTCATTACTGGCCACCGAAGGCAGCACGATGGCGAACTCATCGCCTCCGATACGCGCCAGAGTATCCTGGTCACGCAGCGCGTTACGCAGACGCTTAGCCACACTGCGCAGCAACTCGTCGCCAATCTGGTGGCCCAGCGCATCGTTCACATTTTTAAAGTTATCGAGATCAAGGCAGAGCGCGGCGGTCTGGCGCTGTATCTGACCGGCAGTGCGCAGGGCTTCACTCAGACGCTGGCGGAACAGAATGCGGTTCGGCAGGCTGGTGAGGTTGTCATGGTGCGCCATATGGTGAATACGGGCATCAGCGGCGCGCTGGTCAGTGACATCTTCCACCAGCAGCATCAGGTAGTTACGTCGCGCATCCTGACCGTTAATCGCGGTGGCGCGGGTATGCAGAATGCGTTCGCCGCTGGCGGTCATCAGCAACTGCTCACGCTCATGCATGCCCTCACTGCGCAGCGCAACATCCGCCAGATTATTAAAGTAATCGCTGAGTTCGGGCGACATACATTCATGCGGGCGCTTGTTGACGATCAGCGATTTCGACAGGCCAAACAGCTGCTGAGTGCGGTCGTTAACCAGCAGGATCTCGCGGGTGATCGCATCTTCCACAATCACGCAGGAGGGAATGTTGGCGATGATATTATCCAGGAATTTAGAGAGCGCGGTTTTCTGGGTGCTCTGGGCTTCAGCCAGATCCCGGGCGCGCAGCACCTGCTGCTCCTGCTCACGGCGTTCCGTGCGGTCGCGGGTGATCTTAGCGAAGCCGACCAGCTTACCGTCATCATCGTGGATTGCGTCGATGACCACATGCGCCCAGAAGGCGCTGCCATCTTTGCGGTAGCGCCAGCCCTCATCTTCAAAACGGCCGGTCTTAAGCGCGATACCGAGATTCGCTTCCGGGATGCGGTTCAGCCGCTCCTGGGAACTGTAAAACAGCGAGAAGTGCTGACCCACCACTTCATCCGCTTTGTACCCTTTGGCACGCTGCGCACCGGCATTCCAGTTCACCACCACGCCATCGACATCGAGCATATAGATGGCGTAATCGGTGACCCCTTCTACCAGCAGACGGAAACGCTGCTCCTGCTCCCGTTGCTGGCTGCGGACGCGCTGCTGTTCGGTGCAGTCGCGGGTGATTTTAGCGTAGCCCAGCAGCTTGCCCTGATCGTCGCGGATCGTGTCGATCACCACATGCGCCCAGAAGGCGCTGCCATCTTTGCGGTAGCGCCAGCCCTCATCTTCAAAGCGGCCGGTGCGATAAGCAGTTTGCAGGTTCTGCTCCGGGACACGGTTCAGGCGATCCTGGGCGCTGTAGAAGCGGGAAAAATGCTGGCCGACAATCTCTTCCGCCACATAGCCTTTGGCGCGCTGTGCCCCGGCATTCCAGTTCACCACGTTGCCGTCATGATCGAGCATATAGATAGCGTAATCGGTAACGCCCTCCACCAGCAGGCGGAAGCGCATCTCCTGCTCCCGCTCTTTGCGCTGCTGCTCCTGCTGCTGAGTGCAGTCGCGGGTAATACAGGCGTATCCCACCAGCAGACCGGCGTCATTGCGTATCGGGTCGATCGTCTCGTGTGCCCAGAAAGCACTGCCATCTTTGCGATAGCGCCAGCCTTCGCTTTCATGGTGTCCGGCAGTCGCAGCCATATCCAGCCCACGCTGCGGCAGGCCCCGGCGGCGATCTTCTTCGCTATACAACAGAGCGAAGCTGCAGCCAATCATCTCGTCTGGCGTATAGCCTATCGTGCGCTGAGCACCCTGATTCCAGCTGCCGATGATACCGTCAGGTTTTAGCATAGTGATGGCGTAATCATTCACGCTTTGTACCAGCATGCGATAGATGACCTCAGAGTTATTATCCATTGTGATTAGCCTGCTGCTCTGTAGCCGGATGACGGCTTAGGAATGTTCTTAATAGCGTGCGCAGACTACAGCCGAAAAGAGCTGAGATGACAAGCGCATTAAGAAGATTAATCAGTGTTTATAAGGGGTTTATCGGCAGCGGCGAGTAAATGTTCAATGACTCCATGGCGGCGGCGCGTCAGGCGACCCGCTCCCAGCGCGAGGAGAGCGAATAACGGTGCTGCCAGCAGAGCATTGCCGGACTTTGGCTCATCAGCTGCTGGCACTCTTGCTGCGCGACAAACGCCGGGATCACTTTCTGGGCCGCCGTCTGTCTGATCAGCGCCAGCTGATCGTCGAGGGGCGGATGCACATTCCACGGCAGCCAGCGTGCCATGCCGGATTGCAGCATCTCAAAGGCACGGGTGCCGCTGGAAACGTGACTGCTGAAGATCAGACGAAAGTCGGGCTGATGGCTGAGCTGCGCCGCCAGCCCGCTGTCAGCCACCGCATCCGCCGCGACAATTACCGTATCCGGTCGCCAGTGGTCGGGTGTTGAGACGCGCAATAACCGGGCCAGCGCCAGCATCGCCGCGGCGGGCAGGCTGTTGAGCGCCAGCAACTGCGCCACCTCTTCGCGCACCTGGGGACACATCACCACCGGCAGCCCGCGAGCGCTGAGCTGCAGCGCCATCTCAGGACCGCGCCCGTGCAGCGGCGCGGTGACCACGGCGCCCCCTTGTGCCGCCAGGGCCAGCGCGTCGATCTGCTGCGCCAGTCGCTGATTGCGGTCGCCATAGGAACCATCGGTAATCAACAGCCGTGCGCGTGGCGGGCAATCAAACGGCAACAGCAGCGATTCGCGACTCCAGTCGCCCATATAGGTGATGCCACCCGCAATCGGCAGATGAAACCAGATCGATCCTGGCGAATGCCCGCTGCGACCGGTAAAGAGATTCAGCGGCCCCAGCGCGCACTGGCCGCGCAATGGCAGGATGCGTCGCGCCTGAGCCGGCACGCCAGCCTCGCCCAGCTGCTGCCAGGTGATCTCACTGGCATAGACCGGCGGTGAACCGATGTCGGCCCAGCTATCCAGCGCCGCCGCGTGATCCACATGGGAATGGGTCAGGCAGAGCGCATCGACCTGGCCGATGGCGTCCATTGCGGGCCGGACACCCGGCTCCGGCCCGGCACCTAAATCCCATAACAGACGGTATCCCTCTATCTCCAGCAGGAAAGCGGCAGGCAGTTTTCCGCCGACGCCGCTGATCACCGTCAGGCTTGCCATGGCAGGACTCCCTGCGGCAGACGCCGCGTCACCCGTGAGGCCAGCAGCATTAAGCCCAGCACGATCCCAATCATCAGGCATCCGACCGCCGCCGCCAGCGGCGCCGATCCGCCTTCATCCAGGAAAATAATGGTCGGGCCAAGCGTCTGGGTTTGCGCGGTAACCAGCAGCACTGAAACCTGTATTTCATTCAGCGCGGTGAGGAACACCAGCAGCGCACCGGCCAGCACAGAAGGCGCCGCCAGCGGCAGCAGGATGTCAGTCATCCGCCGCATCAGACCCGCGCCGCATAAGCGCGCCGCCTCATCCAGTGACGGTTCGATTTGCGCTAACCCGGCCAGCGTCGGCCTTAACACCAGCGCCAGGAAATTGGCCAGATAGGCCGCGAGAATAATCCACACCGTTCCGTAAAGAGAAAATCCCAGCAGCGGCAGCGGTCGCAGGAAAAACAGCATCGCCGCCACGCCGGTGACAATGCCGGGCAGCGTGCCAGCGCCACGCGCTGGCGCTGACCGCCGGAGAGATCGGCGGGTCGGCGGTCGGCGAAGCGATCCAGCCCGACCAGCGTCAGGGCCTGGGTGGTGCGCAGTTCGCGTTCTGCGCGCGCCACACCGTTCACCTTCAGGCTGTAGCCGACGTTCTCCGCGACCGTCATATGCGGCCACAAGGCGTAGTTCTGGAACACCACGCCGAGCTCGCGGGCTTCCGGCGGCAGGTGCAGCCCGTCTGCGGCAACCTGACGTTCACCGATGTGGATTTCACCGCTGTCGAGCGTTTCAAAGCCGGCCAGCAGGCGCAGCAGGGTGGTTTTGCCGCAGCCAGAAGGCCCAAGAACGGCGACAAACTCGCCCTGGTTAATCTGTAACGAAACCGCGTCCAGTACCGGCTGCGCGCCGAACGCTTTGCTCAGTCCGGTTAAGGATATTGCCGCCATCTTACTCTGCCTTTGCCGTTGACATGCTGGGCAAAACGCTACGACAGTTTGATGACAGCCCGGTGACAGCCAGGCTTACGGGACGCGAAAGCCGGGCTGGCGGAGCGGCATCGGGGCGTGCTCGCCCCGTGGCTTACTGCTGGGCGGTGAGCGCCGCAATCGGCTGCCAGATCTCGGTTAATGCGCCCTCTTTGCCGGTAAAGGGATCCTGCGTCGGCAACGGCACTTTTTTTACCTGCTCCTGGGCCATTTTTAGCTTCGCGGGCTCATCGCGCAGCGTCTCCGGCGACATCCCGTGCGGATAGGCGCCAATCACCATAAAATCTTCGCTGGCGCTGACCTGCCGATGGCCGACACCCGCCGGAATCAGGACTGCATCGCCTGCGCGCAGGGTCACCATGCGGCCACTGTCGCCGCCAAACAGCACTTCCGCCCAGCCTTCAGCGACGCCCAGTAGTTCATGGGTATTAGGATGATAATGGGTATACGGGAAGATCGGATAGCGCCAGGCGGGTGGCCAGCCGTTCTCCTCAAAGGTTTTCTCAAACCACGTGGCGATCTCCTCCTCTTCCGGCACCACGCGCGGCCAGATAATCAGAGGTAACGGGTTATTGGGTACACCGCCCGACGGGCTGGCAAGCATCAGATGCTGAGGATTGTCAGAGGCCCCGGCCGAGAAGGTGCCAGCGGCAAAGGACATCATTAATAGCAGACTGGAGGATGAGGCACGCATACAGGTTCTCCGATGTTTTTCTAAGTGTGGCAAACCCGCGGCACAATGCAATGTGCGCCAGACGACACAATTGAGATAATTGACTGATATTGCTGACTAAAGCCAAATGTGTCGTTAACTATAGGGTCGGAGTGTGCCTGCGCGACAGAGGGTAGCGGTTCTTACTGCGGCAAAGTGTTGCAAAATGTCAGGCGGGAAGTCTAAAGGCGCAGCAGCCCGACGCCCCGGTCACTGTCGTATAAACTGTTATATAAAAAAAGCACAGATCTGTTTCTGATATGCTTGACTGTTATCTGTTGTAATAGCTAACAGATGACAGTGAGGTAACAAATGGACGCTATTAAACAAATCCTGATTGACGAGATCGCCCTGCTTAACCGCGAAGAACGTCGCGACAATTTGCCGCGTTTCAGCCTCTCGTTTCTGAAGAACCACCCTGGTCTCTGGGCAGTAATGTACCTCTGCTACGGCCTGTGCGTGGCGCTGATTTTCACCACCGAGATGCTCGGCTGGCCCGCCTTCTGGTTTGCCACCGTGTTTGTGCTGGTGATGAGTGTGCTGATGCTGCTGGATATCAACCCGAAATATCGCTTTGAAGATATCGATGCCCTCGACCTGCGCGTTTGCTACAACGGCGAGTGGTATTACATTCAGCCGGTGCGCGAACAGGCAATCTCACGCATTCTGTCGCTGCCTGAGACACCAGAACGCGTGAAGAGCGGTATCCAGCGTCTGCTGACGCAAAAAGGGGAAGTGGACTTCTATGATGTCTACTACCTGACCTGGGGCCATCAGGAAGCGGCGCGGGTTTAATCCGCCTGCCCTTCCGCCATCAGCTGACCCAGCTTCACGATTGCCGCCTCGGCCCGACTATCCCACGGCCAGGCGGTATTTAACCTGAAGCAGTGCCTGAACTGCTCACCTGCTGAAAATAGCTGCCCCGGTGCAATACTGATCCCCTGAGCCAGCGCCCGCTGATAGAGCCGGGTCGTATTGATGCTTTCTGGCAGCGTCACCCAGAGAAAATAGCCGCCGCGCGCTTCGCTGACCGTGGCCTGCGGCGGCAGCACCTTCATTAACGCCTGGCGCACCATCTGCTGTCGCTTCGCCAGAATCTGTCGCAGCCGCTTCAGATGGGTGTCGTAACGCCGCGTGGCAAGAAAATCGGCCAGCGCCAGCTGCATCGGCGCACTGGTAGAGAGCGTGCTCATCAGTTGCAGCCGCTGAATACGCTGCGCATGCTGCCCCGCCGCGACCCAGCCGACGCGGAACCCTGCCACCAGCGACTTTGAAAATGAGCCGCAGTGCAGCACGTTCCCCTGGCGATCCCAGGCTTTCGCCGGCAGCGGCGGCGCATCACCCGCCCAGAGTTCGGCATAGACATCATCTTCAATCATCGGTACCTGATAACGCGCCAGCAGTGCGACCAGCTGCTGTTTGCGTTCCGGCGTTAAGGTTACGCTCAGCGGATTCTGCAGGGTGGTCATCAGCCAGCAGGCTTTCACCGGCCAGCGCTGCAGTGCCTCCTCCAGCTGGACGAGGTCGATGCCATTTCTGGCATCGACCGGGATCGCCAGCGCCTTGAGCTTAAGCCGCTCTATCGCCTGCAGCGCGCCATAAAAACTCGGCTGTTCAATCACCACATAATCGCCCGGCTCGGTCAGGGATTGCAGACTGAGGTTCAGCGCCTCCAGCGCCCCGCTGGTGATGACAATTTCATCCGGCGACAGGGTGATACCCTGACGCGCATAGCGCTGCGCCAGCAGCTGTCGCAGTGTAGCGTTGCCGGGCGGCAGATTGTGCAGCGCATCGGTTGGGGTCAGATGATGAGAGACGTTAGCCAGCGAGCGCATCAGCTGGCGCTGCGGAAAGAGTGCGGGATCGGGAAAGGCGGAGCCAAACGGCACGATGGCCGGATCGCGCGTGGCCTGCAGCACATCAAACACAAAGTCGTTGATATCGACCTGTTCACTGATCGCCACGCTCAGCGGTGCGGGTGCTAAGGCACGCGGTGCAACGTAGTAACCCGACTGTGGACGAGAGACGATCCAGCCCTGACTCTCCAGCAACTCATAGGCATGCAGCACCGTCATCAGGCTGACACCCTGCTGCGCGACCTGCTGACGCAATGACGGCAGACGGGTGCCCGGCAGCCAGATGCCGGCCTCTATCTGCTGCTGAATCTCATCCATCAATCGCTGGTATTTCGCCACGGGTGACCTCTCCTTGTTTTACCGTGAATAGTCTGACCGCGAGACTTTACCACGCACGGCGACCAATGACAGGCGGCGCGAATCGCTTTATCCGATTGCGCTGATTCTTCACGGCTTCAGGCAGGTCAGATCACAGCGACCTGCGGCGTCAGCGGCTGCCCGGCTTCGGCTTCGGCTTCGGCTTCGGCATTAAGACTCACTTCCGCAATTGCCTCTTCAATTTCTGCCACCACATAATCAGCCAGCTCCGGCACCCGCTCCGGGGGAACCGGCTTGCCCAGCAGATAGCCCTGCAGCGTATTACAGCCCAGGCTGGTCAGGAAGGCCTGCTGCTCAGCGGTTTCAACGCCTTCGGCCACCACTTTCAATTGCAGCGACTGCGCCAGCGCCACTATCGCCGACACGATGGTGGCATCTTCTGTGTGATGCTGCAGCTCGTTCACAAAGGCCCGGTCAATCTTGAGTTCACTGGCCGGTAGCCGTTTCAGATAGAGCAGGCTGGAGTAGCCAGTGCCAAAGTCATCAATTGAAGCTTTCACCCCGAGCTGGGTCAGCTCAGTCAGAATACGCACGCTCTCATCGGGATCGCGCATCGCGGTGGTTTCCGTCACCTCCAGCGTCAGCAGTTCGGCCGGAATCTGATGTTTTTCCAGCGCATCCACCACCGTCTTCACCAGATTCGATTGCTCAAACTGCAACGCCGACAGGTTCACCGCCACCGACCAGTGCGGATGGCCCTGCAGATGCCACTGGCGCAGCTGGCGACAGGCTTCATGAATTACCCAGTTGCCGATATTGACAATCATTCCGGTCTTTTCTGCCATTGGCAGAAATTTATCGGGCGACAGCAGGCCGCGCTGCGGATGCTGCCAGCGCAGCAGCGCCTCAAAACCGAGAATCGGACCGCTCGGCGCGCAATATTTTGGCTGATAGAACAGGCGCAGTTCATCATGATCCAGCGCCTGCCAGAGATCGTTATTCAGCTGAAGCTGGCTCTGGGCCTGAATGTTCATAGAAGGCTGAAAGAAGGTGTAGCCGTTGCGGCCATTATTTTTGGTGTGGTACATCGCCGCATCGGCGTTGAACATCAGTTCGCGCTCATCCACGCCATCGCCGGGATAGACCGCGATGCCAAGACTCAGCGATACCACCAGCTCATAGCGTGAGATATCAAACGGACGATCCACCGCTTTGACCAGCTTATCGGCGATGGCCGCCGCATCATTGGGATCGTCGATCTCCACCAGCAGCACAAACTCATCACCGCCAAGCCGCGCCAGCGTGAAGTAGCCGGTCATCTGCTCGCTCATGCGCTCGGTCACGCCGACCAGCAGACTGTCGCCAATGTGGTGTCCGAACGCGTCGTTGACCGCCTTAAACCCATCGAGGTCCATAAACATCAGGGCAAACTGCCTCTGCTCACGGTTCGCTTTGTTGATCGCCTGCTCCAGCCGATCCTCCAGCAGGATGCGGTTGGGCAGTCGCGTCAGGTTGTCGTGCAGCGCCAGCTGTGCCAGCTCGCGATTGGCTTCAGCCAGCGAACTGGCGAGAATCGAGGTACGCGCCTGCATCCGCGCATCCAGCATCGACACCAGCAAGGTAATGCCCAGAATCGAAATAGTGACCACCGTGACCAGAATCGCCAGCCAGTTGCTGTTGACGCCCTGCCCGACCGGATGACTGTGGACGGGAAACTCTGCCGCCATCATGCCGGTGTAGTGCATGCCGGCAATCGCACAGCCCATCACCACCGATGCGCCAATGCGCAGCAGGGTGACCCGACTGGTCTGTCCTTCCCGCAGGTTAAACGCCAGCCACAGCGCGGTGCCAGAGGCGGCCAGGGCGATCGCCACCGACAGCGCTACCCAGCCCCATTTCCAGACGATACCGGGGGAGAACATCAGCGCCGCCATGCCGGTGTAGTGCATCGCGACTACGCCGCTGCCGAGGATCAGCGCGCCGCCCGCCAGGCGCGGCAAAGGCAGATCGCCATTGCAGACCAGCCACAGCGCAAATATCGACGCACACACCGCGATGGCCGCAGAGAAGGCGGTGAGCCCGGCGTTGTAGCTCATGACCATCTCCATGTTCATCGACAGCATGCCGATAAAGTGCATCGCCCAGATGCCGATGCCCATGGAAAAACCGCCGCCGAACAGCCAGACCAGCGCAACTTTGCCGGTTGAATGCATCACCCGTCCCGCCATATCTAAGGCGGTGAACGAAGCCAGCATCGCGACAAGAACGGAGACGATGACGATAAAAGAGTCGTATGAGGTCGCTAACATAGTGCATTCCCGCGAAAGCAGAGCTTGTGGTTGGGCAGAGGGTTTTAAAATTATTCTCTTAGTTATCGGCACAGCCCGGCGGTTAATGAGCCGCGAACCCTGCATCCTTCCACTCATTCTGAGTGATGAAATCTATCGTTGCTGTCAGCGCTATCAGCCGGACAGTGACGCCACCGGCTGTCGCAGTGAGGGAAAACTCAGCGCCTCAACCCGGTCCGCTGGCGTCGGCTTGCCCAGCAGATAGCCCTGCAACGCATCAAAGCCTAAGCTGGTGAGCAAATGCTGCTGCTCTTCAGTCTCCACCCCTTCCGCCACCATGCGCAGATTGAGGCTCTGCGCCAGGGTCAGCATGGCGCTGACTACGGTTGCATCTTCACTGCCGGGCCGCAGGCAGTTGATAAAGCTGCGATCAATTTTGAGTTCACTGGCATCCAGATCTTTGAGATGCAGCAGGTTGGCATAGCCGATGCCGAAGTTATCAATCGCGACGCTGACACCCGCCTGCTGCAATTCACGAATACGCTGCTGGCTGAAAGCGGGATCGCGCATGGCAATCGCTTCAGTGATCTCCAGCATCAGCGCGCTGCCTGGCAGTTGGTAACGCGCCAGGGTCTGCGTCAGGATAGTTAGCAAATCACGCTGGTGAAACTGCAACGCGGAGAGATTCACCGATACTGTCCAGTCACTGTGGCCCTGGCTGTGCCATATCCTGAGCTGACGGCAGGCCTCCCCGATCACCCAGTTACCCAGTGCAATAATCTGACCGGTTTTTTCGGCGCGCGGCAGAAACAGCTCAGGCGTCAGTAAACCGCGCTGCGGATGCTGCCAGCGCAACAACGCTTCGAATCCCATTAACCTGGTGCCGCCGGAACAGAATTTCGGCTGATAGAATAGCCGCATCTGCTCGCGCTCTATCGCCTCCCACAGATCGTTCGCCAGCTCCAGCTGATGCTGCGTCGCGGCGCTCATGGCCGGTTCAAACAGGCACCAGCCGTTTCGTCCGCTGTGTTTGGTGTGGTACATCGCCGCATCAGCATTAAACAATAGCTCCTGCCGGTTGCGACCGTGCAGCGGAAAGATCGCAATGCCCGCGCTGAGTGAAACGTGCAGCACATAGCGGTCAAGTTCAAACGGCGAACTGATGACTTTAACCAGTTTTTGCGCCAGCTGGCGGGCTGCGCTGATATCGCACTCAGCCATCAGCACAAATTCATCGCCCCCCAGACGCACCAGCAGCATCGTGTTGCTGAGCTGGCTGCACAGCCGTTCCGCCACCGCCACCAGCAACCGGTCACCGACGTGATGTCCCCATGTGTCATTGACCGCTTTGAAGCCATCGAGATCCATATAGATCACGGCAAAGCGATGCTCATTAAGCATCGCCTGTTTAATGGCGAGATCGAGCTGCTGCTCCAGCATTACACGATTGGGCAGCGTGGTCAGGTTGTCATGCATCGCCAGCTGACGCAATTCCTGGTTAGCGCGATTGAGGCGGGTCGCCAGACGCGCGGCACGCAGCTGCGCATCCAGCATCGAACTCAGCAGAGTGACACCCAGAATAGTCAGGGTAATCAGCGTCACCCACACCGCCAGGCCCGCATTACTGACGCCGTGCGGCTGCATCATACTGCTGTGGCTGAACTCTGCTGCCGCCATACCCACATAGTGCATACCGGCGATGGCGATGCCCATGACCAGAGAGGCCAGCCCGCGCATCAGCATCAGATGATGATCGCCCTGGCGCAGATGAAAGGCCAGCCACAGCGCCAGGCCAGAGGCCGCAAACGCAATCAGCACAGAGAGCGCCACCAGCAGCGCATTCCACTCCGGTTGCGGTTCAATCAGCAGGGCATACATACCAAGATAGTGCATGACCACCACACCCGCGCCCAGGATCAGCGTGCCGCGCAGCAGCCGCTGGCGGGTGAGATGCAGGCCACCCACCGTCTGGCCAAAAGCCAGCACAGACGCCAGGATCGCCACCAGCAGCGAGAGGATCGTCAGTCGCGTGTCATAGCGCATCATCATCGGCATCATCATCGCCAGCATCCCGATAAAGTGCATTGCCCAGACGCCAATCCCCATTACGATGCCGCCCACCAACAGCCATAACCGGGCGCTCCAGCCACGGGATACCGCCACTCGTCCGGCGGTATCCAGGGCTGTAAAAGAGGCAATGAACACCACGATCAGCGAAACGCAGATCAGGACGCTATCCCAGGTGACAGGCAACATGTGCAACTCCTCACCACCCGCGGAGAAACGGGTGCTGTGTACAGTCTGATAAGTGATCTGAAAACACCCGATGGGTGAAAGTGATTAAATTTCGGTATTTTCTGGTCCTGAAGGTCAGGCAAAACGCGCCCGCCGACGCTGGCAATTTATAACCTGCATCTTATTAACCGCCCCCAGAGCAAGCCGGTAAACCGTTATTATGTCTGATTGGTACAGGAACATATCACCGAAGCAGAAAGCATGCCAGATACCGAAAAAACAAAGAATTTTGTTTTATCGCCTCGTCTTCGCGCCTTGCTGTTACTGGGTTATCGGCCGGGGTGACGTTTTGATTAATCAAAAATAAATAGCAAGGCTTCGCGTAACGCTTTAACTGATCTATAGTAAGTAAAACTGATATAAATCAGCATTCTTAAGTCTAAGATTTTTCTTAAGATAGCGGCACTGCCTCCCTTGTTATTTTATTTCCTTTATTTTGGGTTGAATCGTTAATAAACACCGGGTGAAAAAGCACTGACTCTGGATAATCCGTAAGGAAATATTATGAAACTCAAGCTTTTTCTGTTTGCCGCTGCAGGATTAACTGTCGCTATTCCGTCATTAACCCAGGCGGCGACGACCTCGGGAACCATCAATGCCACGTTAACCCTGACCACCGGTTGTCTGGTGAACGGCCAGTCGGCTACGGCGGGCGTTAACTTCGGTACCCTGAACTTTGGTAGCAGCGCAGCCACTTTCGATACCCTGAACGCCACACTGGTCGGTGCGGCTGGTAACGGTATTTTTGTGCGCTGCACCACTGGTCAGGATTACAACGTGGTGGTCACCAGCAGCAATACTGCACCGGCGACCATCTACGGCACCGCCTCTGCATCGCCGCGTTATCTGGTGCTGGGATCGGATAATGCGCAGGGCATCGCCTATACCCTCTACAGTGATGCCTCCTTTACCACGGCGATCGCCAACAATACGCCTATCGCCGCCAGCGGTACCACCGATCCGACGCTGGGGACCAACTACGCCATCTATGGCCGGGTGGTCGGCGGCGGCTTCAATCCCCTGATCCCTGCCGGAACCTATACCGACACGATTAACGTTGCCGTGAACTATTAACTGCTGTCGCAGGTAAATACGGGTGGTTCTCTGGCGATCCTGCCTGACGATCGCATGCGGTCTGCCCCTGCTGACAGGGAGTATCAGCGCCTGGAGTCTGCCAACCAGCACCTTCCAGGTTACCGCGTCGATTGTGGCAGGCTGCGTGATATCCGGTACCAATACCGGCGTCTTTGGCACGCTTAATTTCGGAACGCAGTCTGGCGTGGCGGCGAATACCGTCAACGCCAGCTATCTGCAGAGCACCTCGATTAATCTCGCCTGTACACCGGGCACCACGCTGAGCATGAGCATTAATCAGGGCAACAATTTCACCACGACCCGTAACCTGAAGCTGCCCAATTTCAGCAACACCGTTCCCTACACGCTCTTTAGCAACGCCAGCCGCACCACGGTGATCCCGGTGAATCAGGCGGTGCCGCTGAGTTATAGCAATGCCAATAACATTACGCTGCCGATCTACGGTCAGCTACAACTCCCCGGCACTGCGCGCGCCGGCGTTTATACCGACACGCTGACCGTCACCCTGAGCTGGTGAGGTGATAGAAAACAAGGATATGATCATGAAGCCACTGCGCGCCCTGTTGCTGCTGCTAAGTTCCACCCTGCTCTCCCCGGCCTTCGCCGCGAATTCGGTCATGATCTGGCCCATCGATCCCGCCATTAATCCTGAAGAGAAAGCCAGCGAACTCTGGCTGGAGAATCGCGGTAACAGCACCACCATGATGCAGATCCGCGTCTTCAGCTGGCAGCAGAACAATGGCCAGGAGCAGTATCAGACTCAGCAGCAGGTGGTCGCCAGCCCGCCGATGGTGCGGATGGAGCCAGGCCAGAAACAGCTGGTCAGGCTGATTAAACAGACGCCGCCTGCGGCCGGTAAAGAGCTGGCCTATCGGGTGGTGCTGGATGAGATCCCGACCCCGCGTAATCCCGGCGAGAATCAGGCCGGGCTGACTTTCCAGATGCGCTATTCGGTGCCGCTGTTTGTTTATGGTACCGGGCTGAACACAGACAGCGCTCGCCCGGCTCTGCGCTGGCAACAGGTCAGCGAGGGCGGCAGGCGCTGGCTCCAGTTAACCAACAGCGGCAGCGGTCACGCCCGGTTAAGCAATGTGGCGATTGGCGGTCGCAAACTGGGCGAAGGCTTATACGGCTATGTGCTGGCTGACAGCTATCACCGCTGGCCGCTCTCCTCGCCGGTGAGCGGCGAACTCACTGCAGAGGTTAACAAGAGCCAGTGGCGCAGCGCTGCCCAGAAGTAAGCGCTGAATGAGACCGTTTTCCCTGCATCCCTGCGCGCTGGCCGTGGCCAGCGTTATTTACGCTTTTACGCCAGATCCTGTGCTGGCGGAGACTTACTCATCCCTGCCCCCGCCACCCAGCCTGCAGACCAGCAGCAACGGTCAGCAATATATGCTGGAGCTGGTGATTAACCAGCAGGAGAACGGCAATATTGTGCCGGCAGAGCAGCGCGACGGTCATTTCTGGATTCGCAGTGGCGATTTGCAGCGTGCCGGCCTGCCAGCGGATAAGCTGGGCCAGCAGCCGCAGGTCGATGTCAGCAGCCTGCAACCCATCAAAGTGGAGTATGACGCTGCGCGACAGCGTCTGCTGCTGACCGTACCGCCTGAGTGGCTGCCCGGTCAGGTGATTGGCGAGGCGAAGAACGGACCGCGCTATCCGGGCCGTACCAGCAGCGGCGCGCTGATTAATTATGATCTTTACGCCAGCCGCACGGATAACAGTGGCTCCCGCCTGTCCGCCTGGAACGAACTGCGGCTGTTTGGTGATGCCGGTCATTTCTCCACTAACGGCGTCTGGCAACAGCAGCTGGAAGGCAGTACGACTTATCAGGATGATGGCTATATCCGCTACGACACCTGGTGGAGCAATGAAGATGAGAATGCGGCGGTAAGCTGGCGGGTCGGCGATCTGGTCACCGACTCGCTGGCCTGGAGCAGCAGCGTGCGGCTCGGTGGCATCCGCGTCGGTCGCGACTTCAGCGTCCGTCCCGATCTGGTGACCTATCCGCTGCCCGCCTTTTCCGGTCAGGCCGCCGTGCCTTCCACCGTCGATCTGTTTATTAATGGCTATCGCTCCAGCCAGGCGAACGTGCAGCCTGGCCCCTGGTCGATGACCAATGTGCCATTCGTTAACGGCGCGGGTGATGCCGTGATCACTACCACCGATGCGGTTGGCCGCCGTGTCACCACCACCATGCCGTTTTACGTCTCCAGTAACCTGCTGAAATCGGGGCTGTCGGACTACGCCTTCTCTGCCGGGGCAATCCGCGAAAACTACGGCATAAAGAACTTCGATTATGGTGAGGCAGCGGCCAGCGGCTCTTATCGTTACGGTATGACCGACTGGCTGACGCTGGAGAGCCACGCCGAAGGCAGCGAAACGCTGGCGATGGGCGGGCTGGGTGGTCAGCTGCGCGTCGGCAGCTGGGGCGTGGTCAACGGCGCGGTGGCGCAAAGTCAGCTCGATGGCGAGAGCGGCAGGCAATATAGCTGGGGATATCAGTACAACAACCGCTGGTTCAACATCGGCACTCAACAGACCCAGCGCAGCAGCGACTTCGGCAATCTGGCGCTGGTCGGCAGCCGTGCCGGTAGCCAGGCGGATAGCCGCTACGCACTCTCACGCCGCAGTGCTCAGTACAGCGCCAGCGTCTCGCTGAACCGCTTTGGCAGCGTCGGTGCCGCTTTCATCGACATCACCGACGGTCAGGGCGATCGCACCCGGCTGTGGAACCTCTCATGGAGTAAAAATCTGTGGGGTAACAGCAGTCTGTATGTCTCGGCCAGCCGCGATCAGCAGGAGAAAAGCTGGACCGGTGCAATCTCGCTGGTGATCCCGTTTGGTGAACAGGGCAGCGTAGCCCTCAGCAACGAACGCGACCAGCGTGGCCGCGACAGTCAGCGCGTTTATGCCTCACGCGCCATGCCCAGCGACGGCGGGTTCGCCTGGGATGCCTCCTGGGCGAATCAGAGCGGAGACAGCGGCGATTATCGTCAGGGCAGTCTGCGCTATCGCAACAACCAGATTGATACCTCAGCGGGCTTCTATGGCGATGATGACAACCTCACCCAGTGGGCCGATCTCTCGGGTGCGCTGGTGTTAATGGACAACAGCGTCTTTGCCGCTAACGAGATCAACGACGCCTTTGTGCTGGTGAAGACCAACTATCCCGACGTTAACGTGCGCTACGAGAATCAGTCGATGGGACGCACCAATCAACAGGGTTATCTGCTGGTGCCTGCCATCAGCAGCTACTACCCGGCCAAATATGATATCGACACCCTCGACCTGCCGGCAGATATGACCACGCCACGGGTTGAGCAGCGCTTTGCGGTGAAACGCCAGAGCGGCTATCTGCTCAACTTCCCGGTGGAGAAACTGCGCTCAGCCAGCGTAATCCTGGTCGATGCGCAGGGCCAGCCGCTGCCGGTATCAAGCCTGGTGCAGCGTCCCGATCATCCCACCGAGTATGTCGGCTGGGATGGCATCGTCTGGATGGAAGATCTCACCGCCAGTAACCCGATGCAGGTGGTGACGCCCGATGGCCGCCAGTGCGAAGCCGAACTGCGCATCGCCAGCGGTCAGCCGCAGGCGCTGAAAACTTACGGCCCCCTGACCTGTGCGCTGCCCGCTCCTGCCGCAGGCAGCGCCCCCTCTCCCGCTGAATCTTTTACGTCCGGAAACCGACCATGATGAAATCTGTGATACTGGCTGGCCTGCTGCTGTTACTGCCGTCGCTGGGCTACGCCGCCTGCGCCCTGCCCGTATCGACCGCCAGTTTCGGTTCAGTCACAACCTTTGTGGCTAACACCACCGTCAGTTCCACCACCACCAATGCCAACGTCAACTGTGGCGCGGGTGCCGGGCTGTCGCTGCTGGGCAATAACCAGATCACCTTTCAGCTGACGGGCGCGACCAATAGCAACGGCACGCGCGGTACGCTGAAACGCAGCGGTGATACCGGCAGCGATAATGTGCCGGTGCGGCTCTGCACCGACACGGCCTGCGCTACCGAACTGACGATTGGCGGCACGCCATTTGTCTATGGTTCGCAGACCCTGATCAACCTGGCGGGGTTGCTGGGCAGCCTTAACTTCGCCATCCCGGTCTATCTGCGCACCGTTCCTGGTCAGGTGGTCGCCGCCGGGACCTACCAGCTGACGCTGAATATGGCCGTGACTTATCGCATCTGCACCAGCGTTGCGATTGGCAATATCTGTTTAAGCGAGCAGAACGGCAGCGGTGTCATCCCGATTAATATCACCGCCATTCTTACCAATGACTGCACCACCATCACCGCGCCGAATATCAGCTTTGGCAGCGCGCCGCTGGTCGGCAGCTTCTCCGCCGTGTCACAGACCATCAATGTGTTGTGCAGCAAAGGCAGCACCTATACCGTCGGGCTGAGCAATGGCAGTTATCCGGTGGGCAGCGTCAGGAATATGGCGAGCGGCGCGAATCGGCTGAGCTATGAAATTTATAAAAGTACCACCAGCAATCGCTGGGGATCGGCAGGCACTGAACGCTGGAGCAGTACCACCTCGACGGCGGTATCCACGGATGGACTGACGCGCGGTTTTAACTACACCGCGCGCATCCTGACCACGCAGAACACGCCGCCAGCCGGAAACTACAGCGACAGCGTGGTGGTCGATTTGTCGTTTTAGAGTGAAGCACTGACCGGCGTGCCGCTGTGACGGGCCTGATACTGCTTCACCATCCGGCCAATCAGCAACGTGCCGATTAACCCACAGACTGCGGCAAAGGTCAGCCAGACGCCCGGCATCGCTTTGTCACCGGTGGCATGGATCAGGTAGCTGGAGATGGCAGGCGTAAAGCCGCCAAACAGCGCCGTCGCCAGGCTGTAAGCCATGGAGAAACCGGCGGCGCGCACCTCCGCAGGCATGATCTCCGCCAGATAGACCACCATCGCACCGTTATAGCTGGCATAGAGAAACGACAGCCACAGTTCCGCTTCCAGCAGGTGGGCGAAGCTGGCCGATCCCACCAGCCAGTGCAGCACCGGCCAGGTGGTGACAATCATCAGCAGGGTAAAAATGATCAGCAGCGGACGGCGACCGACGCGGTCCGACAACGCCCCCATCAGCGGCAGCCAGATGAGGTTTGAGACACCGACACAGAGCGTCACCAGGAACGCCTGCTTGTCACTCATCATCAACACCGTTTTACCAAAGGTCGGGGTAAAGGCGGTGATCATGTAGAACATCACCGTGGTGGTGACCACCATCAGCATCCCCGCCAGCACCAGCGCCCAGTTGCTGGCGACCGACCGCATGATTTCCGTCATGCTCGGATGATGTTTACGTTTGCTGAACGCCTCGGTCTCTTCCAGCATCCGGCGGATATAGAACAGGAACGGCACAATCAGACAGCCGATCACAAACGGGATACGCCAGCCCCACTCCGTCACCGCCTCTTTCGCCAGCAGATGATTCAGCATCAGACCCAGCAGAGCAGCAAAGATCACCGCAATCTGCTGGCTGCCCGACTGCCAGCTGACGAAAAAGCCTTTGCGTCCTTTGGGCGCGACTTCGGCCAGATAGACCGACACGCCACCCAGCTCCACGCCCGCCGAGAAGCCCTGCAACAGCCGTCCCAGCAGGATCAGAATCGGCGCTGCCACGCCCAGGGTGGCATAGCCCGGCACCAGCGCGATGGTCAGGGTGCCCATCGCCATTAAGCCCAGCGTCAGCAACAGCCCTTTACGACGACCATGATGGTCGATGTAGGCACCGAGGATGATCGCCCCCAGCGGGCGCATCAGGAAGCCTGCACCGAAAGTCATCAGGGTCAGCATCAGGGAGGCAAACGGGTCATCGCCGGGAAAGAAGGTTTTTGAAATGGCGGTGGCGTAGTAGCCAAACACCATAAAATCGTACATCTCCAGGAAGTTACCACTGGTGACGGTGAAGATGGTTCGGGCGGCACTTTTCGGCGGCTTTTGTAAAGAGGGGGTGTGACTCATAACGGCTTCCTGTTGTTTTTTAGCCGTTTTAGCCTGCCTGATGCGGGATTAATGTGACCTGGCTCACCATTGCACTTTACAAACCCATGTACATAAGTAACAACTAATTAACAAGTCAGTTCGAGGAGCATAAGTGATTACCCTGGCCCTGATTTGCCTGATTTTATAGGGCTGGAGAGCAGCCATAAAAAAAGGCGACCTGAACAGTCGCCTTTTTCCTGAGCCGGATAACCCGCTATTTCTTCACGGTTTCCATGCCCATCAGACCAATTTTAAGATAGCCCGCCGTGCGCAGCTTATCCATCACGCTCATCAGCGTTTCATAATCGACTGACTTATCCGCCTGGAAGAAAATGGTGGTCTCTTTGTTGCCCTGGGTCTGGTTAGTCAGCACGTTAACCAGCGACTCCGGCGTGACCTGATCGTTACCGACGTAAAGCTGCTTATCCGCTTTAATCGACAGATAAACCGGCTTTTCCGGGCGCGGCTGTGGCGCGCTGGTTGAGGCGGGCAGATTGACGCGTACGTCGACCGTGGCCAGCGGCGCGGCCACCATAAAGATGATCAGCAGAACCAGCATGACGTCGATAAACGGCGTCACGTTGATCTCATGCATTTCACCATCCGTTTCCAGATCGTCGTTTAATCGCATTGCCATAAGAACTTACCCTAAGCGCAGTTTCTGAGCCGTCGCAGGACGCGGAACATCAGTGGCGACGGTGCCCAGATCGATATCACGGCTCTGCAGCAGCATCACCTGAGCGGCGACATCACCCAGCGAGGCTTTGTAGTTGGCGATCATGCGGGCAAAGACGTTGTAGATCACCACCGCCGGAATCGCAGCGATCAGGCCAATCGCGGTTGCCAGCAGCGCTTCGGCGATACCCGGTGCAACAACCGCCAGGTTCGTCGTCTGGGTTTTAGCGATGCCGATAAAGCTGTTCATGATGCCCCATACGGTGCCGAACAGGCCGATAAACGGCGCAACCGAACCGATGGTCGCCAGGAAGCCATTGCCCCGGCCTGCATGGCGGCTGAACGCAGCGACGCGGCGCTCAAGGCGGAAACTGGTGCGATCTTTAATCCCGTTGGTATCTTCCACGCCAGCCGACAGTTCAAGCTCATTCTGCGCATCATTCAGCAGCACCACACTGTGGCTGTGACCGGTAAACGACTGGGCAATGCGGGCGGCGTCATTCAGATTGCGGGCTTCGCCCAGCGCCAGATGCTCGCGCTTCAGGCGGCGCTTAGCGGCGCTGAGTTCGGCATATTTGCCGAAGAAGATCGCCCAGGTCACCACTGAGGCCAATAACAGGCCAATCATGACCACCTTTACCACGATATCGGCATGTTGATACATGCCCCAAACGGAGAGGTCCGTTTGCATCAAATCACTGGCTACCACGCTGCTTCTCCAACTTCTGATTCAGGGATGCGAGACAAGCGCGAATAATAGCAAAACGACGGCGAATTGATAGTAGTTCTCATTAGTATTTACAAAGCTGATCGCCGCCATTTACCCGCAATTGACCAGGTTTAAACACTTTTGACAAGGATGTTTCGAAAATGTGAAGTTGCATGAAAATTTATTAAAACATCGTTTCAAAATGTGATGGCATTCATTCAATCAGCATTGCCGCATTTTACTGGCGCGCGTTTTCACTATGCTGGCTCCACACGGTTCTCTCCGGTTAGCCCCCGACGCCGGACGCCGTCCTACCTCTGCGGGAGACAAAATAATGAGAATGACGAAAACATGCCTGGCCAGTGCCCTGGCGGCGATGATGATGAGCGCCACCGCCACGGCACAGGTGATCAAAGTGGCTGAAGTCCAGCCTGCCGGTTATCCGACCGTGGTCGCCCTGCAGCACATGGGCGACAAACTCAAACAGGCCACCGATGGACGGCTGGAGATGAAGCTCTTCGCCGGTGGCGTGCTGGGGGACGAAGATCAGACGCTGCAACAGGTGCAGCTGGGCGCAATCGACATGATCCGTGTGTCGCTGGCGCCAGTCACCTCGATCGCCCCGGAAACCAGCGTGCTGACCCTGCCCTACATTTTCCGCGACATTGACCACATGCACAAAGTGCTGGATGGCGAGATAGGCCGCGAGATTGCCGACAAATTCGATAAAGATCCCAACGCCCGCATGGTGTTCCTGGGCTGGACCGATGCCGGTGAGCGCAACATGATCACCAAGAAGCCGCTGGCAAAACCGGAAGATCTGAAAGGCATGAAGATCCGGGTGCAGAACAGCGCCATCTCATTGGCGACGCTGAAAGCGATGGGCGCGAATCCGGTGGCGATGGGCGTCAGTGAAGTGTTCAGTGCGATGCAGACCGGCGTGGTCGATGGCACCGAGAACAACCCACCGACCTTTGTCGCCCATAACTATATGCCGGTGGCGAAGTACTACACCCTCAGCGGCCACTTTATCCAGCCAGAGATGATCCTGTTTTCAAAACGCGCCTGGGATCGCCTGAAACCTGAGGATCAGGCGCTGCTGAAGAAGCTCGGCAAAGAGGCGCAGGATGAGGAGCGCCAGCTCTGGGCGACCTATACCGAAGAGTCGATCGCCAAAATGAAGGCGGGTGGCGTCACCTTCCAGCAGACCGACCGTGACTACTTCGTCAAAGCGACCCAGCCGGTGCGCGATCAGTTTGGCGGCAAATATCAGGATCTGATGACCCGGATCGCTGAGGTGAAATAACCCTTCCGCGCCACACTGCCGTGTGGCGTGCTTAATCAGGTATCAATTATGGCTGCTTATACACGTCTGATGGATGGGCTCTATCTGCTCTGCATGCTGGTGGCCGCCGTGGCACTGATGATTATGGTGACGGTGATCCCGATCGGGATCTTCGCCCGCTACGTGATGAACGGCGCGCTCTCCTGGCCGGAACCGGTGGCCATTATCTGCATGATCATTTTTACGTTTATTGGCGCACCGGTCGGACTGCGGGCCGGAACGCATATCTGCGTTTCCATGGTTACCGATCGCCTGTCACCCGCCCGACAGCGCCTGATGCTGCGCGTCAGCGATCTGCTGATGATCATCACCTGTCTGGTGATCTTTCAGGCCAGTTACAGCCTGTGCGAAGCGATGTGGGTGCAGACGCTCGCTTCATTACCGGCAGTGACTTACGGCGAGATGTATCTGCCGATTCCGATTGGCGCGATCTTTACCCTGCTGTTTGTTGTTGAGCGATTGCTGACCGGCGATCAGAGCCAGCGGCCGATTGTCACGCTGGGCGGCACCCACTAACGCGGAGCAGAAAAATGGATGCATTGATCTTGATAGGCAGTTTGCTGGTGTTGCTGATGGTGGGTTTTCCGGTCGCCTTTGCGGTGGGGCTGAGCGCCTTTATTGGCGCCTGGTGGATCGATCTGCCGCTGGAAGCGGTGGTGATTCAGGTGACCAACGGCATTAACAAATTTTCGCTGCTGACTATCCCGTTCTTTATTCTCGCGGGTGCGATTATGGCGGAGGGCGGGATTGCCCGGCGGCTGGTCAACTTCGCCTATATCTTTGTCGGCTTTATCCGCGGTGGCCTGTCGCTGGTGAACATTGTCGCCTCCACCTTCTTTGGCGCGATTTCCGGCTCATCGGTGGCGGATACCGCCTCGATTGGCTCGGTGATGATTCCGCAGATGGAGGAGAAAGGCTATCCGCGTGATTTCGCCGCCGCCGTCACCGCCAGCGGCTCAGTGCAGGCGGTGCTGACGCCACCCAGCCACAACTCGGTGATTTACTCGCTGGCGACCGGCGGCATGGTGACCATCTCCTCGCTGTTTGTTGCCGGTATCTTTCCCGGCCTGCTGCTGGGGGGCTGCCTGATGATAATGTGCCTGGGTTTTGCCCATAAACGCGGCTATCCCAAAGGAGAACGTATTCCGTTTCGTCAGGCGCTGAAAATCTTCTTCGACGCGTTCTGGGGCCTGTTTACCGTGGTGATCATTATGGGTGGCATTCTCTCCGGCATCTTTACCGCCTCGGAGTCCGCCGCGATCGCCTGTATCTGGGCCTTTTTCGTCACCATGTTTATCTACCGCGACTTTAAATGGAACCAGCTGCATATCCTGCTGTTCCGCACCATTAAAACCGTCACCATCGTGATGGTGCTGATCGCCTTTGCCGCTGGATTTGGCGCAGTGATGACCTTCATGCAACTGCCGACGATTATCACCGAGGCGTTCACCAGCCTCTCCGATAACAAATATGTGATCCTGATGTGTATCAACATCCTGCTGCTGGTGGTGGGGACGCTGATGGATATGGCGCCGCTGATCCTGATCCTGACGCCGGTGCTGTTGCCGGTCGCTACCGCGCTTGGCGTCGATCCGGTTCACTTCGGCATGATCATGCTGACCAACCTCGGGATCGGCCTGATCACCCCGCCGGTCGGTACAGTACTGTTTGTCGCCAGTGCGGTCAGTAAGCAGAAAATCGAGCAGGTGGTCAGAGCCATGCTGCCGTTTTACGGCATGCTGTTTATCGTGCTGATGCTGATTACCTATATTCCCGCCATCTCCCTCTGGTTACCGCGCCTGATGGGCGTGATGTAGCGTCGGCAAAATCGGGTCCGGTAGCGGACCCGATTTTCATCCTGCGAAGCACTCTGATAATCACCATTGAGTCTCAACCCTGCTGGTCGTTTCGTGGTAACGTGAGGGCTTAGTCAGAAGCGGCAAAGGCGACTCATGACCACCAGAAAAATTGATACCACGCTCGTCAGTGCAGGACGCAGCAAGCGTTATACCCAGGGCTCGGTGAACAGTGTGATTCAACGGGCCTCCTCGCTGGTTTTTGATACGGTCGCGGAGAAGAAACGCGCCACTGCCGGTCGGGCAAAAGGCGAGCTCTTTTATGGCCGTCGTGGCACCCTGACGCACTTTGCACTGCAGGATGCGATGACGGAGCTGGAAGGCGGCGCAGGCTGTGTGCTCTACCCCTGCGGCGCGGCTGCCGTGGCGAACGCGATTCTGGCGTTTGTCGAGGCGGGCGACCACGTGCTGATGAGTGGCGCAGTCTATGAACCGACCCAGGATTTCTGTACTAAGATCCTGACTAAGCTGCAGGTTTCAACGGGCTGGTTCGATCACTGCATCGGCAGTGAAATCGGTGAGCTGGTGCAGCCCAATACCCGGGTCGTTTTCCTGGAATCGCCTGCCTCTATCACGATGGAAGTTCAGGATATTCCGGCGATTGTGGCGGCGGTTCGCGCCAAAGCGCCCGAGGCGATCATTATGATCGACAACACCTGGGCGGCCGGTATTTTATTTGATGCGCTGGCGCACGGCATCGATATTTCGATTCAGGCGGGCACCAAATATCTGATTGGTCACAGCGATGCGATGATCGGCACGGCGGTCGCCAATGCGCGCTGTATCGATCAGCTGCGCGAGAACTCCTATCTGATGGGTCAGATGGTCGATGCCGATACCGCCTACATGGCGAGTCGGGGTCTGCGCACGCTGGGCACACGTCTGCGTCAGCATGAAGAGAGCGCGATTCAGGTGGCAGAGTGGCTGGCAGCGCGTCCCGAAGTGGCGCGGGTTAATCACCCGGCGCTGGCGCAGAGCAAAGGTCATCAGTTCTGGCAGCGTGATTTTAACGGCAGCAGCGGCCTGTTCTCTTTTATCCTGCAGGAAAGACTCAGCGCGCCCCAGCTGGCGGAATATCTCGATCACTTCCATCATTTCAGCATGGCGTACTCCTGGGGCGGCTATGAATCACTGATCCTGGCGAATCAGCCGGAAGAGCTGGCCGCGATTCGTCCGGCGGGTGGAGTCGATTTCACCGGTACGCTGGTGCGGCTGCATATTGGTCTGGAGCACGTTGACGATCTGCTGGCTGACCTGGACGCCGGTTTTGCGCGCCTGACGCGTTAATAAACTCAGGCAAAAGATAAACAGACGCTAAACAGAAGATGAACCGGGTAGCGGCCACCCGCAGAGTTTGCCGGGCTGCTGCTCATTTATTGTTAAAATTTATCCCAGACCGTTCAGGTCATCAGTGAGGTCGCTGCATTTATTGCGCAGCGCCGCGACCGATTGCCTGAATGCAGACGGATAGTTCCTTGTGACGTGATGGAATAGCAAATGGGTGTTTTACACGAGATTGTCCACGCGCTCTGGCATCAGGATTTTGCCGCGCTGGCAAATCCGGATGTGGTGTGGGTGGTGTACGGCGTGATGTTCCTGACGCTGTTTCTGGAAAATGGGCTGTTACCCGCCTCTTTCCTGCCGGGCGATAGCCTGCTGCTGCTGGCGGGTGCGATGGTGGCAAAAGGGGTGATGGATTTTGTGCCGACGATGGTGATCCTCACCACCGCCGCCAGTCTGGGCTGCTGGCTGAGCTATCTGCAGGGTCGCTGGCTGGGGAATACCCGGCTGGTGAAGAGCTGGCTGATGCATCTGCCAGCGCAGTATCACCAGCGCGCCTGGAATATGTTTAACCGTCATGGCCTGATGGCGCTGCTGGTGGGCCGTTTTCTGGCTTTCATCCGGACGATCCTGCCAACCATGGCGGGCATTGCGGGCTTACAGAATGGTCGCTTTCAACTGTTCAACTGGCTCAGCGGCGTGCTGTGGGTCGGCATCGTCGTGACGTTTGGCTATGGCATCAGCCAGGTGCCGTTCATCAAGCGTCATGAAGATCAGGTGATGGCGATCCTGATGATACTGCCGATGGTGTTGCTGTTTCTCGGGCTGTTCGGCAGCATTCTGGTTATCTGGAAAAAGCGTCGGCAGAAACAGGCCTGACGTCAGCGCGTAGCATCAGGATCCGCCGCCACTCAGGCGGACGGATCCGCTACCGTCTGCCGCACACGATTCACCTCTTCCCCTGGCGTCACGCCAAAATAGCGCTTAAATTCCCGCGAAAACTGTGAGGGACTTTCATAGCCAACCCGCACCGCCGCCGCACTCGCTTTCAGTCCATCGTGCAGCATCAGCAATCGCGCCTGATGCAGGCGATATCGCTTGAGATACTGCAGGGGCGACGTCTGCGTGACCGCTTTAAAGTTATGATGAAAGGCTGAAACGCTCATGTTCACTTCCGCCGCCAGCGCATCGACGCTGAGGTTTTCCGCATAGTGATTCTCAATCCGTCGCAGGGCACGCGCGATCAGGCTGAATTGCGTCTGTCGGCTCACCAGTGAGAGCAGCGCACCACCAATCGGGCCAGTCAGCACGTAGTAGATAATCTCCCGCACGATGTGCGGCCCCAGCACCCGCGCATCGCGCGGCTGGGTCATCACATCAAGCAGCCGCTCAGCGGCACACAGCATCGGTTCCGTCAGCCACGCCGAGTGGATCCCCGAGGTCTGCGGCTGCGGCTGGAACTGATCGTCATCGCCGATTTCAATCAGCAGATCCTGCAGGCTGGCGGTATCGACATTAAGACACAGCCCGGCAATCGGCACCTCTGGCGAGGCCCAGGTTTCGCACTCCACCGGCAGCGGCACGGTGAGCATCAGGTACTTGCTGGCGTCATACTGAAACACCGTGCTGCCGAGATAGCCGGTTTTGCTGCCCTGAAACAGGATCACAATGCCGGGCTGATACATCATCGGCGTACGGGGACGATATTGATTAGCGTAAATCAGCGACACATTTTCGACCGGACAAAGACGGTCGTGACCATGGGTCATTAATGTGACGACCTGCTGCGCCAGCCGGTGACACAGGGCATCGTGCGCCATAGCGACTCCTTTTACGGGCAAAAAGCCAGTGTGCCGTGCGAATGCCTGAATCACCAGCAGCCTGGAGAATCAGGCAAGAAATTTACCGGATCGGGCATGACGGCAGAACCACTGTTGTTGCCTCAGCTAAGCAGGCTGAGAATTGTTGGCTAGACTTAAGCACAGTGAAATCTCACGGATTAACCGCAACGGAAAGGAGCAACTATGGCAGACCAACCCATTATCAAACTGCGCGATGGCAATATGATGCCGCAACTCGGACTCGGTGTGTGGCAGGCCAGCATTGAAGATGCACGTCATGCGGTGCTGAAAGCGCTGGAGGTCGGCTATCGCTCAATCGATACCGCCGCCGCCTATAAGAATGAAGAGGCGATTGGCCAGGCACTGCAGGAAACTGACGTGCCGCGTGAAGAGATTTTCGTGACCACCAAACTCTGGAACGACGATCAGCAGAACGTTCAGCAGGCGATGGAAACCAGCCTGGAGAAACTGAAACTGGAGCAGGTTGATCTCTATCTGATGCACTGGCCGTGCCCGGAAAAAGACAATTATGTCGATGCCTGGAAGAAGATGATTGAATTGCAGCAGCAGGGGCTGACTAAAAGTATCGGCGTCTGTAACTTCCATGAGGCGCATCTGAAGCGACTGCTGGATGAAACCGGTGTCACGCCGGTGGTGAACCAGATTGAGCTGCACCCGATGCTACAGCAACGTACGCTGCATGCGTGGAACGCACTGCATCAGATCCAGACAGAATCCTGGAGTCCGCTGGCGCAGGGCGGCAAAGGGGTCTTCGATCAGGAGATCATCAAGTCGCTGGCGAAGAAATATGGCAAGACGCCGGCACAGATCGTGATCCGCTGGCATCTGGATAGCGGCCTGGTGGTGATTCCGAAGTCGGTCACACCAGCCCGCATTGAAGAGAACTTTAAGGTGTTCGACTTCCGTCTGGACAAGCATGAAGTGAGCGATATTGCGAAGCTGGACAGCGGCAATCGTCTGGGGCCGGATCCGGAAACCTTTAACTAAGGCTGGGCGTCACCAGGTGACCTCACCTTATCTGCCCTGCGGCTGGGGCAGCTAACGATTAACGCGGTCAGACGGGCTCTCCCTGCCTGACCGCGCTGTTATGCGCTGGGCTGCACCACCAGCTGACCGGCAGTGCCGCGGTCGGCCAGTTCCAGCGTCTGACTGTAGTAGACGAACGGGAAGTGATCTGACGAACTTTGCGGGAAAGTGACCATCAGTTCCACGCTGCCATCGACCCACACCGTATCTTTCCAGCCGCGATCTTCGCCCATCGGCTGCGCACCATTCACACTTTTAATCAGGAACATCACGCCCTGGATATGCAGCGACTGTGGCCGGTCAGCATGCAGGATCCAGCGCTCAAAGGTGCCCTGCTGTGCCGTGGTGTCAATGCGGCTCATATCCCAGATCGCGCCGTTAATGCCCGGCATGCTGTCACCGATGCGGAATTCACGGGTGCGAACCGCCACGCCATCCAGAATCTGATCGGCCAGCAGCCGCATCGGCAGATTATCCGTCACCAGCGGCAGCAAGCCGGTTGGCCGCAGCGTCAGGATCAGGGTTGACGTCAGAATGGAGGATGGCTCAAAGAAGCCGCGCAGCCGATCCATAATGCCCGCCGCCGTACCTGCGGTAATCGACACTTCATCGCCCTGCGACATATCCACCAGCACTTCGCGGCGTTCGCCCGGCGCCAGTGACAGGCGCTGCACCGCCACCGGCGCAGGCAGATAGCCCTGATCGCTGGCGATGACCATAAACGGGCGATTGTCGCTGAGCACCATCTCATAGCGGCGCGCATTCGAGGCGTTCAGCAGACGCAGACGCACCCAGCCGCGTGATACTTCCACAAACGGATTGCGTACGCCATTCACCAGCAGCGTGTCGCCCAGGAAACCACCATCCTGCGGCGGGTCATAGACCGGCGTGGCAAAGTTATCGAGCCGCTTGTCCTGAATGATAATCGGGAAGTCATCGACGCCGTAATGCTTCGGCAACGGCAGCTGCCTGCCAATATCATCTTCCACCAGCCACATCCCCGCCAGTCCGTTATAGATGTGCGGAGCCATGCGGTTCGGTGTATTGGCGTGATACCAGCAGGTTGAGGCCGCCTGACGAATCGGCAGCACCGGCGACCAGTCGACACCGGCTGACATCATACGCGGCGCGCCCCCCATCAGCGCACCCGGCAACTGCAGGCCGCTGATAGTCATGGAGACCGGCTCGTTCAGACGATTGCTGTAGATCAGCTTAACGTCATCGCCGCTGTAAACCCGGACGGTCGGGCCAAGATAGAGGCCATTAATGCCCCACACCGGCACTTTGTTGTTGTCGCCATTAAAAGACCAGTGGCTGCGCTGCATTGTCAGGAACAGCGGCTGGCCGCGACGGGATTCCAGCAACGGCGGAACCGGAAGTGGCGTATCGCCATTAGCTGAAGAAGCGGCACGCGCCGCATGAGGTAGTACACTGGCGCTAAGCGCCGCTCCGGCAGAAAGCTGGATGAACTGACGTCTGCTGAAAGACATAAAACTTCTGACCCTTTACGCGTGGCGCTAGGCGCCGACCCTGTTTTTATTGATCTGTTTTTGCTGTGCTGCGTTCACGGCGGGCGGACGTGCCCCGCCGTGCGGCATCCCTGCAGGATAGTTCGGCGAATGGTTCGCCGGTCAGATATTTCCGTTTTTTTCGCGTTCTGCGACTTCGGCGTTCAGCTCTTCCAGCTTTGCCGCCATCAGTTCGCGACAGTGGGTCGCCAGCTTACGCACCGACGACGACTCGAAAGCCTTTACATCAATCGGTGGCAGCATCTCAACGATTACCAGCCCGTTTTTCCAGCGATTGAGGTTGATCTTGCCATGCGTGTTAGAGACCACAATCGGAATGATCGGCACACCCGCCGCCACAGCGGCGTGAAAGGCACCGGTTTTAAACGGCAGCAGGCCACGACCACGGCTGCGCGTTCCTTCCGGGAACATCCAGATGGAGATGCGCTTACTGTTAAACTCATCTACCAGCTGACCGATCGTGCCGCGTGCTTTTGCACGGTCATCGCGATCGATCAACAGGTTACCGGTCAGCCAGTAGAGCAGGCCAAAAAATGGCACCCACAACAGGCTCTTCTTGCCCACCGTCACCGTACAGGGCTGCACCATTTTAGCCGCGGTGACCATGTCGTAGTTGTTCTGATGGTTCGCGATGTAGATCGCATTACCATAATTCTCAGCACCTTCCGGTCTGCGCAGTTCTACTTTAAGGCCAAACACCGTCGACAGTTTGCCGAACAGATGGCCAAATGTGGCGACATGACGCGGATTGCGCGGTGAAAACAGACACCAGATACAGCCAGATATACAGACTAAGATCGAATAGATGACGACAATAATGGCACGCAGAATCAGTAACATAGTTCCCTCATTGAGCCACGGCTGACGCGGTGTCAGCCGGGTAGTTTACGCTTCGCTATCCGGGCTCGCCGGACGCGCAGGCGCATCCAGTTCAACACGATCAATTTTTTGCAGGCCGCGCGGTAACAGCGTGCCGCGACGTCCGCGATCGGCGCGGAATTTTTGTAGCTCTTCACTGCGCAGCAGCATTTTACGCTTGCCCACGTGCAGCGTGATAGCGCTGCCCGGCGGCAAAATCATCAGCCAGGCCAGTTTGTCCTGACCGGCGGCCGCTTCCGCGGATGGAATCGAGATGATTTTGTTGCCCTTGCCTTTCGACATCTGCGGCAGCTCCCCGACCGGGAACATCAGCATCCGTCCCGCCTGGGTGATCGCCAGCAGCATGTCATCTTCATGATGGACGGCCATCGGCGTCATCACACGGGCGTTTTCCGGCAGCGTCAGCAGCGCTTTACCGGCGCGGTTGCGCGACACCAGATCGCTGAAGGTACAGATAAAGCCATAACCCGCATCAGAGGCCATCAGCAGGCGCTGGTCATCCGGCTCCATCAGCACCTGTTCAACTACCGCACCCGGCGGTGGCGTCAGCTTGCCGGTCAACGGCTCGCCCTGCCCGCGCGCTGAAGGCAGCGACGTTGGATCCAGGGTGTAGCTGCGGCCGGTGGAGTCGATAAAGGCCACCGGCTGATTGCTCTTGCCGCGTGCCGCAGCCAGATAGCTGTCGCCGGCTTTGTAGCTGAGTCCGGCTGGATCGATATCGTGGCCTTTGGCGCTACGCACCCAGCCCATCTGCGACAGCACAATGGTCACCGGTTCAGACGGCACCAGCTCGGTTTCGCTCAGGGCTTTGGCTTCTTCACGCTCACGCAGCGGCGAGCGACGATCGTCGCCGTAGCTGGCGCTGTCAGCCTGTAACTCTTTTTTCAGCAGGGTATTCATCTTGCGTTCAGAGGCCAGCGTGGCCTGCAGCTGATCGCGCTCTTTTTCCAGCTCCGCCTGCTCGCCACGGATCTTCATCTCTTCCAGTTTTGCCAGGTGGCGCAACTTCAGTTCGAGGATCGACTCGGCCTGGGTTTCGCTGATGCCAAAGCGTGACATCAGGACCGGCTTAGGCTCATCCTCAGTACGGATGATCTCGATCACTTCATCGATGTTCAGGAACGCAACCAGCAAACCTTCCAGGATATGCAGGCGGCGCAGCACGCGATCCAGGCGGTGATTCAGACGACGTTTGACCGTATCTCGGCGGAACACCAGCCATTCGGTCAGGATCTCATGCAGGTTTTTAACCGCCGGGCGGTTATCCAGCCCGATCATGTTGAGGTTAACGCGGTAGCTCTTTTCCAGATCGGTGGTGGCGAACAGATGGTTCATCACCTGATCGAGATCGACGCGGTTGGAGCGCGGAACGATCACCAGGCGGGTCGGGTTCTCGTGATCCGATTCATCACGCAGATCCTCCACCATCGGCAGCTTTTTATTGCGCATCTGGTTCGCAATCTGCTCCAGCACGCGCGCGCCCGACACCTGATGCGGCAGCGCGGTAATCACCGCCTCGCCCTCTTCCTTCTTCCAGACTGCACGCTGGCGAATCGAGCCGCGACCGGTCTGATAGATTTTGCGGATCTCGTCACGCGGCGTGATGATCTCCGCCTCTGTAGGATAATCAGGCCCCTGGACAATATCCAGCAGCTGTTCCAGCGTGGTTTTCGGCGAGTCGATCAGTGCGATGGCGGCCTGAGCTACTTCGCGCAGGTTGTGCGGCGGAATATCGGTCGCCATACCCACGGCAATCCCGGTGGTGCCGTTCAGCAGAATATTGGGCAGGCGCGCCGGTAACATCTTCGGCTCCTGCAGCGTGCCATCAAAGTTCGGCTGATAATCGACCGTCCCCTGACCCAGCTCACCCAGCAGCAGCTCGGCATATTTTGACAGGCGGGATTCGGTGTAACGCATCGCCGCGAACGACTTGGGATCATCCGGTGCACCCCAGTTACCCTGGCCATCGACCAGCGGATAACGGTAGGAGAACGGCTGCGCCATCAGCACCATCGCTTCATAGCAGGCGCTGTCGCCGTGCGGATGGTATTTACCCAGCACGTCACCTACGGTACGCGCCGATTTTTTGAATTTTGCGCTGGCGCTCAGTCCCAGTTCGGACATGGCGTAGACGATACGTCGCTGAACCGGCTTTAATCCGTCGCCAATGTAAGGCAGGGCGCGGTCCATGATGACGTACATCGAATAGTTTAAGTACGCATTCTCGGTGAATGTGTGCAGGGCAAGACGCTCTGCACCATCCTGAGTCAGTTCACTCATTAATTTCTCATCCTCACATCGTGGCCCACAACGGCGGGACACCCGGCGGTGGTTTGGCGAGGATAGTACCTTATTCGCTGGTGTTAGTCACAGGGGAAGCGCGGGAGAGCAGGCGTCCCGCCGCGCGATTTCATGTGCCGGAGGCACGCCGGATTCAGACCGGCAAGTGTCTGACCTGTCTGTGGAAGTGGCTCAGGGCTTTGCACCCATCCACTGGCGGGCAATGTCACGATATTCGCCGGTGGCGGTGCTGAGATGCAGCCACTGATCGACATAGAGCTTCCAGCTGATATCGTCACGCGGAATCATGTAAGCCTTCTCGCCATACTGCAGCGGTTTGTCGGGATTGATCGCGCAGAGCGTCGGGTAATGTTGCTGCTGAAAACGCGCTTCAGAGGCATCGGTGATCATCACATCCGCCTTGTTGTCCACCAGTTGCCGGAAGATGGTGACGTTATCGTGGAACAGCGTCAGTGAGGCCTTTGGCAGGTGGCTGTGCACAAAGGCTTCGTTGGTGCCGCCTGCCGGTTCAATCAGCCGCACGTCAGGCCGGTTGAGCTGTTCGATGGTCTGGAAGCGATCTTTATCGCTGCAGCGCACCAGCGGGATTTTGCCATCCACATCCAGCGGCCGGGCGAACCAGGCGGTCTGCTGGCGTTTCAGCGTGACGGAGACGCCGCCGACGGCGATATCACACTGCTTTGCCAGAAAATCGGGCATCAGGTTTTTCCAGCTGGTTGGCACCCACTCCACTTTCGCGCCGAGCGAGGTAGCCAGCGCGTTCGCCATGCTGATATCCAGCCCTTCATACTGACCATCGGGTCGCAGGTAGCTGTAAGGCTTGTAATCACCGGTGGTGCAGACCTTAAGCGTTTTAGAACTGAGGATGGTGTCGAGATGAGATTGTGCCTGGACAGCACCGGTGGCCAGCAGCAAAGAAAGGACAATTTTTTTCATTTTGCGTTTTTCTTTAATTGTTTTCATGGTGAGTTTGCCTGCCGATGGTGCCATAAACCGGCGCATTGTTGCTTCCACAGCAAAAGTGTTGTGATCAACCTCCCATTTTTCTGCGACCGCAGCGCGCGTAAGCTAAGCGCCATATTCAGGAAATGAGGCAAACTATTCATGAGCAAGATTTTAATTATCGATGGCGGCAAAACCTTTGCCCACTCTAAAGGCGAACTGAACCACACGCTGACCGACGTTGCGGCCAGCCAGCTGCGTGATATGGGGCATGAGGTGTCTGTGACCCTGGCTGACAGCGACTACGTGGTCGCCGATGAAGTGCAGAAATATGTCGATAGCGATGTGGTGATTTATCAGATGCCAGGCTGGTGGATGGGCGAGCCGTGGACGGTGAAGCGTTACATCGATGAAGTCTTTACCGAAGGCCACGGCTCACTCTACGCCAGCGATGGCCGTACCCGTTCTGATGCGGCGAAGAAATATGGTTCCGGCGGTCTGCTGCAGGGCAAAAAATATATGCTGTCGCTGACATGGAATGCACCGCTGCAGGCCTTTACCGACCCGGAGCAGTTCTTTGAAGGTGTCGGCGTTGACGGTCTTTATCTGCACTTCCACAAAGCCAACCAGTTCCTGGGCATGGAAGCGCTGCCGACCTTTATCTGCAACGATGTGATTAAAGCGCCGGACGTGCCACGCGATATTGCCGCTTATCGGACCCATCTTAGTCGCGTTTTTGCGTAAGATGGCTGGGGGATACCCCCTATTTTCCCACGAAAGAGGAATTCGCGAATGTTAACAGTCGTTGCTGAAATTTGTGTCAAACCCGGTCGTCGTCAGGCCGTGCTGGATGCGGTGAAAAAACTGATCCCGCTGGTTTTAGAAGAAGAAGGCTGCCATCAGTATGACGCGCTGCTGGACCATCAGGCGCAGGTGCCGTGGAAACAGAACTCGCCGGACTCCATTTTTATGCTGGAACAGTGGGAAACGCTGCGTCATCTGGAGCAGCATCAGCAGATGCCGCACATGGATGCGCATCGCGCCATCATTAAAGATGATGTGGTGGATGTGAAGATTCTGGTGCTGGAACCCAGCGCCTGATTCGTGCTGAAGGCTTTACCCCTTTTCGGTAAAAGGGGTCAAGGCTGCTGACAACCTCAAACCTGAGTGCCTCTGGCAGCAATGAATTAGCTCAACGCGAAGGGAACACGGTCAGAAGAGGAAAGCGTCCCGCGCCAGGGATGGCGCGGGTAGAGCGACCAGGGACTGGCTTGAGCGTCTTTCCGATCTGACCGTGTTCCCTGTGCAAGCACAATCTCACAGCGAATCCGGCCAGACTTGCCAGCATCTCCAAACCCCTGCCCTATGACAGGGGTTTTTTATTATGCCAGGAGAGATCACAGCAGCTGACGCCGATCAATCTCGGTGCGGAGAAAATCCAGGAAGCAGCCGATGCGCGAAGAGAGCGTGGTGTTGCGGTAATAGACCGCATGCACCGGCAACCGCAGCTCGCGGGTTTCAGCGGGGAGAACCGGCACCAGCCGGCCTGCCGCGCAATCTTCCCGGCTGACAAAGTCGGAGAGGCGTGCGATCCCCTGTCCTGCCAGCGCCAGCTGCCGGATGGTTTCGCCGCTGGAGGCAGAGATTGTGGGCTTAATGCGCATGAAATCGCCATCAGGCTGCCAGATCGGCCAGACGTTGTGCGCCTCAAGATGGCTGAAGCCGATGATTTGATGCTGCGCGAGATCGGCCACGCTCTGCGGGGTGCCCGCTTTCGCCAGATAGGCCGGACTGGCCATCAGCCGGATCGCACTGCTGCCAAGCATCCGGGCGCGCAGCGTAGAGTCGCGCAGTTCGCCGATGCGAATGGCAATGTCCGTTTGCTGCTCCAGCAGATCGATCAGGATATCGTCGGTATTCAGTTCAAGCTGGATCAGGGGATAGCGGGCGCGGAAATCGTCCACCAGCGGCACAATCACATGCAGCATAAAAGGGGTGGCGGCGTTTACCCGCAGCCGCCCTGACGGCATCTCGCGCCGCAGGGCTATCTGCTCTTCAGCCTGCTCAACCGAGGCCAGGATCTGGCGCGCATGCTCCAGAAAAACCTGTCCCTCTTCGGTCAGCGCCAGCCGTCGGGTGGTGCGATGCAGCAGGGTGGTCTGCAGCTTACTCTCCAGCCGGGACAACGCCCGGCTGATGCCCGAACTGGTCTGCGCCAGCTGGGATGCCGCCGCGGTAATGGAACCGCTGTCCACCACCGCCACCCAGGCACGTAACTCTTCCAGGGTAATTTTCACAAGGATTACTGTCTCTGCTCTGAATCTGCCGGGTTCTCCGGGGATGTGCTGGCTGAAGCACAAAGAGAACAGGACGCTTTCGCGTCCTGTTTTTTTACACTTCGATATCGGCCTTGTCGCCTTTTTCCTGCAACCAGTTACGCCGGTCTTCGGAGCGTTTCTTCGCCAGCAGCATATCCATCATGCGCAGCGTCTGGTCGATATCCTCTTCACTGATGGTCAGCTGTACCAGACGGCGGGTATTCGGATCCAGCGTCGTTTCGCGCAGCTGCAAGGGGTTCATCTCACCCAGCCCTTTAAAGCGCTGAACGTTAGGTTTGCCCTTTTTGCGTTTCAGCTGCTCCAGCACGCCCTCTTTCTCATCTTCATCCAGCGCGTAGTAGACCTCTTTTCCGAGATCGATACGGTAGAGCGGCGGCATGGCAACGTAGACGTGTCCGTTTCTGACCAGTGAACGGAAATGTTTCACGAACAGGGCACACAGCAGCGTGGCGATGTGCAGACCATCCGAGTCCGCATCCGCCAGAATGCAGATCTTGCCGTAGCGCAGCTGTGAAAGATCTTCGCTGTCGGGATCGATGCCGATCGCCACGGAAATATCATGCACTTCCTGCGACGCCAGCACCTCATCGGAAGAGACTTCCCAGGTGTTAAGGATCTTGCCCTTAAGCGGCATGATCGCCTGATATTCACGATCGCGCGCCTGCTTGGCCGAGCCGCCTGCCGAGTCCCCTTCGACCAGGAACAGTTCTGTTTTATTCAGATCCTGCGCGGTGCAGTCCGCCAGTTTGCCCGGCAGAGCCGGACCGCTGGTGAGCTTTTTACGCACCACTTTTTTGGCTGCCCGCATACGTCGCTGGGCGCTGGAGATCGCCAGCTCAGCCAGCTGCTCTGCGATCTGGATATTCTGGTTCAGCCACAGGCTGAAGGCATCTTTTACCACGCCAGAGACAAAGGCTGCGCACTGACGTGAAGAGAGGCGCTCTTTGGTCTGCCCGGCGAACTGCGGATCCTGCATCTTCACCGACAGCACATAGGCGCAGCGATCCCAGATATCTTCAGCGGAGAGCTTCACGCCACGCGGCAGAATGTTGCGGTATTCGCAGAACTCGCGCATCGCATCCAGCAGCCCCTGACGCAGGCCGTTGACGTGAGTCCCGCCCTGCATGGTCGGGATCAGGTTAACGTAGCTTTCAGTTAACAGCTCACCGCCTTCCGGCAGCCACAACAGCGCCCAGTCAACCGCTTCCACATCGCCAGCAAAGCTGCCGACAAACGGTTTTTCCGGCAGCGTCGGTAAGCCATTCACCGCTTCGCACAGGTAGTCAGTCAGGCCATCTTCGTAGCACCAGGTCTGTTCGGTATTGTTCAGCTTGTCTTTAAAGACAATCTCAACGCCAGGACAGAGCACCGCTTTGGCTTTCAGCAGATGTGATAAGCGTGACACCGAAAAACGTGGGCTGTCGAAGAAGCTTTCATCGGGCCAGAAATGGACGCGCGTGCCGGTGTTGCGTTTAGCCACCGTGCCGGTAACCGTGAGATCCTGGACTTTGTCGCCGTTCTCAAACGCCATGTCATAGATTTCGCCATTACGGCGCACCGTGACTTCGACGCGTTTTGACAGGGCGTTAACCACCGAGATACCAACGCCGTGCAGGCCGCCCGAGAACTGATAGTTTTTATTGGAGAACTTGCCGCCCGCGTGCAGACGACACAGGATCAGCTCGACGGCAGGCACGCCCTCTTCCGGGTGAATATCCACCGGCATGCCGCGACCATCATCAATAACTTCCAGCGACTGGTCAGCGTGCAGAATCACTTCAACCCGCTTCGCGTGGCCGCCCAGCGCCTCATCGACGCTGTTATCAATCACTTCCTGACCCAAATGGTTGGGTCGCGTCGTATCGGTGTACATCCCCGGGCGACGGCGAACAGGCTCAAGGCCAGTCAGGACCTCAATGGCATCCGCGTTATAGTTAGATTGACTCATCGTAAATGTCTGATTAGAAGGGTGAAATGGGGTGCGATTTCCGCATTACTCAGGGATGATTCAGACCGAGAAAGTCCAGAATCTGCGGGAAATGGCGCTCGAATCCAGTAAATGCATGATTTCCGCCCTCTTCTACCGTGTGACGGCACGCGCTGTAATAGTCGAGCGCCTGACGGTAATCGAGAACTTCATCGCCGGTCTGTTGCAGCAGCCAGAGTAAATCGGGCGCTTCCAGCGGTTCAATCTGCATTACTTTCAGATCGTAAATGTGGCGTGACTCTAACACATATTGCTGGCCGGTGTAGGGATTCTGATTTTCGCCCAGGAAATCCGCCAGCAGCTCAAAAGGCCGTACCGCGGGATTGACGACCACAGCAGGCAGCATAAAGCATTGCGACAGCCAGGTGGCGTAATAACCGCCCAGCGACGAGCCCACCAGCCCCAGCGTTTCGCCACTGCGGCTCAGTACCAGATCTTCCAGCATTGCGGCGGCATCGGCCGGAAACGTCGGCAGCTGGGGCACGATCATTTCGATCTCCGGATGCTGCGCCTCTAACCATTGCCGGAACTGCGTCGCCTTAGCCGACTGCGGCGAGCTGTTAAAACCGTGCAGATAGAGTAATGCCGCCACGCGTCAGTATCCTTCTGAGTCTAAATCGGGACGAAAAGCGTCGGTGTCGAGCCGGTTAACCTCGGTCTCAAGGCCGCCATCCGGATACAGCGTGAACCAGCGCCAGCCTGGTGCCACGGTGTCGATCGTAAAGCTGGTGCAGTGCGGTTTGAACTGAACGCAGGTTGAAGGGGTGGCCAGCACACGACGACCGTGCCACTCAAGATCCAGCTCCTGGTGAATATGACCACAGACCAGCGTCCGGGCTAACGGGTAATGCTGTAACACCGCATCGAGCTGATGTGAGTTGCGCAGGCTGTGCTGATCGAGCCAGGTACAGCCAGAGGCCAGCGGATGGTGGTGCAGCAGGACCAGCGTATGACGTTGCGGATAGCGGGCCAGCGCGTTATCGAGCCACTCCAGCTGATAATCGCTCAGCATCCCGTGCGGCACACCCGAGACCTGGCTGTCCAGCAACACAATCTGCCACTGCTCACCCACCAGCACCTGCTTGTGGGCATTGATATGAGCGGCTGCAAGCGTGTCGAACATCGCGGGCTGAAAATCGTGATTACCGGGCAGCCAGACGCAGGGCCGCGGCAAACGTGAGATGCCCTCAGCAAAATGCTGATAGGCTTCGATAGAGTGATCCTGGGCGAGATCGCCGGTGGCGATAATCAGGTCGTAGTCGCGATGTTGCGCAATAATCGCATCCAGCACCGCTTTATAGCTCGACCAGGTGTTCACCCCAAGCAGCGATTCATGTTTTCCCGCGAACAGGTGGGTATCCGTGATTTGCAAAATCCTGATTTCGGAACCGTTCGCTGCAGGAAGAGTTAGCAGGCTATCCAAAGCGTTTCCTTCGTCTCCACGCCATTTACTGCATTATACGCATCAGCAGACCGGAACTGCCATCGCCCCATGTGCCAGGCAGTAGCGCAGCCAGTCTGCGAGAAACTGGTTTATCTGATGTTTTTCATCGCGCTGATGCAATTTTTTATTAGGATAATCATAGCGCGCTTTGAAACGATAGATCTGTTGAGTTGAACACACTTCGGCGACCATCGCATCGTGATAGAGCCTTACCGACATCGAGGGCAGACTCCAGTAACTCACGGCAGGCGCGACCTGGCGGATCTCCACCAGCGTGGTGTAGCGTGTGGACTCCTGGATCGTCAGCTGATAACGGGCGCCACTCACCTGATAGATCACCGATTCTCCCGCCTCATCGTTACGCGGCAGCAGGCGGCGTAACTGGGCGAAATTGGTTTCGCAGAGCCGCATCATTTCGGGAAAGTCAGGGGTATAGCGCTGTTTCATTTTTGTATCCACTCTTCGCGTAGTTTCTCATGGTGCAACGCCAGCCATTGCAGGGCGATGACAGACGCCGCATTGTCAATTATCCCCTCTTCCACCCAGCGGTAAGCCTGTTCGCGGCTTACCACATGGACAAGAATATCCTCATTCTCTTCCTCCAGACCATGGCATCCCTCTGCCTGGCTGGCATCCACTTCCCCAATCAGCACCGACAGACGTTCGCTGGTGCCGCCAGGGCTGGCCAGATAGTTAAGCATGGGCTTAATCCGGCCGACCTCTAATCCTGCTTCTTCAACGGCTTCACGGCGCACGACCTGCTCGACAGATTCACCGGGCTCAATAATGCCGGCGACCATCTCCAGCAGCCAGGGCGAAGCACTGCTGTCATAAGCCGGGATGCGGATCTGTTCAATCAGCACCACTTCATCGCGTAAGGGATCATAAGGTAGCAGCACGGCGGCATGTCCGCGCTCAAAAACTTCGCGCTGTACTTCCCCACTCATTTCGCCGTTAAACTGGCGGTGGCGGAAGCGATAACGTACGACGGAAAAAAAACCATCATAGACGGTTTCGCGTGCAATAATTTCTACATCGTTTTTTGTGAAAGTCACAGGGGATTTTTTTTCTTCCGGCATCATCGGGTTCCTTATGCAGATTGGGGTGGAGCGAAAAAAGCCTGTAACCGTGCTCCATGTAAGTGGTTCTTTCTGAATTATTTACGTAAATTAGGGGGAGAAGGCACGTTCAGCCAACTTATCTCACAGTTGCCCTCTGCTAGAATCGGCGATAATTTTTTGGCTTACCCGGCAGCGCACCCACTGCAATTTGCTGCAACAAAAGGAATGCAAATGAAAAAACTGCTCCCATTTTTTATTGGGCTGAGCCTGGGCGGTTTCAGCTTCGCCAGCCAGGCCGAAGACCTGCTTCAGGTTTATCAACAAGCACGTCTGAGCAACCCGGATCTGCGCAGCGCCGCTGCCGATCGCGATTCTGCCTTTGAGAAAATCAACGAAGCGCGTAGCCCATTATTACCCCAGCTCGGCCTGGGTGCAGACTACACCTATAACAACGGCTATCGCGACAGTAGCGGTCTCCATTCCAACACGACCAGCGGCTCGCTGCAATTAACCCAGACTATTTTCGACATGTCGAAATGGCGCGCACTGACCCTGCAGGAAAAAGCTGCCGGTATTCAGGATGTGACCTATCAGGTGGCGCAGCAGGATCTGATTCTGAACACCGCGACCGCCTACTTCAACGTGCTGAAAGCGATTGATACCCTTTCTTACACCGAAGCGCAGAAACAGTCGATCTATCGCGAACTGGATCAAACCACTCAGCGCTTTAACGTTGGCCTGGTTGCCATTACTGACGTACAGAACGCCCGTGCGCAATATGACAGCGTGCTGGCTAACGAAGTGACCGCGCGTAATAACCTCGATAACAACGTGGAAACGCTGCGTCAGATCACCGGCATGGACTACATGTCGCTGGCGTCGCTGAGCATTGATCGCTTCAGAACCGATAAGCCCGAACCGGTCAGCGCGCTGCTTAAGCAGGCGGAAAGCCGTAACCTGTCGCTGCTCTCTGCGCGTCTGAACCAGGATTTAGCCCGTGAGCAGATCCGCTCCGCTGAAGCTGGTCACATGCCGACGCTGGGTCTGACGGCCTCTACCGGCATGTCGAACAGCAAATATGGCGGCAGCCGTGCGAACCAGAGCCAGGGGTCTACTGACTCCATTACCGGTTCTAACCAGGTGGGTCTGAGCTTCTCACTGCCACTCTATAGCGGCGGCAGCGTCACCTCTCAGGTGAAACAGGCGCAGTACAGCTTCGTCAGCGCCAGTGAATCACTGGAAAGCGCGCACCGCTCTGCGGTTCAGACAGTCCGCTCATCGTTTAACAACGTGAATGCTTCTATCAGCAGCATCAACGCTTATAAACAGGCCGTGGTCTCTGCGCAAAGCTCTCTGGATGCGTCAGAAGCGGGCTATCAGGTTGGTACGCGTACTATCGTTGATGTGCTGGATGCAACCACCGTGCTCTACAACGCTAAGCAGCAGCTCTCTGATGCGCGCTATAGCTATCTGATTAACCAGCTGAATATCAGCTATGCGCTGGGTACGCTCAATGAGCAGAGCCTGCAGAAACTGAACAGCCAGCTGGGTAAAGAGATCCCGACCTCACCGGAAACGGTAGCACCGGAAAATGCACAGCAGACCGCGCGCGTGGATAGCGGTCCGGCAGCAACCGGCTCTTCTGAGGCAGCGCGTCCTGCGGCTCGCCACAGCAGCGGTAATCCTTTCGGTAATTAATGAGCGGACGGGCTGCTTTGCGGCCCGTCTCTCTGTTGAACGTATAACTAAGTAAAGATCCCTGTTGTATCAGGCCTCCAGCTTCAATTTTACCCCCCCATCCCCTATTCTATGCGCTACCTTTGGGCACAGGATAATCATAATGAAACGCACAAAATCTATTCGCTATGCCGCTTTTCGCAAAAGCTGGCAGGCACGCCATTTAACGCCCGTTGCTATCGCCGTTTCGGCGGTATTTATGCTGGCTGGTTGTGAACAGAACGACGAAACAGTTTCGATGTACCAGAATGCCGATGACTGTTCAAAAGCCAATCCGGGCCAGAGTGCCCAATGTACTACCGCATTCAATGAAGCGAAAAAAGAGGCGGAACGCACCGCGCCAAAATATGCCACGCGTGAAGATTGTGTCGCTGAATTTGGTGAAAACCAGTGTCAGCAGACACCGGCTCAGGCGGGCGTGGGCACCACTAATGCCGAATCGCAGCAGAGTGGCGGCAGCTTCTGGATGCCACTGATGGCAGGTTACATGATGGGTCGCATGATGGGCGGTGGTTCGGGCTTTGCACAGCAACCGCTCTTCTCACCGAAAAATGCCCGCAGCCCGGCCAATGGTCAGTTTGTTGATGCATCAGGCCGTAATTATGGTGCAGCAACATCCGGCAAAAGCATGACCGTGCCGAAAACGGCGCTGGCACCAAAACCGGCTACCACCTCCACCATTACCCGTGGTGGCTTTGGTGAAACCGTCGCGAAGCAGAACAGCATGCAGCGTAGCAGCGCCAGCGGCACTTCCAGCCGCTCAATGGGAGGCTAACGCCCCGATGGAACGCATTGCCATTTCAGAGCGCCCAGGCTGGCGCGAAAAAGCCACCGAGTTCGGTTTTCGTTTTCACACCATGCATGGTGAACCCTACTGGTGTGAAGATGCTTATTACCAGTTCACGCTGGCGCAAATCGAGCATCTGGAAGATGTGACCGCTGAATTACATCAAATGTGCCTGCAGGTGGTGGAAAAAGTGGTTAACAGCGAAGTGCTGCTGACTAAATTCCGCATCCCCAAACACACCTGGGACTTCGTGCGCGATTCATGGCATCAGCGTCAGCCTTCGCTTTACTCTCGTCTGGATCTCGCCTGGGATGGCAAAGGCGATGTAAAGCTGCTGGAGAACAATGCCGATACGCCGACCTCGCTGTATGAAGCGGCATTTTTCCAGTGGCTATGGCTGGAGGACCAGCTTAACGCCGGTCAGCTCCCCGCAGGCAGCGATCAGTTTAATAGCCTGCAGGAAAAGCTGATTGAACGCTTTGCCGCGTTACATCAGCAGCACGGCTTCAACTGGCTGCACTTCGCCTGCTGCCGTGACACCGACGAAGATCGCGGCACCGTGCAATATCTTCAGGATTGCGCCACCGAAGCGGGACTGCCGAGTGAGTTTCTCTACATGGATGAAATTGGACTGGGCGAAAAAGGGGAATTTACCGACGCCCAGGATCAGGTGATTAGCAACCTGTTCAAGCTCTATCCGTGGGAATTCATGCTGCGTGAGATGTTCTCCACCAAGCTGGGCGATGCTGGCGTGCGCTGGCTGGAACCGGCCTGGAAAAGCATTATCTCGAATAAAGCCTTGCTGCCGCTGCTGTGGGAGATGTTCCCGAATCACCCTAATCTGCTGCCCGCCTGGTTCGCGGAAGATGACGTGCCGCACATGGACAAATATGTGGTGAAGCCGCTGTTTTCACGTGAAGGTGCCAACATTCGCATCGTGGAAAATGGTCAGGAGATCGCCCGCGTCGATGGGCCGTATGGCGAAGAGGGAATGATCGTCCAGCAGTTCCATCCGCTGCCTAAGTTTGGCGACAGCTATACGCTGATCGGCAGCTGGCTGATTGACGATCAACCGGCCGGTATCGGCCTGCGGGAAGATCGCGACCTGATCACGCAGGATCTTTCCCGTTTCTATCCGCACGCTTTTATCGGTTAATGCACCGCGATAATCTCCGTTTGGTTTAGCGGTTAGACCGAGCCTGCGCAAAGAACACGGTCAGATCGGAAAGACGCAAAAGCCGTCATCCATGACACGCTCGGCCCGCGCGATTACGCACCTCATCCCTGAGGTGCGCCCGTAGCCGGGCCAACGCTTTGCGTTGTTCAAAGACGCTCCCGGCGTTTTTGTCCCTGGCGCGGGACGCTTTCCTCTTCTGACCGTGTTCCCTGCACAATAAGCTCTTCTATGGCTGTCAGCTTCGCCCTAACCTACCTGAACCGACAACATGCTGATCGCACCCATCTCCATGCCATCAACCGGAATGCTGATGGCGTCATCCGGCTGACGTGCGCCAAGTACATAGAGCAGCGGCAGATAGTGCTCAGGTGTCGGATTAGAAAGCGCCGCACCAGGATGATCCATAAAGTTAACCAGCGGATGAGAAGCAGCATCGCTCTGCACCGCCAGGTTATCGCGCACGAACTGTTCAAAACTGCTGGCCCATGGATAAACTTCGCTGTTGCCATCCCAGCGCACTTTACGCAGGTTATGTACCACGTTGCCGCTGGCGACAATCATCACACCCTGATCGCGCAGTGCAGCCAGTTTCTGGCCCATCTCAAAGTGCCATGCCGCAGGTTTGGTGCCATCAATGCTTAGCTGGACCACCGGAATATCGGCCTCCGGATACATCTTGATCAGCACACCCCAGGAACCATGATCCAGTCCCCACTCGTGATCCAGCGTCACCGCAACGGGCGCTAACTGCTCCACCAGCTGCTGCGCCAGTTCAGGCGATCCCGGTGCCGGATAGCGCGTATCAAACAGCGCCTGCGGAAAGCCCCCAAAATCATGAATGGTCTCAGGCTGTGCCATTGCCGTCACGGCGGTGCCGCGCGTATACCAGTGCGCCGAAACCGCAATAATCGCGCGTGGACGTGGCAGAGTATCGCCCAGGTGACGCCACGCGGCGGTATAGCGATTCTCTTCAAGGGCATTCATCGGGCTGCCGTGACCCAAAAACAGCGCTGGCATTCGTAACTGGCTCATTCGTGATCCCCGGGATCGAGTATTTGATAGCCATTACGATACGCGCATCCGCTGCTTTATCACGCGGATAACCATGATGGTGATCATCAGGAAATTTGAATGAAATTTAACGTGGCAGGTTTAACAGCGCTTTCGGCATGAAAGAGAGAGGAGAAGTCAGCGGTCAGGCCGCGCCATTCCGGGCGGCAGGAAGAAAAACAGGCCCGGGAGGAGCCTGTTTATCGCGGCAGCCAGATTAGCTGGCGTGGCGTGTTTCGTGCGCGCGACGCCAGGCGATCAGATCTTCGATGGTCACCACCGGCATGTTGTGCTGACGGGCGAACGCAATCGCTTCTGGCGCATGGGCCATGGTGCCATCGTCGTTGGTCAGTTCGCACAGCACACCTGCGGGCTTAAAGCCGGCCAGGGTGACTAAATCAATAGTCGCTTCGGTATGCCCGCCACGGGTTAATACGCCGCCTTCGCTGGCACGCAGCGGGAAGACATGACCAGGGCGATGCAGATCGGTGGGTCTGGCATTGTCGGCAATGGCGGCGCGGATGGTGGTGATACGATCCTGCGCGGAGACGCCCGTGGTGACGCCTTCTGCGGCCTCAATGGTCACGGTGAAGCCAGTGCCGAAAGAGCTGGTGTTGTTTTCCACCATCATTGGCAGATCGAGCTGCTGGCGACGCGCTTCGGTCAGGCAAAGGCAGACGATGCCGCTGCCGTGACGGATAGTCAGTGCCATCTGTTCAACGGTCATGGTTTCTGCGGCGAAGATCATGTCGCCTTCGTTTTCGCGATTTTCATCGTCGAGTACCATCACACCGCGTCCCTCACGCAGGGCGGCGATAGCACGTTCTACACGCTGTTCAGGCGTGCCAAATTCAGAAAGTAGCGTCTGATTCATGGTAATAAAAACCTTAAAATGTATGGGTTACCAGAATCAGGGCGTGCTTAGGAGTGACGTCAAAAAGACGTGGCAATAACGTGAAGCAGACACAATTGTCCGACAGATGTCGTTACCCTCTCCCATCCGGACTGTAACCGTCGGCCCCGGAATTACACCGGATCTGCTGACCTTTACCTCTCTTTTCATTAAGATAAAGCGCTCGCGGGCTTTCAGCCGAAGCTGATTTACCGCCGGTGGGGAATTGCGCCCCGCCCTGAGAATAAGCACTTTAACTATAACGCCGATCGTTTGAGGCGGCAATCATCAATAGCGCAATTGCTTTTGCATTTCCTGCGTTACCGATTTGAGGTTTATCCTTTTCATTTCTGGCATTACACTTAACACTTATTACGTTGGTAAACACGCTGACACAGCTCCCCGTAACCAGGAAATCATCATGATCGACACGAAAAAAATTGAACAACTTGCCCGTCAGGTTCACGAAGCGATGCCTAAAGGTGTTCGTGAGTTTGGTGATGATGTCGAAAAGAAAATTCGTCAGGTTCTTCAGGCGCAGCTGACCCGGATGGATCTGGTCAACCGTGAGGAGTTCGATGTGCAGACGCAGGTATTACTGCGTACACGTGAGAAGCTGGCGGCGCTGGAGCAGCGTCTGGCGCAGCTGGAAAGTCAGGGTTCATCAGCCGGTACGCCGCCGACGGCAACCGCACCAGTAACACCTGCTGCGGCGACCACACCATCAGCCGCCGTAGCGACCTCACCTGCAGCCTCGCCGTCACCGGTTGCGGACGTGGTGAAGCCTGTTGCGGACAACAAGCCAGAATAAGCCCTTAAGCGGGAGCGCGGCTCCCGCTTACGCTGCGCTTTAGCTGCCGCGGATGGTTTTGATAATGTTGGTAGTGGAGATACCATCTTCGAAGTTCAGCACCTGAACGTCGCCGCCATTTGCCCACACTTCTTTGCTGCCCGCGATATCTTCCGGCTTGTAATCTCCCCCTTTGACCAGCAGGTCAGGGAGAATGCCCGCAATCAGCCGCTGCGGCGTATCCTCTTCAAATACCACCACCCAGTCGACCGCTTCCAGCGCGCCCAGCACGATCATCCGGTTTTCCTGTGGGTTCACCGGACGGCTTTCGCCTTTCAGACGTTTAGTCGATGCATCGCTGTTCACCGCGACAATCAGTCGATCGCCGAGCTTGCGGGCATTTGCCAGGTAGGAGACATGACCGGCATGCAGAATGTCGAACACGCCGTTGGTCATCACCACTTTTTCGCCACGGCGGCGGGCCATCTCAACGGCGGCTTTTAACTGCGCTTCGGTCATGATGCCGAAACCCTGTTCCGGGCGGGCATGAATCGCATTTTCCAGCTCAACGGTGCTGACGGTAGACGTACCAAGTTTCCCCACCACCACACCCGCAGCCGCATTGGCCAGGAAACAGGCTTCTTCCAGCGAATCACCGGCCGCTAATGCCGCCGCCAGCACGCCAATCACCGTATCGCCGGCACCGGTCACGTCATAGACTTCCTGTGCCTGGGTGGGCAGATGCAGAGGCGCTTTGCCCGGCTGCAGCAGCGTCATGCCATTTTCTGAACGGGTCACCAGCAGCGCGGAGAGGTCAAAATCGGCGATCAGCTGGGTGCCGCGCGCCACAATTTCCTCTTCGTTTTTACATTTGCCGACCACGGCTTCAAACTCAGAGAGGTTCGGCGTCAGCAGCGTCGCGCCACGGTAGCGCGCAAAATCGGTGCCTTTCGGGTCGATTAATACCGGTACGCCCGCTTCGCGCGCCAGAGTAATCATGGTCTGCACGCTGGAGAGCGCGCCTTTGGCGTAATCGGACAGCACCAGCGCACCCGCGGCGGCCAGTGAATCACGCATTTTCTGGTGAATCGGTTCCGGATCGACCTGATCAAAGCCCTCTTCAAAATCGAGACGGATCAGCTGCTGATTGCGGGAAAGCACGCGCAGTTTGGTAATGGTCGGATGGCTTTTGACCGCCACGAAGTCACAATGTACGTTGACGTCTTTCAGCGTGTTACTCAACACTCGCGCCGCATCATCTTCGCCAGTCAGGCCAATCAGGCGCGACGCGGCACCGAGTGCTGCAATGTTCATCGCCACGTTTGCCGCGCCGCCAGGGCGCTCTTCAACCGTGTCCACTTTCACCACCGGAACCGGCGCTTCAGGGGAGATACGGCTGGTTGGGCCATACCAGTAACGATCCAACATTACATCGCCAACAACCAGCACTGAGGCTTGGCCGAACGCGGGCAGAGTCACTTTCATTCCAGACACTCCAGACTGCATTAAAAATAGTGCGCGGATGATAGCACAGTTGCGATTTGTGCTATCAGCATCACGCCAGGATAGACGCAGGCGTTATCAGCCAGCGCTGCCAGCTGCTCAGAACCGTCTGCCGCTCCGCTGCATAGGCCTCTGGCTCAACGTGGCCGGGCTGTTCCTGCAGGGCGCGATGGTGCAATGCGTCGCGCAGCGTCACATAAGCCTGCGTCAGCGCCTGTGCTTCATCGGCGGGCATTTTATGGTACTTCGCCATCAGCTCGAAAATGCGCACATTGTCAGACCAGCGCGTCAGTTCAGGCTGCTCAGCGGCGTAGCGTAAGACAAGATATTGGGCGATGAATTCAATATCGGTGATGCCGCCCGCGTCGGCTTTAATATCCCAGCGACCTTTATGTTTGTTGCTGAGGTGAGCGCGCATCTTTTCACGCATCTCACGCACTTCAGTTTGCAGCGCTTCCGCGGCACGTGGCAGCGACAGAATCGCCTGACGAATCACGCTGAAACGTTCACCCAGTGCCGCCTCGCCAAAGACGACGCGTGCCCGGACCAGCGCCTGATGCTCCCAGGTCCAGGCTTCACTGCGCTGATACTCTTCAAAGGCCTCAAAGGTACTCACCAGCATGCCCGCCGCGCCCGAAGGACGCAGGCGCGCATCCACTTCATAGAGAATGCCGGAGGAGGTGCGGGTACTGAAGAGATGCATGATGCGCTGGGCGAGGCGCAGATAGAACTGACGGCCATCGATGCTGCGCTCCCCTTCTGTCACCGCATCTGCCGGGCAGTCATGCAGGAACACCAAATCGAGGTCAGAACTGTAACCCAGCTCCCAGCCACCCAGTTTGCCGTAGCCCAGCACGGCAAAACCGCGTTCATGTTCATTACTCAGATGCGAAGGACGGCCGTAACGCTGCACCATCATATTCCACGCCTGGCGCACCACAGATTCGATAATCGCTTCTGCCAGCCAGGTGAGATGATCGCTGACTTTCATCACCGGCAGCGTTCCGGCGATGTCGGCGGCAGCAATACGCAGATGCTGTGCCTGCTTAAACTGCCGCACCGCTTCCAGCTGCTGCTCTTCGTCCTCGGTAGGGATGCGCAGCAGATACTGACGCAGCTCATCGCGATAGGCATCGGTGGCGGTTGGTTGATAGAGCGTGGCGGGATCGAGCAGTTCATCCAGCAATAAGGGATGACGCGCCAGCTGGCTGGCTACCATCGGTGAGGCGGCGCACAGGCGAATTAAGTGGCGCAGCGCACCATGATATTCGGTCAGCAGCTCCAGATAGGTGCTGCGGGTCAGCACGCCGATCAGCAGCGGCGTCAGGCGACCGAGCGTCACCGCCGCATCTTCACGCGGGCAGACTTCGCTCAGCAGACGCGGCATCAGCTGGTCCAGCGCCTGACGGCCACGCGGGCCGATGGTGCGCCGGTTGATATCCTGACGAAACGCCTCCAGCGTCTGGTGCAGCGTAATCCGCTGCTCGTCACTGAGCTGCGGCACCAGCGGCGCCAGTTCGCTATCCTCCAGCTGGTCCTGCCACAGCACCTGAAACTCTGCCAGCTCACGCTGATCGCCAATCTCAGGGGTATCTTCGCCAATCAGCTCGTCGAAGATGGCGCGCACCGCCGCCATCTGGCCGTCGAGCCGGGTCATCAGAGCAGGCCAGTCGGCACAATCCATCGCCCACGCCAGCCGGGCGCGATGCAGTTCATCCTCTGGCAGGGTCTGGGTCTGCTCGTCCCCCAGGCTTTGCAGCAGATTCTCCAGCCGCCGCAGAAACAGGTAGGCAACACGCAACGCATCGACCTGTTCCGCGGGCAGCAGGGCCAGGGTTTTGATCGCCTCCAGCGTCGGCAGCAGTGAGCGCAGCTGTAACGAGCGCTCACGCCCGCCGCGAATCAGCTGGAATACCTGCACGATAAATTCGGTTTCACGGATGCCGCCCGCGCCCAGTTTGATATTGTTCTTCAGCCCACGTCGCCGCACTTCGCGGCTGATCATCCCTTTCATGTTACGCAGTGACTGGATCACGCTGAAGTCGATGTAGCGGCGGTAAACGAATGGCCGCAGCATCTGCTGCAGCTCCAGGCTCCAGCGATCGTGGTCATCACCCATCAGCCGCGCCTTGACCATGGCGTAACGCTCCCAGTCGCGTCCCTGCTCCTGGTAATAATCTTCCAGCGCGGCAAAGCTCATCACCAGCGGGCCGCTGTCGCCAAACGGGCGCAGACGCATATCCACCCGATAGACAAAACCATCCATGGTGGGTTGATCCAGCACTTTAATCAGCCGCTGTCCCATGCGGGTAAAGAACTGAGCGTTGTCGAGTTCACGCCGTCCGCCACGCGTTGTGCCGTTTTCCGGCCAGGCAAAAATCAGGTCAATATCAGAAGAAAAATTGAGTTCGCCGCCGCCCAGCTTGCCCATGCCCAGAATCAGCATCGGCTGCGCGTCGCCGTCCGCATTACAGGGCGTACCAAAATCACGACAGCAATCCTGATAAACCCAGTCACGCGCCCGGCTGATCAGCACTTCGGCTAATGCGCTGAGCTGTTGCAGGCTCTGTTCGGTTGTGGCGTGCTGCAGAGACTGCATCCAGGCGATGCGTACCAGCATACGGCGACGAAACAGCCGCAGTTCACGCATCAGGCTCGCTTCACTGTCGATGCCGCTAAGCGCCTGATTGAGCCACGCAGAGTAGTGTTGCCACTCATCAGGCTGCGGCGGCTGGTCGAGCATCGCCTGCCACCAGTCGGGATGTTGTTGCAGGTTTTCCAGCACAAAATCGCTGAAAGCCAGACCGGCAGCCTGCTCCGGGCTTAACGAAGCCAGCGGAACCCCAAGCTGTCGGGCGGCCTCTTCGGCCTGGTCGCGTAGCAACGCGGGAAGTGCTGACAACATAACTCCCTCCTTGATGGCGTGACGGAATACCCGTTAGCGACCAGCGCCGCTGGTGAGCCAGAACGGAGGCTGTTTCAGCGCCTGCATCGCCAGCCAGGCTAACCCGGACGTCTGTTTTTCATGAATTGCCGACAGCAGCTGTTGCCACGGGTCGAGCCAGCTCACGACCGCCTCAGACGGATAGAATCCCGCCAGCAGGTGGACGGTAAGCAATTGACGCGCCAGACGGGTGGCTTTGTCCTGATACTCGTTGGGTTGTTTTACCGTGATGAACGTTTCTCTCAGATCGGCATTGACGCGGCTCAGCATAATGTCGCTGAAGCGTTTATAGGACCCCTGCAGCTTGGCTTCCCCTTTGGCATCGATCCACTGACGCCACTGAGATTCAGCCAGCCAGTGTGTCAGCGCCAGCTGCGTCTCAACCGAGAGGGAAGATAAGCAGAAAGTAGCAGCATCCTGCTCTTCATTCACCAGCGTCTCTTCCAGCGTAGTCAGCTGCTGACGCAGCGCACTACTGGCTTTACGCGGCACCAGCGCACCAAACAGGCTGAACGCCTGACGCAGCAGATCCAGCGCTTCGCGCACCGCATCCTGGGCCGCCGCATTGCCGCGCAGCCAGACTTCTTCATGATATTGCCAGTGATGAAGTCCTGCCGACATCGCGGCCACCATGCCCTGCTCTACGGTGGCTTTGGCGCCCGCTTTCAGCAGCGGGAAAGGCTGTATCTGGCGCGGCGGATTACCCTGCGCCAGCTGATAGCCGCGGGCAGCTTTGCTCAGGCTGCCCATACGCAGACCGCCCAGCGCCACCAGCTGCTGTGCGAAGGCCAGCAGATCCTGGCGTTCGCCACGTTTCAGCTCCAGCTCGATCTCGCACAGCGGTTCGCTGAGATCACCTGCCGTGACCCCGCCCTGATCAAACGCCACTTCAATTTCACTGTTGCCTGTGGTGATCAGCCAGATCTCGCGCTGGAAATGGGTGGTGAACAGGGGCTGCAAGCGCGGCTGCAACGCCGCGACATCGGTGCCCTGCGGCCAGATCTCTGCCGGCAGGCGTGCAATGTCCAGAACCGGTTCGCTGAGCTCAACGTTGTATTCCGGGCGCTGATGCAGTCCGCCGAGCGTCTGCCCCGCCGCTTTCAGCGTCATTTCATAACGCTGGTCTACGCCGCGGATACGCAATCCCATATCCCAGCGTCGTAGCTGGTTGTCGTCGGTTTCAAAGTAGATGTTGGTCAGCTCGCGAGCAGCCTGATGCTGATGCGGCAGAGTGGAGAGCAGTTCAGCCAGTTTCCCGGCCGCCTGTGGAGTTGCAATGAACTTTAGTTCGATTTCGATGGTCATAATTTTTTATTCACTACGCCGCTGGCACTTAAGAGGGTGTTTCCTGCATATTTCAGGCGATTATCAGCAGGTTACTCAAGCTGTCGCCTGGAGGGCAAGGGGTTATCAGGCGAAGATTAATGCACAGAAGCCGCGCTGTCTCTGCTTTCTTTGCTCTTTCGCAGACCTTTTCGCACTCTCATGAGACCAGGATAGTTCTCATTCAGATTTATGCGAGGCCTCTCCAGACTGTGCCGGTAAATTTTTAGTCAGACTAAGCCAAACGAAATCGAATGAAAAAAATTACTCTCGCTGGACTCACTTTGCTGGCCCTTAGCACCCTTGCACCTGCCCATGCCGACGAAAAACGCTATGTTTCTGATGAACTTTCAACCTGGGTTCGCAGTGGACCGGGCGATCAGTTTCGCCTGCTCGGTAAGCTGAACGCCGGGGAAGAGGTGCAGCTGTTACAGACCAACAATGACACGCATTATGGCCAGATCCGTGATTCGGAAGGCCGCACCACCTGGATCCCCCTGTCGCAGCTCAGTGCTAATCCGAGCCTGCGCACCCGGGTGCCTCAGCTTGAGCAGCAGGTGAAAGATCTGACTGCCAAACTGGATAACATCGACAACAGCTGGAACCAGCGCACGGCTGAGATGCAGAACAAAGTCGCCAGCAGCGACGGCGTTATCAACGGGCTGAAAGGCGAGAATCAGAAGCTGAAAAATGAGCTGATCGTCGCGCAGAAGAAAGTCAGCGCCGCTAACGTTCAGCTGGATGATAAGCAGCGCACCATCATCATGCAGTGGTTTATGTATGGCGGCGGCGTGCTGGGCGTCGGCCTGCTGCTGGGCCTGTTACTGCCGCACATGCTGCCGCGCCGTAAGAAAAGCGATCGCTGGATGAACTGACACCATTTAGCCGGATTTGAGCAGGGGATCGCAGGATCCCCTTTTTGGCATGTCTGCAATCCGGGGAATCTGTGCAACAATAAAATGATATGCACCGCTGATTTCAGGCGCGGGACGCGCCCGGCGTGCAGGTCATTTCTTTTTCTCTGGAGTTTTGCGTGAAGACGTTTCTTGTTGGCGGTGCGGTGCGTGATGCGCTGCTGAATCTGCCGGTTACAGACAAAGATTGGGTGGTGACAGGTTCCACGCCCGAAGCCATGCTTGAGCAGGGCTATCACCAGGTCGGTCGCGATTTTCCCGTTTTCCTGCATCCCGTCAGTCGCGAAGAGTATGCGCTGGCACGTACCGAGCGGAAAAACGGGAAAGGCTACACCGGTTTTGTCACCTGGTCCGCGCCCGACGTGACGCTGGAGCAGGACTTACAGCGCCGCGATCTGACCATCAATGCGATTGCGCAGGATGAAAACGGCGTGCTGGTCGATCCTTATAATGGCCAGCGTGATATTGCCCTGCGCCTGCTGCGTCACGTCTCTGACGCCTTCAGTGAAGATCCGCTGCGGGTACTGCGCGTTGCGCGCTTTGCGGCGCGTTTTGCCCATCTCAACTTTCGTATTGCCCCCGAAACCCAGCTGCTGATGCAGCAGATGGCCGAAAGCGGCGAGCTGTCGAATCTCACTGCTGAGCGGGTGTGGAAAGAGACGGAAAAGGCGCTGAGTTCCCGTAATCCGCAGGTCTATTTTCAGGTCCTGCGCGACTGCGGTGCATTGCAGGTGCTGTTTCCTGAGCTGGATAATCTGTTTGGTATTCCTGCGCCGATTAAGTGGCACCCGGAGATCGACACTGGCGTCCATACGCTGATGACACTGGCGATGGCCGCCGCCCTCTCCAGTGAGATCGAGGTGCGCTTCGCCACGCTGTTCCATGACGTCGGCAAGGCGCTGACGCCGCCTGAGTTGTGGCCCAGCCACCACGGTCATGGTCTGGCGGGCGTTCCGCTGGTCGAGGCGCTGTGCCAGCGACTGCGGGTGCCAAACGCGATTCGCGATCTGGCGCTGATTGTGACCGAATTTCACGACGTGGTGCACACCATTGAACGGCAATCTGCCGCGTCGCTGGTGGCACTATTTGACCGGATCGATGCCTGGCGTAAGCCACAGCGCGTTGAGCAGATGGCGCTGACCAGTGAAGCGGATGCGCGCGGGCGAGCCGGACTGGAGAGCATGCCTTATCCGCAGGGCGACTATCTGCGTCGTGCTTTTGCGCTGGCGCAGGCGGTGCCGACCAAAGCGGTGGTCGAAGCGGGATTTAAAGGTGCAGAAGTGCGGGAAGAGTTGACGCGACGACGGATTGACGCCGTCGCGCAGGGTCTGGCGATTACGCAGCCTGACTAGCAGGCTGCGTGGGCTTTACATGAAGACCATGTAAACCGCGGCTGCCACAATAAAACGGTAGATCGCGAACGAAACAAACGAGATGCGTTTGATCAGCTGAAGGAAAGCTTTAATCGCAATCAGCGCCACGATAAACGCCGTGACAAAGCCCACCGCAAACATCGGGAAATCCGCCATCGTCAGGAAGCCGATGCTCTTGTACATATCCAGTACGGTCGCACCCATCATCATTGGCACCGCCAGGATGAAGGAGAACTCCGACGCGGCATAGCGGCTCACGCCCATCAGCATGCCACCGGAGATGGTTGCACCGGAACGTGAGAAGCCCGGCCACAGCGCTAAGCACTGGAAACAGCCAATCATAAACGCCTGACGATAGGTAATATCATCGACGCCCACCGCTTTCGGCTGTTTTGGCTTAAGGTACTCAGCTGCCAGCAGCAGCACACCCCCTACCACCAGGGCGTACATCACGTTGATCGGATTAAACAGCGTTTTGATCTGATCGTGCAGCACCAGACCCACGACCACAGCCGGTACCATACCCAGCAGGATATGGATCAGCGACAGACGGCCAGTGCCGACGCCTTCATGTTTAACTTCGCCAAAGTGGATGCCAATCAGGCCAAACAGACGGCGCCAGAACATCACTACTACAGCCAGAATCGATCCTAACTGGATCACAACTTCAAAGGTCTCGGCTTTTTCACCCTCAAAGCCCAGCAGGTGACCCACTATAATCATGTGCCCTGTGGAAGAGACCGGTAAAAATTCGGTCAGCCCTTCCACAACGCCCAGGATTGCAGCTACCCAAAGCTGATGAATATCTGCCATCAAATGTTTCCTCTATCCGTTTCAAAACCATTAAAAAGGCGGTAGCGCGTGGCTATCGCCTGAAATCATGCCGCTATCAGCCTGAATTAAACCTTAAGGTCTACACCATTTCGCCTGCTGTAACGAAACGGTACACGCTATGACAGACAGTAATTTGGTTTGGTTTCATTGTGATGGCAATCACATCGTATTTATTTAGGAATAGTCCCGCGCTCAATTCGCACGCCAACCTGTGCTGCCTGGGCTACAGCCCCCGGTTTGCTTACCTTTATGCGGACGCCAGGCGAATTGAAACGGTTCATCAACAGATCCGCGATTTCTTCAGCAACCCGTTCAACCAGCGCAAAACGACTGCCGGTAAGATGCGTCAGAATCGCCGAGGAGACATCCGCATAGCTCAGACAATCTTTCACATCGTCGCTGCTGGCCGCCAGACGGTTATCCCAGGCCATTTCGACATCGAGCACCAGCTTCTGCTGTATGCCCTGTTCCCAGTCGTAAACGCCAATGGTGGTGAAAACCGTGAGTTGTTCTATAAATACGATATCCATGATGAGAGTCTCTGTTTTTGGCTAAGCCGGATACCACTTCCGGCTGATTATGCGTATTATCCACGGTTAAAGAGATCAAAACGACCCTAAAGGGAACGGTACGGTGTTATGAGTGCTTTCGCGCTTGGTATGATTATTTTCGCGTATCTTTGCGGTTCGATTTCCAGTGCGATTCTGGTTTGCAAACTCGCTGGCCTGCCCGATCCGCGCACACACGGTTCCGGCAATCCGGGTGCCACCAACGTCCTGCGTCTGGGCGGTAAAACCGCAGCAGCCAGCGTATTAGTGTTTGATGTGCTGAAAGGGATGGTGCCGGTCTGGCTGGCCTATCTGATGCACGTGACTCCGCTCTATCTCGGCCTGACCGCCATTGCCGCCTGTCTGGGTCATATCTATCCGGTGTTCTTTCACTTTCGCGGAGGCAAGGGTGTGGCGACGGCATTTGGCGCGATTGCGCCGATTGGCTGGGACTTAACCGGGCTGGTGACCGGCACCTGGCTGTTAACGGTCTTACTCAGCGGCTATTCCTCGCTGGGTGCCATCGTCAGCGCGCTGATCGCGCCTTTTTATGTCTGGTGGTTCAAACCGCAGTTCACCTTCCCGGTTTCCATGCTCTCCTGTCTGATCCTGCTGCGTCATCACGACAATATTCAGCGGCTGTGGCGGGGTCAGGAAGGCAAGATCTGGAAGCGCAAAAAGAAATCTCAGCCATAAAAAAAGCCGGCAAGCCGGCTTTTTTCACATCAGATGGCGGGCAGTTCCGACAGCGGCCAGCGCGGTCGCACGCTGACGCTTAACTCTCCCCGCGTTCCGCCTTTTAACCGCACCATGCCCGCATACGCGATCATCGCACCGTTATCGGTACAGAACTCCGGGCGGGCGTAGAACACTTCGCCGCCGCGCTTTTGCATCATGATCGCCATCTGCTCGCGCAGTGTGCGGTTAGCGCTGACGCCACCGGCAATCACCAGACGCTTAAAGCCGGTCTGATCCAGCGCACGCTTACATTTGATCGACAGCGTATCTACCACCGCATCTTCAAAAGCGCGGGCGATGTCAGCACGGGTCTGAGCATCATCATCATTGGCGCGGATAGTATTGGCGGCAAAGGTTTTCAGGCCGGAGAAGCTGAAATCCAGGCCCGGACGATCGGTCATCGGACGCGGGAAGGTAAAACGTCCCGCCGTGCCCTGCTGCGCCATCTTCGACAGCATTGGCCCGCCCGGATAATCCAGCCCAAGCAGCTTGGCCGTTTTGTCGAACGCTTCACCCGCCGCATCATCGATCGATTCACCCAGCAGCGCATATTCACCAATGCCGGTGACGCTAATCAGCTGCGTATGTCCGCCCGACACCAGGAGTGCAACAAACGGAAATTCCGGCGGATTCTCTTCCAGCATCGGCGCCAGCAGGTGGCCTTCCATATGGTGGACCGGCACGGCGGGGACTTTCCAGGCAAACGCCAGGGCGCGGCCAATGGTGGCACCAACCAGCAGCGCACCGACCAGTCCAGGGCCTGCTGTGTAAGCCACCGCGTCGATCTGCTGCGGCTCCAGACCGGCCTCTTTCAGCGCAGCCTGAATCAACGGCACGGTTTTACGCACGTGATCACGTGAGGCCAGTTCCGGCACCACACCGCCATAATCGGCGTGCAGTTTTACCTGGCTGTAGAGTTGGTTAGCCAGTAATCCGGCCTCGTCATCATAGATTGCGATGCCGGTTTCATCGCACGACGTTTCAATACCCAGAATTCGCATTGCATCACCTCATTCTTGCGGCGCGCAGTTTATCACAGCAATTGGATGTGCAGCGCGGGCATCCACCGTAAAAAGTCATTTTCTGTCGGCTAAAGAGTGCGCTATACTCCCGCCCCTGGAAAAACCGGCAGCCGCACAGGCAAACGCTCCTGTTGGTTTCAAATTATCCATGGTGCTTTACAAACCAACTTGAGTTGGAGTAAAATGCTGCACCATTTTGAAATGTGCTGGCGCCGCAGTCAGCAGCAAAAACCGAATTTTATCGAGGTGAGAGTTACATGCCGGTAATTAAAGTACGTGAAAACGAGCCATTTGACGTAGCACTGCGTCGCTTCAAGCGTTCATGCGAGAAAGCAGGCGTTCTGGCTGAAGTTCGTCGTCGTGAGTTCTATGAAAAACCGACTACCGAACGTAAGCGCGCTAAAGCGTCAGCAGTTAAGCGTCACGCCAAGAAACTGGCTCGCGAAAACGCACGCCGCACTCGTCTGTACTAAGTCGTTCCGGAGGTCCGCCTCCACCGCGTGATTCACGCAGACAGAGTCAAGTAAAAGGCCGTGCTTTCCGAAAGGAAGCGCGGCTTGTTGCCGTTTATGAGCTGAAAATCTGGGGCGTATGGCTGGACGAATTCCACGCGTATTTATCAACGATTTACTTGCCCGCACGGATATCGTGGATCTTATCGATGCCCGCGTTAAGCTGAAAAAGCAGGGTAAGAATTTCCATGCGTGCTGTCCTTTCCATAATGAAAAAACGCCCTCTTTCACCGTAAACGGCGAAAAGCAGTTCTATCACTGTTTCGGCTGTGGTGCACACGGCAACGCTATCGACTTTTTAATGAACTTTGATCGTCTGGAGTTTGTGGAAAGTATTGAAGAGTTAGCCACTTCCCACGGTTTAGACGTGCCTTATGAAGCAGGCAGCGGGCCCAGCCAGATGGAACGCCATCAGCGCCAGAGCCTGTATCAGCTGATGGAGAACCTGAACGGTTTTTATCAGCAGGGTCTGCAGCAATCCAGTGCGCAGCCAGCACGCGACTATCTTGATCGTCGTGGTCTGAGCGCCGAAATCATCAATCACTTCGCCATAGGTTACGCGCCAGCCGGCTGGGATAACGTTCTCAAGCGTTTTGGTAAGCAATCGGAAGATCGCGAGTCATTGATGGAAGCGGGCATGCTGGTCAGCAATGACAAAGGCCGAACTTATGACCGGTTTCGCGACCGCGTCATGTTTCCGATTCGCGATAAGCGTGGACGCGTCATAGGTTTTGGCGGACGCGTGCTGGGTAACGATACGCCGAAGTATCTGAACTCGCCGGAAACACCTATTTTCCATAAAGGCCGCCAGCTCTATGGCCTTTATGAAGCCGTTAAGAACCATCCTGAACCCGCCCGCCTGTTAGTGGTTGAGGGATACATGGACGTGGTTGCGCTGGCGCAGTACGGGATAGATTATGCCGTCGCGTCATTAGGCACCTCCACCACTGCTGAACACATTCAGTTGCTGTTTCGCAGTACCGACACCGTGATCTGCTGTTACGACGGCGACAGGGCGGGTCGTGAAGCGGCATGGCGTGCGCTTGAAACCGCATTGCCTTACATGAATGATGGTCGTCAGCTACGCTTTATGTTTTTACCCGATGGTGAAGACCCGGATACGCTGGTACGCAAAGAGGGTAAAGACGCCTTCGAAGCGAGGATGGAGCAGGCGATGCCGCTCTCTTCGTTTTTATTTGATAGCCTGCTGCCGCAGGTGGATCTGAGCTCACGTGACGGAAAAGCGCGCCTGAGCACGCTGGCTTTACCGCTGATTACGCAGATCCCTGGTGAGACCTTACGTATTTATATGCGTCAGGAACTGGGGAATAAGCTGGGTATTCTTGACGACAATCAGCTTGAAAAGCTGATGCCGAAGCTGGCCGCAAGTGGAACGACGCCGGTAGCGCCACCGCTGAAGCGTACCACTATGCGCGTGCTGATCGCGTTGCTGATTCAGAGTCCGCAGCTGGCCACCCTGGTGCCTTCGCTTGATGGGCTGTCTGAGTCAAAAATGCCGGGTTTACCGCTATTTATTGAATTAGTGGGCCGTTGTAATGAGAATCCTGGATTGACCACCGGTCAGCTACTAGAGTTATATCGCGGAACAAATTTTAGTCAGACGCTTGAAACACTGGCGATCTGGAACCACATGATAGTAGATGAGGAAGCCGAAGCGGTGTTTCAGGACTCGCTGGCCAGCATCTACGACTCTGCTCTTGAAGAGCGCCTGGAGTTTTTGATTGCGCGTGAACGCACCCAGGGACTGAGCGCCGATGAGCGCCGGGAACTCTGGACTCTCAGTCAGGCGTTTGCCAGAAAGTAACTGTTTTCAGCACGCTGCCCGTTCTGACAGAGGAAAGGGCAGATTGCCTGTTTTAGTGCTGCCAGCTGTTTCACTACCGTGAACAGTCCGGGATCGAAATGGCCCGCAGCACATAGTTTTAAGGCCGCAGGCGTCGAAGTCAGTCTGGTCACCGCCAGCGCACAGCTTCCGGAGCGTACTGAAGTACGTAAGGAAAGCGAGCACTGCCGGGGACAAGAATGGCAAGTAAGCCAGGCCCTTAGCACAGAGTTTATACAAGCGGCTTAAGTGCCGAATACTGATGGGCAAAGCCCACGCCGCGACGAAGGCAGCGGCAAGAATTAAATGCCTTTACTGCTATTGTTGGCTCGCTGCCGACCGACACCAATCTAATTTAACAGAAGTGTGGATACCGTCTTATGGAGCAAAACCCGCAGTCACAGCTCAAGCTTCTTGTCACCCGTGGTAAGGAGCAAGGCTATCTGACCTATGCTGAGGTCAATGACCATCTGCCGGAAGATATCGTCGACTCAGATCAGATCGAAGACATCATCCAGATGATTAACGACATGGGTATTCAGGTGGTTGAAGAAGCCCCGGATGCCGACGATCTGATGCTGAACGAAAACAGCTCCGATACTGACGAAGATGCCGCGGAAGCTGCCGCTCAGGTGTTATCCAGCGTTGAATCTGAAATCGGGCGTACCACTGACCCGGTCCGCATGTATATGCGTGAAATGGGTACCGTTGAACTGCTGACGCGCGAAGGCGAAATTGACATCGCTAAGCGTATTGAAGACGGTATCAACCAGGTTCAGTGTTCTGTAGCCGAATACCCTGAAGCGATTACGTATCTTCTGGATCAGTACGACAAAGTTGAAGCAGGCGAATCACGCCTCTCCGATCTGATCACCGGTTTCGTCGATCCTAACGCAGAAGAAGATATCGCCCCAACGGCAACGCACGTGGGCTCTGAACTTTCTGAAGCCGATCGTAAGGACGATGAAGAAGAAGATGAGGAGGATGATGACAGCTCCGACGACGATAACTCAATCGATCCGGAACTGGCGCGCGAGAAGTTTTCTGACCTGCGTAAGCAATATGAAACTACCCGCGCAGTGATTAAAAGCAAAGGTCGCAGTCATGCTGCCGCCGTTGCTGAAATCCAGAACCTCTCTGATGTCTTCAAGCAGTTCCGCCTGGTACCGAAGCAGTTCGATTACCTGGTAGGCAGCATGCGCACCATGATGGAACGCGTCCGTACGCAGGAACGTCTGATCATGAAGCTCTGTATTGAGCTGTGCAAAATGCCGAAGAAAAACTTCATCACGCTGTTTACCGGCAACGAAACCAATGAAACCTGGTTCAAAGCTGCTCTGGCCATGAACAAGCCGTGGTCTGAAAAGCTGCTGGAAGTGCAGGATGACGTGACACGTTCCCTGCAGAAACTGGCGCAGGTCGAAGAAGAGACCGGTCTGACCATTGAACAGGTCAAAGACATTAACCGTCGCATGTCGATCGGTGAAGCCAAAGCACGTCGCGCCAAGAAAGAGATGGTGGAAGCTAACCTGCGTCTGGTTATTTCGATTGCCAAGAAATATACCAACCGCGGTCTGCAGTTCCTTGACCTGATTCAGGAAGGTAATATCGGCCTGATGAAAGCGGTAGATAAGTTTGAATATCGCCGTGGTTACAAGTTCTCAACCTATGCGACCTGGTGGATCCGTCAGGCTATCACCCGCTCTATCGCCGACCAGGCGCGTACCATCCGTATTCCGGTGCATATGATTGAGACCATCAACAAGCTCAACCGTATTTCACGCCAGATGCTGCAGGAGATGGGCCGCGAACCTACGCCGGAAGAGCTGGCTGAACGTATGCTGATGCCAGAAGATAAAATCCGCAAGGTGCTGAAAATCGCTAAAGAGCCGATCTCTATGGAGACGCCGATTGGTGATGATGAAGATTCACATCTGGGCGATTTTATCGAAGACACCACGCTGGAGCTGCCGCTGGATTCTGCTACCTCAGAGAGCCTGCGTTCTGCGACCCATGACGTGCTGGCTGGCCTGACCGCGCGCGAAGCGAAAGTGCTGCGCATGCGTTTCGGTATCGATATGAACACTGACCATACGCTGGAAGAAGTGGGCAAACAGTTCGACGTTACGCGTGAGCGTATTCGTCAGATCGAAGCCAAAGCTCTGCGTAAACTGCGCCATCCGAGCCGTTCGGAAGTGCTGCGCAGCTTCCTCGACGATTAAGTCAGACAAAAACCCCGGTTCGCCGGGGTTTTTTATGCCTGCCTGTTACTGCCTCTCCCCTGCCCTGCGCAGATTCATTCGCTCCCCGCATGCAGTTCCACATAGAGCTGACGATACGCCTCTACCATCTCGTCCAGAGATGCGCGATTAAGGCCGCTGGGATTCGGCAACACCCACACCTGCGTTTCCCCCATACATATCGGCTGTTTGCCCCATTCGACTTTGTTCTGCTTAAAAGCACGACGAAACGCATCCTTACCCAGAATCGCCAGCGCTGTTGGCTGGTAATCCAGTACCTTTTCCATCAGCCGTTTGCCGCCATCGCGTAGCTCATCAGGCGCTAATTCACTCGCCTGTACCGTGGGCCGCTCAACCAGCATGGTGATGCCGCAGCCGGTCTCCGTTAAGCGCTGCTCCTCTTCCGGCTTCAGTTGCTGCTGGGTGAATCCCGCCAGATGGATGACTTTCCAGAACCGGTTGCCGGGATGCGCGAAGTGGAACCCCTGATGGGCGGTTGACTGACCCGGGTTAATGCCACAGAACAACACATCAAGACCGGAACTGATGATGTCGCGGATCGCGTGTTCACTCATGCCGCCACCTCCAGCGTACGCTGCTTCAGCGCATCGCGGCTGCGTTGCAGCATCTGGCTGGCCTGCTCAGCATCCGGACAGGCGCGCGCCAGCGCCAGCGCACCAACCATCTCTGCCAGCATGCTGGAGGCCAGCGCTTCCGCATCGGGCAGCCTCAGCCCACGCAATATCTGCGTCAGGCTGCTGTGCATCGCGTTAAAGCCCTGTGCGAAGATCTGCCGTGTCGGCTGTGGAAGATGAGCTACTTCACTCACCAGAGCGGCTAATGGACAGCCCTGTGCCGGCGCATTGCGATGCGCCTCGGAAAGATAGCTATCAATAAAATCTGCCAGCTGCTGCGCTGGCTGGGTCACGGACTCCGCGGGCTTTAAGGTATCGGCTTCAGCAAACATATGCTTCAGCACCTCCTCAACCAGCTCCTCGCGTGAGGTAAAATGCGCATAAAAACCGCCGTGTGTCAGCCCGACCCGCTTCATCAGCGCCGCTACACCAATTCCTTCGGTGCCGGTTTCACGCATCACGCGCGCCGCCTCATCAAGGATACGCCGCCGCGTATGCGCTTTGCTGCTCTGCTTCTCCATCTCATCTCCTGCGGTGTCTGCTACGTAGCGTCTGGCTATTATAGTAATTATTACGGTCATCATATTCCAGCTTGACGACAGATATGATGATCGTCATATTGATGGCTATTATGACGACCATCATACGAGGAAAAAGAGATGTCACAATCAGGCACAGCTTTAATCACCGGCGCATCCAGCGGTATCGGTGCGACCTATGCAAAACGACTGGCAGCACGCGGTTATGATTTGATTCTGGTCGCACGCGATCAGGGGCGGCTCACCACCCTGGCTGACGCACTGGCAAAGCAGCACGATATTCGGGTGACGGTTATGGCGGCTGACTTAACGCACGAGCAGGATCTGCAACGCGTGGAGTCGGAACTCGCGAACAACGCACAGATTACGCTGCTGCTGAACAACGCGGGCATGAACGTTGAGGGTGAGTTTCTGGAGGCGGACATCACACGCATTAACACCATGCTGGCGTTAAATATTCTGGCACCCACCCGTCTGGCACAGGCGGCTGGCCGGGCTTTCAAAGCGCGCAGTAATGGCATCATTATCAATATCGCATCGGTGCTGTCGCTGGTGCATGAGATGTTCAACGGCGCTTATAATGCCACTAAGTCTTACGTACTGACTCTGACGCGTGCGATGCAGCGTGAACTTGCAGAGAGCGGCGTGCAGGTACAGGCAGTGTTACCCGGTGCGACCCGTACGGAGATTTTCGACCGCGCAGGCCAGTCTATCAATGAAATTCCGGCTGAAATGCTGATGGACGTTGATGAGATGGTGGACGCCGCGCTTGCCGGACTCGACAGCAAAGAGACGGTAACCATTCCGGCGCTGGAAGATCTGCAGATGTGGCACGACTACGATCAGGCACGTGGCACGATGGTTCCCCATCTTTCGCGGAATCAATCAGCATCCCGTTATCGTCAGCGCTGAGTCAGCCGTCAGCCCTAACGACTGCAGTCCGGTTTCACTAAAGGCACGGAGAAGCATGATCCGTGCCTGTTTGCGACTTCGGGATCGCGGTTCGCCAGATTTGTTATAGAAATCAGCAGGTAAATCACTGCTGCTTATTTCAGCAACCGGTGGCTGAGTGCTGGATTGCCCTGAAGAGATACTTTATAATCCCCGCTCCGCTGGCCCCTTAGCTCAGTGGTTAGAGCAGGCGACTCATAATCGCTTGGTCGCTGGTTCAAACCCAGCAGGGGCCACCAAATTTAGTGATGTAAATCATGCAGTTAAGCCACCTTTTGAGGTGGCTTTTTTGTTTTCAAAATCTACTATTGGCAGCAAAATGGCAGCAGGATTTTATCCTGCTCGGTCTTATCCCTCCATTAGGATCCATGTAATGGTCTTTTCGGTACATATCATTCAGCCTTAAATAGGGATCATAAAGGATAAATGCACTTTGTTTGGGTCATTGCGGATATCAAGAATGATGCTTAATTAAAGTAAGACCTGCACTTCACAGTGCAAAAAAGAAGCAAATTTTAAATGTCGTTCCTATATCATATCAATATGAATTATGGAGAAGTTAATGGAATGGTTCAATCGAATGGTTCTTGGATTACCTCCGAGAGCAAAAGATCTAAAAGAATTAAAAGAAAGCGCCCCTGAATTATTCTCAAACGAAGATTCTTTTCCAGTTACACCTATAATCTATCCATTCATTCATCATTTCTATTGGAATACTCACGAATTCAGAGAATTAGTTAAAATTTGGGTTCAGAGTTATAAAGAGAATGCAGAAGAGCGTTCTGAAGAAGGATACTGTGATCATCTATACTGCCTAAGAAAGAAAGTAATTTCTGACGCCGAAGGCTATATGCAGATGATGACGGTTGCTGGGGGGAAAGGTCGCAACCCGCCAGCTAAATCCTTTTTTGATTTAATTAATAAAACAAAGATTAAGAATACAAATGTAGTACGTGTTATTTTGACTGACCCATTTATCTACACAGATGTCGGTCAAACCGGTGAAGGTGGTGGATTTAGCAACTTGCTAACATTGCTAGAAAACTTAAATAACTCCACCCAATCAACATTCGAGCTGCAACTTACACCACAAAACAATGTAGAGAAAAAAGACAGATTTGAAAGTAGCATTAAGCAAAAATTTCCTAACTGTACGGTTTCAAATCACAATAACTCCTCAACATTTCATGACAGATTTATTTTTGTGCAGTATGCGAATGGAGAACATAGGGCGTGGTATGGGCCATCCTTGAATGGACTAGGTAGCAATTCAATTATTATATTTGGAGATCTCATTGACAATAACGCAGTAACACAACTCTCAAAAATGTTATTGTAATTTAAATTATTCAGTTAAGCACTATAGATTATCCATGATGGAAAATATAAATAGCATTAAAAAAACAACATTAAAACTTAAGTTAGTGTAGATTTACCTATAATAAAAATGAAATTTTTAAGCCCGTGAATTTCGGGCTTTCAAGTTGCAGAAATAATTTATAACCACAGCGGTTGCTGCTGATTTCTTCTCGGATGCGGCGGCACAGGTTTAACTCTACCCGGCTTCATAATGATCTCAGACACAGTTTTATGGGACTTAAACGTGCAGCTGCAATTAATATTTTAGCACTGGTTATAGCGCTCTTTAGTCGTTGCTGATACTTGGAAGCTGCTGCGTGTATGTGCGACATTTCCGCACAAAGGGCAATTCATCATCGCGTTGTCTCCATAACCCAATTGAGATAAGTGATACTAAATTAAACCACTTTGAGATAGCCTTATTCCATTTCAAGTGAGCCTATTTTCACTTCAAGTTCGATACTGGTCGTATATCCGCTGTCAGCACTCAAGCTATGGATGATCCATTCCCCCGCATCAATCTGCTGCTTGAACCCGCTGACCTTCACCGGCATTTCTGTATAAAGATCTGCGCGCCCCTTTGCCAGCTAAATGGAAAACGTCGCTGCACCGCGCTGCAGGCGTTCCCACTGCATTTTTGCTGCCCGCTCTGCATTGCCTCGGTTTGCGTAAGTGCGGCTCAGTACCAGCACGTTTTCATCCGTGCCGATAAGGTAATCGCCCTGTTTCGCCTCCGGTTCCTTTTTCTTCTCCACATTGGTTTTACGTCGCCTGCGCTTCACCTTCGCCACTGGTTTTTTACCGGTTCACGGGTATGCAGCCAGCTGGCTATTACGCCGGTGTAGGCGTCGCGGTCTGCCAGGGTGAAGCGGTGGCTGTCTCCGTCCCTGCGCTGAAGGGGATTACCGGCAGCGCCTTGCCGCTTGCCGTTTTACCCTGACCCTGGCGGATAAACAGCAGGTTACCGTCCTTGACGCAGGCCACCGCACTGTTTAGCCAGCCGTCGCGTCCGCCTTCAGCACGGTGTCAAAGTTGATGAAGTCAGGCCAGATCAGCACCCCTTCACGCTGGCTGAAATTGCTGCGGTAGGCAATCGCCTCTTCAACACTCTTGCAGCCGTAGGCTGACAGGTAGGCGAAGCCGCGCAGGCTCTGCGCCAAGCCCAGAAGTTCGGTGGCGACGGCTTTGGTGTCGTGGCCCGGCACGCCGAGAATGCGGGGTTTTACGCCGCAGACGGACTGCGCGGCCAGCAGCGCCTTCATGCCGGTGCGGTGGCCGTCGGTCATGCCGCCGATGATGTTGGCGGTGGTTTCCGCTTCGGTTTCGCCCTGCGGCACGCGCACGACGACTGTGACGGGTTTGGACTGATCAGCGATGGCGTCCAGTGAGCGCGCCAGCATGCCGGACTCTCCGGTCTTGCCGCTGGTTGTGAGTACGTCGGTTAACAGCACCGGGCGGTTTAGCGGAAAGGTGGCCGCGTAGGCGTCGTCACTGGTACAGACCAGCCCGACAATCGCGGTGCTGACGGTGGTGATGGTTCGCGTGCCTTCCTTGATTTCCTCAACGCGCACGCCGTGCTGATAATCCTGTGCAATAGGGCGGTTCTCCTGTGAAGGGGTTCCGCTATGGTCAGGTCTCAGGGAAGGTAAGTCATGCTGTTGCCATTGTGTTGCAGCTGACACAACGGGCAAATTACATTACCCGTGGTGAGGCAATCAGAAAAGCCAGCGTCCTGCACGGGCTGACTCTATGAACATTCTTATGGTCAGAGGCTTTTTATCCTGTTTCACGGGCGCGCGTGAGAACAGCGACGGGGTTTTCCAAGGGAAATAAGCGGCAGTACTGAAGCCTGATAGCTCTACGTTGAAGTCATGGAAAAACTTCTCCGCCATCTCTGCAATATCATCCGCTTCGTACTGCTCCTGCAGAATATCATCGTCGCCGACTTTAATTTTCTTTAACAGGAGCGTCGTCACTAGCGGCAGCTCACGCAGAATGAAGTCACGCACCATATCAGGGGTTACTGTCATATTATTCACCAGATTTTATCCTCCGGGCGCACAATCAGGTTATAGCGATGGACGGTGTGAAAACTGATTTGTGCGACATCTTTTGCCAGAATCACCCATCCGACAACGGGCACGGCCCTGCCAACGAACGCCCCCAGATTATTTACCCAGAAAATCTTCAGTCCGCGAAGGCTGAAAGATTTGGCGGTCAGGGTTGGCAGAATGCGGCGCCGGAATTTGTATGACAGGTGTTTGCGGAAAAAGAGCGATGCAACGGAAGTGCCGGGAGTTGCAGTATTAGGCTTGCCCGGTACGTCGATATTATTGTTGCCCAGAATTAGTCCCGTAACGGCCACAATATCCTGCACGCCCAGCTGTTTTTGTGTCTCATCAACCAGCACCCAGAACAGCAGTTCCTGCGGCGTCAGATTCGGCAAATCATTGAAATAATAGGTATCATCCAATTGCTCTGTTGTATCCATGCCTGCAAATCCCTTTCGTCAAATGGTTAACGGATTTTAACTTTACCATCACCGCGGTAGGTTGTTAATCCGTTACCGGTTTGACCGTCAGGCGGGCTTTTCGGGCCAGCTGATGTCCGGTGCTCCTGACACGTCAATGGCCTGCACGTACTTCATCCAGACGGAAAGCGTGACCTTATCTGCATCGGTGATGATGCCTAACAGCAGCTGCGTCTGCCAAGCTTGGGTAATGCCGTTTGCCTCGCTAACGCGCGCCGCCTTTTCGCTGGTCGTCGCGTCAAGCCGCGACTGCTGCTGTGCATCGCTGTCAGTCACGCGCATCACCGCCCGTAAGACTCACGTCGCACGCGGCGCATGGCGGCCTGTTCATCCGCCGGATAAAGCGCAATCAGCGCCTCTTTGCGCTCAGCCAGCAGCGATTCAAAGTCCGGCACCTCAATAATCTGCGGTGCGGGCAGCTGGGAAAGGTCAATTACTGCCACTGTTCACCCCCGTTGGTACAGACATAGCAACTGGCGAAACGTCATCCCGCTGGCCGGTCAGCTCAACCACCATAGAGCCGTCAAAGTCGCTGGTAAGGTTTACGGTGCTCAGCCTCACGCGAGGTTCCCAGCGGCTGATGGCGACATACACCGTCGCCATTACCTGCAGGCGGATCACGTCGTTCTGTGGCTGGTCAATCAGCACCGACAGCAGCGAGCCGTAATCACGCCGGGCGATGCGGCTGCCTTCCGGGGTGATCAGGATGTCGCGCACGCTCTGCCGGATGTGTTCAATGTCGGTAATGGCTTCGCCGGTGCCGCGGTTCATGCCGAGGTACATCATTGCGGGCCTCCTGACATATCGGTGCCGATCTTCACTTTGTTGTGTAAGTGCTTATCAGCAATCACGCCGTTAGAACTCATTGAGCCACCGCCGTGTGTAACGTTTCCGTTCATCACCGTGTCGCTTTTGATCCGTGTCTGGCTGGCGTCTATTCCCAGCGCGTCGGTGATCAGCAGAATGCCGTCCGCCGCTTCAATGCGCACGCTCCTGATGTTCTTAATCAGCAACTGGCCCGTTTCCGGTTCGTACTGAAACCAGCCACCGTCCTTAAACACGGTGGTGGTGCCGTCTTCCGAGTAGTCGGGCGGCGGGAAGGCTTCGGAATAAATGGCAGGCAGCGCAAAGGCGGTTTCAAGATTGCCGCCCAGGCTCAGCAGCACAACCTGTTCCCCGACGGTGGGCTGCCACCATGTGCGCGTATTACCGGCGCGCAGGGTAAGCCAGTTAATCCAGTTGGTTTCAAGGTCGCCCGTTTTCACCCGGCATAGCCAGTTCACCGGATCAACTTCGGACACGGTGCCGGTGCGGATCAGGTTGGTGATAAGGCGCATAATTTCGGTGAGTTTGTCATTCATGAATTCATTATGCGAAGATGTTGTGATAGTACTAAGCACACACAATTGTGCTAGAAACCACACAAGGAAAAAATAATGGCTATAAAAAAAATGGAATCAAAGTTATTAACATTTGAATTTAAAAACGATGCATTGCAAGATATTAAATGTAACATCGAAATTGAAGATGATTCCCACTGGAATAAAATACTTGTCACTACCCTCGATAGCTCTATTGTGAAATTTCAAGATATGAAAGAAGGCCGAGTCACCATATCTTCTAAAAACTTAAGTGGCGACTCCTTTAAGAAAATTGAGTTTTTGGGTGTGTCTATTAGAGGCTTTGAAATGAGCTGGGGTGACGTAGCCATTGTTAGGTTTACAATGTATCCTAAAGAGGTTTTTGTTACCCAATCTTTTGATGGCATAAAAAGAAAACGCATAGCAACACTCAACTATTACATTAACAAAACCCCCATGTTTTCTCCTCGGATTATTTGTTCTCCCGATGAGCATGGTAACGTCAAGCAAAAAAAAGGAGAAGTGCTGACTTTTGAAACAGCTAACGGTGATGTAATAAAATCTGATACTTTATTTACTTATCATTCTAAAAACGGTCACTTTGAGTCTGATCAATATCAAGTATTAACTACAAAAATTCGCAAGACCAATCTTATAATCAATAAAATAATTTGCGACATCAATCCTCATGTTGAAGATATCATGTTAATGATGTCGTTCTTACAAGATAGTAAGGTTCATAGTGTTAACTGGAGGGTTCAGTACAGTAATAAGATGACATGGCATTATAAAAGTAATAACTTCAAGGCTCACGATATAGATAACCATAGGTACAATGAATTAATTGATAGAGTTTATATTAAAGATTTTATGAGCGTAGCATTAAAGAAATACCACACCTCTTCTTTTAGGAAAGAAATAAAGAACAGCATTAGCTCATTATCAATAAGAAAAAAAGGTTATGTTGAACTTACATTTTTGTCTTTTTTTCAGGCCTTTGAATCGTTGGTTCTTTCTTATAAACGCAGTAACGGATTGGAGTTTATAATTGACAAGGCCACATTTGAAAGTCTTAAAAAATCAATAGCTGACACTATCAAGGCAGAACTTCCGCTATTGAAAGTTCAAAGAGGGAAAATAAAAAACAAACTCAATGAGCTTAACAGGCTATCTCTAAAGGAATCAACCGAAATGTTCCTTACTGAATTTGATGTAAGAATAGAGGATGCGTGGCCTTTATTTGATAATAAAGCACAAGGTGTTATTGGGTTATCTACTATCCGTAATGTACTAATACATGGTGACTTATTACCTTCAGATCAGCTAATCAACATTGCAATTGCACTGGAGCATTTACGTATAATTTTATCAAGATGCATTTTTTGCATTTTGGGCTGGGATGTATCCAAAACCAATATTAGCGAGGAATTCCTATTCAGAAATCATAACCTCTTTGACCCTAAGGTGCGGCAATCTTCAATTATGGAAATTAATGATTACTTCAAAACTAAAAATAACTAATAGCTATATTAGCTTTCATTCAGCCAAAGCATTAAAATTTCCTGAACTTTTCTTTGTACACTGTCATCTACACCCAAAAGTGCGCGCTCCGCATATTTCACCACCGGCCCGCGACGGCTTACCCTGTCGCGCAGGCCGTAGTGATGGACGCGGGCCAGCTTCTGAACCCCCGGAACAAAGGCAACCTCTGCGGCGTCTGCGCCTGCTTGCGCCTTGAGATATTTTGCCGTTTTCAGCTTCGCGAACATGCCGCGACGGATGCGCCCCTTTTTGCTGCGGGCGCTGACGCGGCGCGGCTCCCATGCGGTGCCGTCCGGGGAACGTTGTGCTGTGATGTTTGCCTGCTGAATGCGGCGCACGTCGTGTGCCACCTCGCGCAGCATCTTTTTCCGGGCTGCCGGTTCCAGCTGTGAGAGAAGCGCAGCCAGCCAGGCATCCACTTCATGCAGTTCAGCCATGCTTCACCGTCCAGAATTCCTCCGGCGCGTCCGGCTCCGGCACCGCTTCGATATGTGCCTTGCCGTTCTCAACCGTCGCTATCACGCGCTCGGTCAGCTTCAGGTCCATGCTGATGTCACAGCGGTCATTTGCCAGAATATCGACCTCAAACGAAAACAGCTTTTCGCGCGCCTCGCTGTTCTGCATCGCGTCGGGCTGATTTTCCCGCAGCCATAAAAGTACCGGGGCCATCAGCAGATTCTGGTCGCCGGTGAAGTCGGTGATCACCACGTTCAGCGTGTAGCGATACTCCCACGACAGGGACGCGGCGGACGTGGCGACCAGCTGGCCGCTGTCTACGAACAGGTGCAGGCGGTCAGGGTTTTCGGCAACGTAGGGGACCGGCTTATTCAGTGCGCTGCGTAAGGACTGCGGCTTGTTCATCGTCTTTTTCCTGACAGCTGATGATGGTATCCACCTTACCGGCACATGCCACCCAGGCGGCCTCGATTTCGTCCAGCAGGGCTAGAAGATCTCCGTTAGTGCGCGGCGCTGCCGGGTCCAGCTGGCAGCGTGTTATTTTCGGACAGCCACTCACGGTAAGATTCACCTCCTGAGAGGGCCGGTCGCTGGCGCAGCCGGACAACAGGATCAGGCAGAGTGGTATCACTCCAGCGGCGCAGGTCTTCATTTTCACGTTTCAGTTCCTGAATCTTTCGCTGCCGGTCGCGCAGCAGGTAGCGTCTTCCACCTGATGGAGCCGGATATCAATCAGGAGATTTACGGCCTGCCGGGCTACCTGTCGGCCATCCCGTCCGCGCTGCTTAATGAGTCGGCTACGCTGTTCCGCCGCAATTATTACCTCAATGGCAGCCATGCGGGCTTCATCATGTACATGACCGACCCGGCGCAGAGCCAGCAGGACGTGGACAATATCCGCGGTGCCATGAAAAGCGCAAAGGGCCCTGGCAACTTCCGTAACCTGTTTATGTACAGCCCGAACGGGAAAAAGGACGGCATCCAGATCATCCCGCTGTCAGAGGTGGCGGCAAAGGATGAGTTTCTGAACATCAAGAACGTGAGCCGTGATGATATGCTGGCTGTGCATCGCGTTCCGCCGCAACTGATGGGGATCATCCCGAACAACACTGGTGGATTTGGGGATATCGAAAAGGCCAGCATGGTGTTTGTGCGTAATGAATTGATGCCATTACAAAGACGTTTTGAGGAATTAAACAATTGGCTTGGTGAAGAAGTCGTAAAATTTAATTCCTATAACCTCAACTTATAAACTGATTGTTAATAGAGTAGAAGATGCCTATTTTGGCATCTTCTATCTTATGCTCCAAGAAACTCTCCAGGCAGAGGATGTTCTTCCAGTCCGGGATTATATGAAAAATACTCTAATGAGAACCTGCTAAATTGTCGTTCGACCTCTTTGGTTAACTCACGCTCAGTTAGAGTTTCAATTTTATTAAGCTCAATGCCTTTCGCAGCATCGAAAATACTTTTTAGCTGAAAGGTCATAGTGTCTGAATGATTTTGCTCAAAGTTCCTATACTCTCTTCCTTTCATATAATACGGAATGGAGATGATGACTTCAATATTATAGATATCATCGTCTTCTAGTTCCTCGTTAGTGTCGATTTTGACAAATACACCAGATGCAAATTTGCTAAAAAGCTCACTCTCCCAGAGTTTCTTTAACTGCTTTTTAAATGGTTCCAGCCTTTTATTAAAGCTATCTGGAAACGTAGCCTGCCTGTAACGTTGAGCTACCCAATCAAGTAACATTGAAAGGTTATCACTTTCAAATTGCATGTTTGAATCGGGTGTTGCCTTCAAAAGAGTCTCTCTATCTACTTGAGCGAAACTCAAGGCACTAACCTCAAAGCAAACTGGATTGCTTTTTTCTGATGCCGTTATGTGTAACTTTCTGGGATTACGGGCATTAGCAAAGTTCCCATCAAATTTAGCTTCCCAAACAACAAGAACTTGTGCCCAAGGCTCCTTGTAGAAGGAGTGTTCCACGAGGGCACAATCATAAATTATAGGAACTATACACGCTAAAGTTTTATCTTTAACCACATCTACGATCTTCTTTGGAAGCTCACCAAGAAGATCGGGATTAGAGTCCAATCGGATAAATGCACCACGCTTCCAACCAGCTTTTATCCAAGCTGCTCTTAAATTATCAGGCTGCTCCATTGAACTCTCCAAAATTACTCATCAAGCATATAGCTTCGCTTTGCCATACCATCTAACTTGGTGTAGATATTGTCATACTGATTCAATAACTCATTGAAATCTAGTGGTTCTTTTAAAAAAGCAGATAAAAAATCAGCATCTGCCTTACGACCAAAAAGAAATTTACCAAGAAAGTTGGCATGCTGGGGATTAAATTCCTCTGCAAACTTAGACAATACTGACAATTTCTGAGCAGCACTTGCCTTTATCTTAGTGTCAGGAGATCCTCTCCAGTTGTAAATTGTTTTTCTTTCAACTTTTAAAATTTTAGCCCACTGAGCAGTATTAAATCCAAATAAGTTTTGTAGTCTATCGCTCTCGTTGAGATCTTCATCGTCCTCGCTATCTTCATCACCAATAGCGTTACGATTAATACCTGACAAAGTTAATGGCTTAACAATACTATAATTATTGTTATTGTTAGAGCTAGTAACCCCTATATTGGCTAATGCTAAAGCAGCCGCAAAAAGAATACCTGTAAATATGCTACCATAAATAAACTTACTTTCTGAATGGCTGCTGCTAACCCCGGTATACGAATCCGGATAAAAAGCATCATCAACCATAAACTTTGCATTTTTTAATGCAGAAGCTGAATCTGATCCTGTAGCAACTCTACTTGCTTTTATATCTACATATCCACTCATGTCTGCCCCTTACTAAACTTTAATGATATCGAAAAATGCTGCGTTAGCATTATTCCTTAGCACTTGGGTTTTTTCAGAAACAAAATCAAAATTAAAATCCACCAACTCTTTAGTATAGTAAAAAGAATCAATATCTAAGTGCGCAAATATTCCTTCTCGAAAATTGTTTCCCTCAAATAAATCAGAAGCAAATTCCATTAAGTCGGGTAAATATTTTGGTGCATTCATTAATACACCGCTGTTAATGGTTATAGATTCAGTATCCATTCCATACCTAGCAGTCATGTTGCTGCCACCACGACCCCATGAGTTAAGAGTGGGCTGTAAAAAGTCCAATCTTTCGAAATACTCACTAAATTCTGTATTAGGATCGTAATCAAAATTATTTACGAATCTCATGCCTACAAAAGACAAATGAGTTATATTAAAAATATCATGAACACGCTTTAATAAACCCAATAATCTTTCGTGGAAATTGGTAAAACCCTCATATTTTTTTGTATGAAGTATTATAGCCCCCGGCGAGATCCTTATTCCCCATGCCTTGTTAGAAGATAACAATGACAACACAGGATCAGTATCTGTGACTACCTCTGGCACTCCCTCTGCCTTAAATTCGAAGCGATATGTGTGGCTTTTCTTCACATGCTGAACATGAGGAAAATCTTTTCTAAGATCCTCTATTATCTTATCCCTGCCTTCATTGAATTTGGACTTCGATATGCGTCCGTACTCAATCTTTGCAAGCATGTAAATCAGATGTTTAGACATCCGGCACCTCTAAGTTAGTGTTCCACTACTGCTAATTTTACACACTTTTCTTTGAGGCGTATATCATTTACACACTTTTGATATGTGCTGTCGCGCTATCTGCAAGTGCGCGCGCTCGTAGCCCCGCCACGCCTGCCCGCTTTATGTAGTGGTTTTCATGCACCTGCATGACATAAACAAAAGCCTGCCAATACTGGCGGGCCTGAGCATCAGACATCCTTCCGAGATCATGCGATTTCATGCAGCATGGTCATGCACTTAAGGCTCGCAGTTATGTTGGACCTTTTATCATTCAGCCTGATTCATTGAAAGGCTGTATTCATGCTTGCGTAGACGCGCCATTAACTCATCTGTGAGTTCGGAAACCCACTCAATTGCCATACGTTTTTCTTGATCACTACAATCGCTGACAGCAACAAGTTTTAAAAAGAAATCAATACGCTGAAGCTTCACCGACTCCAAAAGATAGTCCTGCATTTTCCCTCACCTGCTTACAACCACTGTTTATGCATACAGTATAGAAAATCCAGTCGGAATTGAAACTATTTCTTATGTATCAATGGGATTGATCTGAACCTTGCCAGATCAAAATGGTTCTTCCTGCAATCTGCCGTTCCGGTAGAAAAGCCGCATTTTCGCCCCTGCATTGACACTACAGCCCTTAATCAACAGCCCAATCTCATATTCATCGCCGTTAAATCCCTTGGCTTTTAGTTGCAGCTCTAACCGTCGGCGCTCTAGCCCCGTACAGTTATTGACAGAACTCCAAGGGGCGGCGATGCCGCCAGAAAAATCTGCCTCCGCTGACCTTCGCCCAATTTAGCAACTTTTTCCCATTTGACCAGGCGCGTCATGACTTCTGAATCCGGCACCATTGGCGAATAGATATCCTGCACCCGCTGAACATCTTCGCCGTACTCATTGCCCATTTCAGTAAGTTCGTAGCAAAGGCGGATCACTAAATCCTCACGCGCTACTAATGGCCCGCCCTGCGCCATCGTATGGGACGCCCAACAGCTGGCAACGGAAGCTGACGCCAGCACCGCATCCATCTGCTTATCTGGCAGACGTGCATCACCCATACGGCGCAGCTCACGCCAGACAGTCACAGGCGCACCACCGATCTGCTGAAAATGACGAATACGCCAGCGTGAAGCCCATGCCGAAACAGCCTTAACCATGTCGCGCATATTTGCGCCGGTTTCATCATCTTTCTCTCTGTCCATCGCGTAACCGTCGATATTCTTTGAAATATATTTGGCGATATAGCCTGTCGCACTGCCCTTCTCAGGGTCGATCGGCTCGGCATGAAATCGTGCTTTCATTGCCTGCGGTGTGGTCAACTCCCCGGAATCCTCTTTATAAGCCTGATCACGCATGATTTGCTGAACCCGCTGGACGTTTTGAGGGCGCATAAACAGCAGAATGTGCCAGTGCGGCGTGCCGTCGTGGTGAGGTTCAACAACGCGAAAACCAAAGAAATGAATAGCTTCGCGTGACAGTGCCGCGCGGATCCTCGCCCATACACGGCAGAGATAACGCTGGGTGTCACGTGGGCTTGAACCGCTCCACTGAGAAACAAAGCCGCCCTGGCTGTAAACTGCGTGATAACGTGATGGTGCTGTGATTGTATAAAATTCACCTACGCACCCTGTTTCATTGGCGACATCGTCAAACCCACGCATTCTGGTCATCAATTCGCGGCGGCGTATTGCCGATTGGACACGCTGCGGTTGACCATTTCATGCAGCGCAATACGGTCCCCGTCCTGATTGATGAGATCAAAGCATTTGAAGAATTCACGGTTACGTTTTTTCTGCTCTATCCATTCGACCAGCGTACTGCGGGAAACGTAAGATGATGCGGCTTTCTGTACTTGCCCAACCGTGATAGCCATGTGTTCACGCTGTAAATCTCGCATCTGCTTCAGGCGGCCACGCCACCATTCAGGAGCCATCATGCGAAGCAGACCAGACTGGGCTTTGCGCAGATGCAATTCACCTTTAGCTGAACAGAACTCTGCCCAGTAAGGTGGCTGCGTTCCTGTCAGCGCAGCCAGTTCAGCGATGTAACGGTATCCGGTGAGCGTCACGGTCAGTTCGTCCGCCTCCTGTGGTATGGAGACCTTATCAACGAACTCAGCCAGACTTTGTGACAGGAAGAAGGCCATCTTATAAGCCAGATCGCGAATGTCCTGGCGGTCCAGCGTCGGAAGGCGATCAAGCTGTTTGATAAAGGGCAGCTCAAACTGCGCAGCATCGTTCAGCCGGTAGCGGTTGCGTACAAGCTGCAGGCGTGGCAATACGCTATGGCCAATGGTCTGGCGCAGTTTCCCAAATGGCCGTGACGGCAAAAGGATTCGCCGCCAGTTTGCAACTAAGGGCGAAGCACAATCCTATGAGAAGTTCGTAAAAGAGCAGGCTCAAAATAAGCCCTGGCTGGGAGAGAAAGTAGATAAGCGGCGAGTAATTGAGTTGGATGAATTGTGGTTCAACACACATGGCATTACGTTGGCGGATGGTGAGAAGCGGCAAACCACAATGGCATTCGCCTGCGAGGCGATGGGAAACCCACTCGCAACCGAGTTTAATGCGAAAATTTTTGCGTCTTATCGCGAGCAGCAGTTAAGCGGCAAAATCACCCGCTCCAGCAGAGTGAGACGGTTACGCCGCGTACGGTGAATTTAGATTTGGCGTATTTCAGGCCGATGTTTAACGAGCTTCGCCGGTTAGATGAATGGACGGCACCGAACCCATTAGAGAACGTACGCGAGTTTAAGATCAGTGAATCAGAGATGGCATATCTCACCATTGAGGAAATCAGAATCCTCCTCGCCGAATGTGAGAACAGCCGCTCCAAAGACCTGACGACTATTGTGAAAATATGCCTGGCAGCTGGCGCACGATGGAGAAAGGCGGAAGGCTTGAATGGAAACCAAATCCGCGCCGGTCAGATCATCTATGTGAAAATTAAAGGCAAGAAAAACCGAGCGGTGCCGATAACTGAAAAATTATAGGCTGAACTGCCATCGAGTAGGAAAGCGCAACTGCTCTTTAAATCTTGTTACTCAGCTTTTAGAAAGGCCATGCAGCGCGCCGGTATCGAGACACCTACCGGGCAGCTTACGCATGTTTTGCGCCACACCTTCGCCTCTCATTTTATGATGAATGGTGGAAATATTCTTGTTCTTCAGCGAATACTAGGGCACACAGATATCAAGGTAACGATGCGGTACGCACATTTTGCTCCGGATCATCTGTCAGAAGCGATTTCATTTAATCCATTGAATCAATTGGAATTATGAAATAAATAGAACCTTCACTGCACAGAAATTCATGATGATCATTTTAAAATAGGTATTTTGTGAAGGAGGCAACATGCCGACTATCGGGGAAAGAGTTAAGTACGCAATAGATCACATGGAGCGAGGTGAGATTTATGCGGCATTAGAACACGCCTGTAATGCTCTTGATGTGACATCACAGCGTTACTATGAGCAAAAAACCAGTAGCAGAAGACACTTCAAAAACATCATAAAAAAATATTCTTGGTTGGTTGAGTTTATGGCTCTTGGCGGAATAAATCTCGATGAAACCATATTCGACAACTTCCCAATCACTGACGGAGTGCGTGAACCAATACTAAAACCAGATTTTTCAGACTTAATGTATCATGTTGTAAGGTGTGGTCTGGTTCATAGTGATTCATTATCTAAGGGATTTTCTTTCCATAAAGAAGGTGCTGTACTTCTTGCAGAAAGCACGATCATATTCCCTGAAACGGTAGTTTGGGGAATACTTTCAATTTCTATATTTTGTCCAATAAACAAAGATGAAATTACCGCACCTGATTATTGGATAGGATTCTTCCAAAATAGGTTGGTTATAAACGATTTCTGGGGCAATGAGAGCATAGCACGGCACCTTACAAACAGATATCCTCTCCCAAGAGTGACCTTGACTGATTTATGCAACCTCAAAGCCGATTAATGAGTTGAAGAGGATGGCAGCAAAGTGGCAGCAGAGCGCAACGCTATGTGCCACTTTTTATCACTATTCGGCCTAAAGGAAACATAAAAATCAGTAAGTTACTGATTTAACTCGCTTCAAAATGGGACTCATAATCGCTTTGTTGCTGGTTCAAACCCAGCAGGGGTCCACCAAATCTAAGCTGTTAAATCAGCTGATGAAGACCACTATGATCCTCATTTTTAAAGCTACTGCATGAGTCTTTCAAAACCCCGATAGAACTAATATTAAAGAAGATCCCGACGGATAATCCACGCTCACAAACCATGCACCAGTTGCATTCATTGTTCTCCTGGGTGAAGAAGAGCTTTAAAAAATATGAAAGTTCTGTGGAATAGTCCTTCTCATTCAAATACCTAATGAGACGCCGAATGAAGATACCAAGCCATTAATGAGTAGTAAGCCCCCAGCAATCCTGCACAAACTCAATGTCATAGCGAGCTATTAGTAGCGCTCATACCAATATCAACCTCTGTTATACTCAGTAGTTTTAACTACTTTCCTTTTGGCTATTTTAATTTCATATCCAATCTTTTAATTTTTAAAAAATGAACACTCTTTTCTACTGCATCACATTTTAGTAAAGCCACTCCCCCGCCTCAGCGGAATTAATCAGCATCTGAACAGTCAAAGGCTCAGGCTGATGATGATCGGTGCGCAAATATTTTGGCAAAATAGCGTTCGGCAAAAAATGGATTCCTGTAGCCGGGAAATAGAGACGAAAATCAAATCGCTTCATATCAACACTAAATAGTTCAGCATATTCTTCAAAAAAATCAAAAGCCTCTTCAGGCAAAACGCAATTTTTACCTGTACTCAGGGATGCATCATCTGGCATTTCCCAAAAGTATTTTTTTATCAGACGATGAACATCTTCAACTTTACTCATAACCAGCCTTATCCTTTTTCACCTGTAATCAGCTTATAGCGATGAACAACATTGCGGGTAATAATCGAAAGATCATATGCAGTTAACGCAGCGCCAATCCAGGGCACCCAACGACCAACATATGCCCCAACACTTGTTGTATATGCCCATTCACCGCGCACCATTTTTCTCCAGGTAATAGTACGATGTTTTTTCTGAAAACGCTGGCGAATAAGCATTCGGCTTGCGAGAGAAAGCGGGCTGGTTCCACGTGTGGTTTTTTGGGCATCCAGCTTACCTCTGACTGGAATCACAGGGAAGCTTGCCAGCATTGACGCGATTGCAACCATATCAGTTATTCCACTAAAGTTTTTTTTGAACTCATCAAGTATAAGCCAAAACAGAAGCTCATCACCATCAACACTCATTCCATCAAAGAAGTATCTTCCATTTATTTGCTCTGTCGTATCCATACCGTTTTCCTGACATAAATGAAGATAAATATCTTAATGCCTCTGTTTAGCTTGGTCCATACTGAATCATTTAACTGAGAAGATTAACTTAAACATAAAAAAATGCTGTAAGCCATTGTGGAACTATAGTCTCAGCATTCTCCATCAGGCTTCTGTAGAGGATACTTTTGTGTTTAACGTTCATACGGCCTATACATACTTTTTCTATTACGTAAGCGACGATCTTAACCGAAGCAGTAATTAATCCTGGCAGCGGCTGCGACCTCCACTACGCGTGCATAACTCGCTAATAAATATCCCGCTAATGATATGCATCAGCCTGGCTTTGATGGTCAGCTTTATAGTTTTATTGGTATCTTTGGCGACTACAAAGAAAGTCACAATCAGTACCACGGCATTGTTGTTTGATAGCTTAAATTACGGATCACATCCCATACCGATCATGCTTCTCCTTTTAGCTTATCCATCAGGTAAGCAACAAAGTAGGCAAGCATGAAGAACCCGAAGAAACCAACAATTTTCCACAGCCAGCCATCAAGTAACAACAAAGAGAAAAATGCAGCAAATGAGCAAATCCCTGTTGAGATGGCTTCAAAAATATTTGCAGTTTGTATACCAATGAACTTACCGAATTTTAGAAGAAATGATTTTGCAGAGCTCATTTTGCATCCTTTCACATATTAATCAATGTCTCTTGATATGAATCAAATAGGATTTGAGTGGCCACTCTAAGAGGAAATAGACCATATCCAGATTCATTCGAAAAACCTTTGAAGAGTCCATCAGAAATCTACTTTGCATCCGCCTTGATAAGACTTAAGCTCCTTCAGTCTATCCTTGCACCATGAGAACCTTCAACAATAGCGAAGAACCAACTCTGACTTACCGCTTAACATCCTCAACTGTAACGACACGAGTGAATATTTTTTTAGCGATAAATTGGGTAAGGATAAATTGTGAACCCAATCCTTCCCCGCGTCTGCCAGCCCCCTATCCCGGTTTACAATCGAAAGCTTGTTTACCTTCATTATCGAGCTTTGCGTAAAAACCGTTAATCACAATAGTAATCAGTTGCCGGATAGGTTCGTGTCTGTCTGCAGTGGCTTTGATTGATGGATAATAAAAAACCCGCTGGAATGTTAGTTCCACTCAGCCAGACACGCGATCTCGTCATCAGCTGCAATGCTGATATCAACCGCATCCTGCAGCGGCTTGGTGGTCCGGTTTGCCTCATCGGTCGCGGCGGCGAGTCACTTGATAGCCTTCAGCACTTCATTTTCATCTTCCGTTACCTGGGTTACAGGTTCACCTCTCCCTTTCCCTGCTTAACCTCACACTTTCTTTACCCACTATTTTCCCTGTAAAAGACGCCACTCATCCTAACTCTGATAGCCCGACTGATACCCCGGAGTCACTTTTTAACCCTGCAGAGGGTGTATCAGATTATTTTCATAAACCCGCTATATTTACGGATATGAACAAATGCAGTCCAGACGGGCCAATTGAAATCTGCACAACGTGTGCGCTGAGGTCAGATTCACAATTATGCAGATTAATTTATTGAACAGAAGAGTATGAATAGATTAGAGGTTTATCATGAAAAGTTCATCGAGTGCTGAACTCTGCTGCCGGGTACTTCGTGGAAGAACCATCATGCCGCTGAAGAAAGTTGCGTTGTATCAGGTCGAATTTGAAAATGGCAGATTTGCTGTGTTACGCATTAATAACCTTCTGACGCTTCAGGAAGGCGATATTATCTCAAGAGTTAATGAAGTGTGGTCTGCAGGACCAGATATTATTCAACTTTCTCAATTCGAATTTCTCGACCAGGGTGAAGCACAACGTTATTTCACCGAGTACGAAAGATAATGCAGAGTTATCAGCGCATTGAAATTAATGTTACGAAGATATTGCCTCAATGAGGGATAGGGTTAAACAATATGACTTGCTGCTGCCTGTTGATCGCAACATAAAAAGACGACGGAGTTTATATAACATACAATGACTTACAGTGAGGGCATAAGACTGCCTGTCCTTTATTCTTTTTAGCTACAGACTGTCTGGAAAACTTTTTACACACCGGACACTGTGTATTGGTTTCGCTGCTATGTAGCGCGTCGAAGAGAAAGCTCAACCAGGTCATGTCGTTATCCTCTGAAATGTTGCCATCAGCGTAACACAGTGCAGGTAAATTAATTTTTTTATCTGTCGGCTCTGATGTTAAACAGGGCTAAGGTGAGGAGAAGGCAGCTGTTTATTTTTTTTAACTTTATTTTATCGCTACAAGAGAACGCCAGCCGGTTAATCAGGATAGCTACGAATAACGGAAACAGGACTATAATCAATATCATCTACACCTGTTTATCACCTCCAGCCCTTCTTTTGGCTCCTTTTTTGTCATCCTTTCTTTTTTTCCGGATCCAGCTGCTGCGTAAGCGCAAGGAAATGAGTGTGAAAATAAAACTGACGACGTGGTTCAGCCGGGAAAGTGAATTACCCGATGAGCATTTTCCTTTGTTCCCGACTGAAGGTATTTATCAGGCCCACCGGCCAGATATTTTTTCGGCTGAACAAATGGATAACTACGGCGAAAAATTAGCGAAAACGCATAATCTGTCGGGTGGAAAATGGTCCTACCGACTGTTGCAGCAGCTGGCAGATAATGAATTGTCATTGACGCGCAGCGCAGAGATCCTGAGTGAAGGCGATAAGCGCAGCCAGACACCGGCGGCCGTCTGGATACTGGATAATTTTTACATCATTGAAGAGCAGATCCGCCTGGTCCGGCACCTGTTACCGGCAAAATTTGGTAAAGGACTGCCCATGCTGGAGGAGTCGGCTCATTACCTGCGCATCCAGGCTATCGCCGAGGAGATGATTAAGCACAGTGATGGCCGACTGGAAACCAGCGTCCTGCATCCTTTTATCGCTGCCTACCAGCGCGTTACGCCCCTGCTGCTCGGCGAACTGTGGGCCATGCCTGCCATGTTACGGTTTGCGCTTATCAACAATCTGGCCCGGATTGCGGCTGACGTGGCCAGGGTACATCAGGAACGTAATAAAGCGGAGCAGTGGATCAGCGATATCCTCTCCACTGCCGCCGAAGATGCGTCAAAAGTTATTCTGGTCATCGCTGATATGGCCCACCAGAACCCGCGGGTTTCCGGCGCTTTCGTCGCTGAACTTGAACGGCGATTAAGTGGCCAGAACAATACTCTGGCGTTAACCTGGGTCGAACAACAGCTGGAAAATACCGGCCGGAAAACCTCGGAAGTCATTGAGCAGTTCAACCGGCAGCTGGCCCTGAGTCAGCTCTCTGTCAGCAACAGTATTACCGGCCTGCGACAACTCGGCGAAATTGACTGGCAGGCCTTTGTCGAATCCGTCAGCCTGGTTGAGAAAGTCCTGCAGCAGGATCCCACCGGGACATACCCGCTGATGCATTTTGACAGTCGCGATGACTACCGCCACGTGATTGAACGTCTGGCACGGCACAGTCGCTTTGATGAACGTGAAGTCGCCCAGGCTGTGCTGACGCTGGCAAGCCAGCCTGATCTTCCCCTGCGTCAGCAGCATGTCGGCTATTACCTGCTGGATAAAGGATTTCAGCAACTGGAACAGCAGCTTGACGTTAAGGTGACGTGGCTGAACAGGAGCCGGCAGCATCTGAGCCAGACTCCTTTACTCTCCTGGTTAGGCAGCCTTTTACTGCTGACAACCGCGTTTACCGCCGAGATGCTCTACAGCACCCATCAGGCGGGCATGGCGTCATTACTCTGGTTGCTGGTGCTGCCCGCCATCATTGTCAGCAGCCAGCTAGCCTTGCAGTTGCTGAGCGAGTTAACCACCCGCAGCCGCCATCCCCTTCCCCTGCCCCGACTCGATTATTCTCTGGCGGTACCGGAGCATGACCGCACACTGGTAGTTATCCCCTGTTTACTCAGCAGCAATGAGGGAACAGACGCCCTGCTGCGCTCTCTGGAAATCTGCTATATCGGTAACGCCTTAACGAATATCAGTTTTGCGTTACTGACCGACTTTACCGATAGCGCCGAACAGGACCATCATCATGACGCCGCGCTTATCCGTTACGCCGTGCTGAAAACGGAAGCGCTGAATCGGCGCTACAGCGGGGGTAAATCGGACATTGCGCTCTTCTCCCTGTTACACCGTGACCGCACCCATAATATTTCTCAGGGCGTCTGGATGGGGTATGAACGCAAGCGCGGTAAGATCCATGCCCTGAATCGCTGGCTTCAGGGTGAAGAAAACGCCTTCAGCGTCACGGTAGGTGCCACGCAGACGCAGCTGCACAGCGTTAAATATGTGATTACTCTCGACAGCGACACAATACTGCCGCGTGAGACTGCGCATAAGCTGATTGGCGTCATGGCCCACCCGCTCAATGCGCCGGTATTCGACGATGTCAAAAATCGGGTAGTTGAAGGCTATGCCATCCTGCAGCCTCGTCTGGCTGAAGAGATACCGGTTAACGGTCAGAGCCGCTATGCCCGGCTGTGCAGCAGCATTCCGGGGAATGATGCTTACTCCTCACTCTCATCCGATATTTATCAGGATCTGTTTGGTGAAGGCTCATTTGTCGGCAAGGGTATTTACGATGTCGCTGCCTTTAGCCGGGCGATACGCAATACCTGTCCGGAAAATCTGGTGCTGAGCCATGACCTGCTTGAGGGGTGCTATGCCCGCTCCGGTGTGGTCAGTAACGTCGTCCTGTATGAACAATATCCGGATAGTTATCTGAGCGATGTTGCCCGACGATTTCGCTGGGTGCGGGGCGACTGGCAGCTCCTTAACTGGCTACGGCTGCAGGTGCGGCAGGAAGATTGCAGTCGTCAAAAGAACCCGCTCAGTGCGCTTTCCCGCTGGAAATTAACAGACAATCTGCGCCGCAGCCTGGTGGCGCCTGCCCTGCTGATGCTGGTGTTTATGCTGTGTACGATAGTACCGAATCCAATATTCTGGGTCGGGTGCATCATGCTATTTCTGCTGCTTCCGGGACTGCCAGCGTTGGTGATCGATGGGGTGACGAAAAGTAAAACGCGTGCCTGGCGACAGCATTTATCCATGCTGGTCACCGATGCCTTTAACCGCCTCTCCCGCGCTGGCCTGGCGCTGGCCATCCTGCCACACGAAAGTTACTGGTCGCTGAAGGCGATTATCGTGACCTTATGGCGCCTGACTATCAGCCATCGCTACCTGAACGAGTGGAAGAGCGCTTCATCACTGAAACCTGTCGAGCCTGATGTGCGCCATTTCTACCGCCGCATGTGGATTAATCCGGTAGCAGGCGCGGTTCTGGTATTCCTGACCAGCCTGAGCATGCCGTCGATGACGCATGTCGCACTGGCGCTCGCTTTATTGTGGGCGGTCGCCCCCGCGTTACTGAGCCGCATGAGCCAGCCCAAACGCGCTCAGCCAGGCAGCCTTTCAGCGGAACAGCGCATCTTTTTGCGTCGCACCGCGCGTAGAACCTGGGCCTGGTTTAACGAATTTGCCAGCAGTGATAACAACCATTTGCCGCCGGATAATCTGCAGGAGATTCCGGAGTCGCGGGTGGCCAACCGGACCTCACCGACCAACATTGGCCTGTCGCTGCTGGCAAACCTGACGGCCTGGGATTTTGGTTATATCAGCCAGAATCGGGTCATCAGCCGGACTCTCGACACCCTCGATACCCTTGATCGAATGGAGCATTTCAGAGGACATCTTTATAACTGGTATGACACCCAGACGTTAAAACCGCTGAACCCACGCTACGTCTCAACCGTAGACAGCGGTAATATGGCGGCTCACCTTGTAACCCTTCAGGCTGGCCTGGCGCAGTGGAAATACCAGCCGGTGATGTCTCTCCCCTGTATCCTGGAAGGTCTCTCCGATACCTTCTCACTGCTTAAAGACCAACTGAGCGACACCCGCAGCGACATAGTGGAACAAATCGCAGCTAAGCTAAGCCTGATGCAGCGCGCTTCACCCGCCGATTTTCACGCCGGGATGCAGGCTCTGCTGGCATTAAGCGTATTGGCAGAACAGGCTTATCTTCCGACAACGCGGGTAAACTGGCCGGCGCTTTTCCACCAGCAGCTGGTCGATTTCACTCAGGAGTGGGCCCTCCTTTTCAGCTGGGTTACCCCGGATGCGCCACTGCCTGCCGACATTCCGTCATTGCTGTGGCTCGCTGAGTTGAACCTGAACCGCCCCGGGCTCCCGGAAAAACAGGCAGAGACTGCGATATGGGCCGCCCGCGAACGAATGGCTGCCCTGCTGGAGCTGGACAGCCGCCTCAGCGATCACGCCAGTATGGACTTCCGCTTTCTCTATTATCCGGCCACGTCTTTACTCAGCGTGGGCTATAACATGGACAGCGGTCTGCTGGATGCCAGCAAATATGACCTTTTCCCTTCAGAAGTCCGCCTGACGCACTACTTTGCTATCTCCACCAGCCAGCTTCCGGCCAAGAGCTGGTTTGTGCTGGGTCGCTTATTTACTCAGCTGAATAACCAGCCCGCCGTGATGTCATGGAGCGGCTCAATGTTTGAATACCTGATGCCGCACCTGGTCATGCCGGTTTACCCCGACACGCTGCTGGAAAAAATGGCGTTATCGGCGGTCAGGCAACAGATAGCCTCGGGTAACAGCACCAATACGCCCTGGGGCGTTTCGGAATCGGGTTACGCTGCGTTTGACGTCAATCATAACTACCAGTATCGGGCATTTGGTACGCCGGAACTGGGTCTGAAACGCGGCCTGAATGACAATCATGTTGTTGCGCCCTATGCGACGCTGCTGGCGCTGATGGTGCTGCCGCAGGAGGCGACGGCTAATCTGATAAGACTTAAAAAAATGGGTGCCAGCGGTGACTACGGTTATTACGAAGCGCTGGATTTCACCGCGGACCGACTGGCTCCCGGTCAGCCATTTTCGATCGTCAAATCGTATATGGCCCATCATCAGGCGATGGGATTGCTAGCGCTTTCTCACCAGCTGCTGGATGCGCCCATGGTCGCGCGCTTTATGTCCAGCGCACTGTTTCAGTCTTCGCGTTTGCTGCTGCAGGAAAAAGTGCCTGATGATATTGAGCTCTATACCCCACGCCGCAGTTTTGTCGAAAACAGTGACCCTAAACAGCAGCGCAGCATTCCCGACCAGCGTGAATTCAGTGGTTCAGATCCGCGCCAGCCACAACTGCAGCTGCTTTCCAATGCAGATTATCATCTGATGGTGACGCACGCGGGGACAGGCTACAGCCAGTGGAAGGGGCTGGCACTCACCCGCTGGCGTGCGGATAGCACCAGCAACAACTACGGAACGTTCTGTTACGTTACCGATCAGCAATCCGCCGAAGTGATTGCTCACAGCTATCAGCCGACCTGCTGCGAGCGTCCGCATTATAAAACCCGTTTCAATGATGCCGGGATTGAGTTTGACGCTTCAGGCACCACTTTCAGCATTCACACGCATATCGTGGTCTCCCCGGAAGATGATGTGGAGATCAGACGCATCACGGTCACTAACCGTTCCCGTCAGACCCGCCCGTTTGATATCACCAGCTACACCGAAGTGGTACTGGCACCAGCAGCCAGCGATATGGCCCACCCTGCGTTCAGTAATCTGTTCGTCCAGACTGAGATCGTTGACAGGCTGGAAGCGATTCTGGCTCACCGTCGACCACGTGAAGAGAAAGAAGTGACGGCATGGATGTTTCACGCGATGGCGATACATGGCAATACCGGCCGCCAGACCTCTTTTGAAACCGACCGGGCTCGTTTTCTCGGGCGCGGCAGGACGCCAGCCGATGCTCAGGCGCTGATGCCGGGCAGTGAATTAACGGGTCAGCAGGGAGCGGTGTTAGATCCCGTGTTATCAATTCGCCAGTCAGTGACGTTAAAAGCGGGAGAGGCCGTCACCATCGATATGCTTTACGGTGTGACACTTCAGCGTGACACCACTATTGCGCTGATTGAGAAGTACCGTAACCACATCAGCGCCGATCGGGTGTTTGAACTGGCGTGGTCCCACAGTCAGGTCGCCTTGCGTCAGTTGAATATCCGCACCGAAGATACCAGCCTGTTTAATCAGCTGGCCAGTGCCGTACTGTTTTTCAGTGCCGAAATGCGTGGCGAATCAGACGCGCTGATGCAGAACCGGCTGGGCCAGGAGTCATTGTGGCGTCATGCGATTTCGGGTGATCTGCCGATTCTTCTGGTTCGGATAGAAAACATTAATCAGCTCGACCTGGTCACCACCCTCATTCAGGCGCATCAGTACTGGCGACAAAAAGGGCTGACGGTCGATCTGCTCATCCTGAACAGCGACCAGGGCGGCTACCAGCAGAACCTGTTCAATCAGCTCACGACCCTGATCCCTGCCGGAGATGAACGGCAGCAGGCGGACAAACCTGGCGGCATATTTATCCGCAAAAGCGAAAGTTTTTCCGCTGACGATCTGCAACTGTTGCTGAGCGTCGCGGCGGTCGTGCTGGAAGGCCGGAACGGCAGCCTCGCCGATCAGCTCAGCACGCTGTTAAAACCGGTGCGCACCCCGCCTGCTTTTGCGTTTCCATCGGTCAGTAAGACGCCGCCGCCTGCAGCCGTCACCTTTTCGCCGGAGCGGTTGCAGTTTTTTAATGGCACCGGTGGCTTCAACGAGGACGGCAGCGAATATCACATTATTCTTTCCGGCCAGCAGCAGACACCTGCGCCGTGGTGCAATGTGCTGGCCAACAGCCAGTTGGGCACCGTCATTTCCGAGAGTGGCCAGGGCTATAGCTGGTATGAAAATGCGCATGAATATCGTCTGACGCCCTGGCACAATGACCCCGTCAGTGACAGCTCTGGCGAAGCGCTTTATCTGCGTGATGAAGAGACGGGTGATGTCTGGTCGCCCACGCCGCTTCCGGTTCGCGGCAAGGGCGATTATCTGACCCGTCATGGCTTCGGTTACAGCACGTTTGAACACACGGAGTATGGCATCAGCAGCACGTTAACGGTGTTCGTGGCAGAGGAGGCGCCGGTCAGACTTTCCCTGCTGACGCTGAGTAACCTCTCTGGCAAAACGCGTAATCTGTCGATTACCGGATACGTCGAATGGGTTCTGGGTGAGCTGGCGAGCCGCTCCGCAAGGCATGTGGTGACGTCCCCTGCCGCTATCGCGACAGGCAGCGCGGTTCTGGCCAGAAACTTTTATAACAGTACGGGCTCTGCAAGGACCGCTTTTTTTGCCGTCACAGGTACCCGGATTGCGTACAGCGGCAACCGGCTTGAGTGTCTGGGTCGTAACGGCACCACACGGCAGCCCGCGATGATGAATGTTCGTGGTCTGTCGGGTAACACCGGGGCAGGAATGGATCCCTGCGCCGCGCTGCAGACGCTGACGACACTGATTGACGGCGACAGCCGCAGCTTTGTTTTTGCCCTTGGCGTCGGTGAGGATGAGAGTGCAGTGACCGCGCTGATGCAGCAGTTCCTCTCCACCGGGGAGGCTCAGAACGAGCTGTCCAAAGTTAAACAGCACTGGCACCAGCTACTGACTAAAGTGCAAATCCAGACACCGGCAGCGGAGGTCGATTTACTGGCAAACAGCTGGCTGCTGTACCAGACGCTGGCCAGCCGTTTGCTGGCGCGCAGCGGATATTACCAATCCGGTGGTGCCTTTGGTTTCCGCGATCAGTTGCAGGATACGCTGGCGCTGACCCACGCTGCCCCTCAGCGCCTGCGCGATCAGCTGTTGTTGTGTGCATCCCGCCAGTTTATCGAGGGAGATGTACAGCACTGGTGGCATCCGCCTGCTGGCCGCGGCGTCAGAACCCGCTGCTCCGACGACTACCTGTGGCTGCCTTATGCGCTGTGCCGCTATGTGCAGGCAACCGATGATATTGCGCTGCTGTCACAGCCCGTCAGCTACCTTGAAGGTCGCCTGCTGGCTGAGGACGAAGAGTCTGTCTATGAGCTTCCGGGCGTCAGTAAGATTAACGAACCGCTATGGCAGCACTGCGTTCGCGCGGTTAACCACGCCCTTAATTACGGTCAGCACGGCCTCCCGCTGATGGGCTCAGGGGACTGGAACGATGGTATGAGTACCGTCGGGATTGCCGGCAAGGGTGAAAGCGTCTGGCTCGGCTTCTTCCTCTATACGGTTCTGGACCGCTTTGCCGCGCTGGCTGTGCGGTTCGGCGATACCGATACCGCCCGCCACTGTCAGGAGCACGCGCAGACGCTCAAAACCGCGCTTAACCATGCGGCCTGGGATGGCGAATGGTATCTGCGCGGCTTTTTTGACAGTGGCCAGACGCTCGGTTCACATGCTGACAGTGAGTGCCGGATAGACGCCATTGCCCAGAGCTGGTCGGTACTCTCTGGCGCAGGCGAGGACGCCAGATGCCGGTCAGCAATGGCGGCGCTTTATCAGCATCTGGTTGATAAGGATAACCGGCTGATTAAATTGCTCACTCCGCCTTTCGATGGCGCAGGGCCAAATCCGGGCTACATTCGCGGTTATTTACCGGGCGTCAGGGAAAATGGCGGTCAGTACACCCATGGGGCTCTGTGGGCGATTATGGCCTTTGCGGCGATGGGTGAAACAGAGCGCGCCTGGTCCCTGCTCTCTATGATTAATCCGGTTAATCATAGTGGCAATCAACAGGATATGGCGATCTACAAAGCAGAGCCTTATGTGATGGCTGCGGATGTGTATGCGGCCGAAGGCCACAGCGGGCGAGGCGGCTGGACCTGGTATACCGGCTCGTCAGGCTGGACCTATCAGCTTATCAGTGAGAGTCTGCTTGGGATAACCCGGCGCGGCAACGCGCTGTCTGTCCGGCCACAGCTTCCCGCTGACTGGTCAGAGATAAAAATTGTCTACCGTGAGGGGGAAGGGATCTACAACATCCGGGTCACTCGCGGTGACAGCACCTATCAGCTGTGGCTGGATGGCAAACGGTGTGACGGTGACGAAATAGCGCTGGAAAGCCATCGCCAGGAACATCAGGTTGAAGTCAGGCTGGGCTCTGCATCAGGTTAAGTTAAACCTGACACCCCGCCTGCATCAGGTTAAAGAGGAGATTCAGTGACCTTTGCGAGCGGGCCGTTGAGCTGCCACCCGCGTCAGCACTGGGAGCTGAACGGCAGCGTTCTGGTGAGTGGCGAGGGTTAATCGCCTGCCCACAATTATCTGTCGCCCTGCCCTGTTTTCCCTCGCGAAGCCCATGCTATCTTGTGGTTTTGATTTTTTCAGTGGGCAAAATTGATGACAAAGTTGCGGGTAGGGATCGTGTTTGGCGGGAAATCGGCTGAGCATGAGGTGTCGTTACAGTCGGCCAAAAATATCCTTGAGGCGATCGACAAAACCAGGTTTGACGTGGTGCTGCTGGGCATTGATAAGCAGGGACACTGGCGTCTTAACGATGCTTCAAACTTCTTACTTAACGCTGAAAATCCGGCGCTGATCGCGCTGAATCACGCCGCTGAAGATGTGGCGCTGGTGCCCGGCACGACTCAGCAGCAGATTATCACCCGTCATAACGCCCATCCACTGTCGCAGATCGACGTTATTTTCCCTATCGTGCACGGTACGCTGGGTGAAGATGGCTCCCTGCAGGGCCTGTTGCGTATGGCCTCGTTACCTTTTATCGGTTCCGACGTGCTGGGCTCTGCGGTCAGCATGGATAAAGATTTTACCAAACGCCTGCTGCGCGACGCAGGCCTCAACGTCGCGCCGTGGGTGAGCGTCACCCAGGCCCAGCGTGCACAGCTGGACGCCAGCGCAGTCATTGCCCGCTTTGGCCTGCCGCTGTTTATCAAACCCGCCAACCAGGGTTCATCGGTGGGCGTCAGCAAAGTGGACAGCATTGAAGAGTTTGATGCCGCGCTGGCGCTGGCCTTCTCCTTTGACCGCAAGGTGCTGATTGAACAGGGTATCAAAGGTCGCGAGATCGAGTGTGCGGTGCTGGGCAACGATGCCCCTGAAGCCAGCCCCTGCGGTGAAGTGGTGGTGCATGACGCCTTCTACTCGTATGACACCAAATATATCTCTGAGAGCGGTGCGCAGACGGTGGTCCCGGCAGCCATTTCACCGGAAACCAGCGATGCGATACGTGAGGTTGCCATCAAAGCCTTTACCGCGCTGGAGTGCTTTGGCATGGCGCGCGTCGATGTGTTTTTAACTGCCGATGGCGAAATTATCGTCAACGAAGTGAATACCCTGCCCGGCTTCACCAATATCAGCATGTATCCGAAACTGTGGCAGGCAGCCGGACTCAGCTATCAGGATCTGATCAGTCGCCTGATCGACCTGGCAATTGAACGCCACCAGCAGGCCAGTACTCTGAAAAGCAGCGTCAGCTGACAGAACCCGGCGGCGTGGCGTTATGCCACGTCGCTGGTGATGGCACGGTAGTTAACCGGCGAGGTCTGATTGCGGCCATTGCGTTTCGACAGATAGAGATTTTTATCGGCTGCGGAGATCAGCCGGTTGATCACGCGGTGCCACTCCGTCGCCTCACCGGCACTGCCATGCGCCAGCCCCAGACTGACGGTTACCGTGGCCGTACTGCCCTGCAGCCAGAACTTCTCTTTAGCCATCTTCTGCCGGATGCTCTCAGCAAGAAAATAGAGCTTTTCCGGATTCTGGTCGAACAGCACCACCGCAAACTCTTCGCCGCCAAAACGGCAGATGCGCCCCTCTTTACCCACAACGCGCTGCATACGGCGGGCGATCTCTTCCAGCACGCTGTCACCCGCATCATGACCAAAATTGTCGTTAATCGCTTTAAAGTAGTCGACATCCAGCAGGATCACGCCCGCCCGGCGGTCCGGGAAGATCGGCTCAGCACGCAGACTTTCATAGAGGCCGGACCGCGACAGCAGCCGGGTCAGGAAGTCATAGTTGGCGCGCAACGCCAGACGCTGGTTGAGCTGGCGAATCGCATCCATGCTCACCGCCACAATCAGCGGGCTGATCGCAATGGTCGCCACGCCCAGCCGTGCCGAAGTCAGATGGGTGATCGGCAGCATATTGTCATCGCCCTGGATATTCATCACACCGTGCGAAACCAGAATGATTTCGCTAATGCCGGTGAGCAAAATCACCAGACTGGTGAGCGGCATCGGCAGCACGATGGCGCACCAGACCAGCGCCGGAACCGGGAACGTCAGGCTGCCTGCGCCGCCCATCATCGCGCCAATCATCAGCGAAAAAATCACGGCGACAACCGGTGCCAGCTTGCGCATCTGCATAAACTGCCGGGGCGACAGCGACGCCCAGTCGCGCGTCAGCAAAAAGGGCAGCAGCATCAGCCCGGTTGAGAACTGTTCGCTGAACCATTCGCCCCAGGCCGTCACCAGCCCGCTGTTAAAATCGGCCTGCTGCGCCAGCGCCCCCCAGCTGGCGCAGGCCAGTCCGGCCAGCAGACAGGCCGGAAAAATGCGCAGCACGCTGGTTATACGCTCGCTGCCGGAGTCGTGCTGAAGATGTTTTACCAGCAGCGTCACCGCCACCAGCACAAACAGAAGATTCGCCATGTTGAGGGTAAAAGCAGAGAGCGCCCAGCCTGAAAAAACGGTGTCGTTAAACACCATCGCAGCAAAGGTGGCCAGGTAATAGCGGGTCTGATGCAGAAAAGGATTCCGGACGATCACGCCAGTGACGATCGCATTGACCGGCCAGAACAGCGACAGCTCCTGTGGAAAGCGCAGGTGTCCGCCGATAAAGCAAAACAGCAACGTGATTAAAAACAGTGAAAATGCGTTCTTCTTAACGTTGTGCTCTTCAAACAGCTGTATGCGCATACATCCGGACCTTGTCACAGAGAGGCTGGCTGTCCACGCCAGCCTGGACAGGCGCGTGGTGTCAGAATGATTAAATCCTGAATATCCTCAATGTCATCCGGCGATAAAACCTCGTTTCATGGGCTAACTCAGAAAAGTTACCGTTTTGAGGCTAAACCCATCAGATGACAGCAAAAACTGGGGCTCTATTATGCATCGCAAATAAAAAAATCGGATATCCGAGATATCCGATTTTTGCTGTTCTGACGACTTTACCGTTGCGCTAAACGCTATTTTACGGCAACCGGCCACTGACTCAGGCGAATGCCGCGTTTGTCGGCGTTATCGCCAAAATCTTTCAGCACCGCTTTGACGTCGGGATCGATATACTCCGCATTGTCGTTATCGACGATGACTACGCTGTTCTCCGGGATCTCATCCAGCAATCCCTGCAGCTTTGGATTGTGCATAAAGGTCAGGTTCTGCTGAAAGCGCAGCACGTAGTGGTCGTCATAGCGGGTGAGCTGCAGCGCGTTGCGATGGCTCTTATAGATGCTATAGAGGATCTGCGTGGCGATGCCGATACCAATCCCGACCAGCATGCCCAGCGTGATAATACCGACGATGGTGGCCAGAAACGGCACGTACTGCTGGGCGCCCATCCGGAACTGCTCAATAAACAGTTTGGGTGTCGCCAGCTTGTAGCCGGTATAGAGCAGCACGGCAGCGAGGCTGGCCAGCGGAATGGCGTTCAGCATCTCACTGAACCACATACCGCAAATCAGCAGCAGCACACCGTGAATGAAGATCGACAGTTTGGTCTGCGCGCCCGCACTGACGTTAACCGAACTGCGCACGATCACCGCCGTTATCGGCATCGCGCCAAGAAAACCGGCTGCCAGGTTACCGATGCCCTGCGCGAACATCTCTTTGTTAGGCGATGGCGCGGGCGTCTGAGGACGCAGTTTTTTCAGCGCCTCCTGACTCAGCAGCGTTTCCAGACTGGCGACCAGGGCTAAGGTTACCGCAACAACCCAGACCTGCGGATTCTGCCAGGCCATCCAGTCGGGCGTTTCCAGCTCTGCTACCAGCGCGGAAATGCTGTCAAAAGCGGGCAACGAAATACGCGCCAGACCGCTGGTCATCTCCGGGAACAGCCGTCCACCCAAGACGGTAGCAAGGCAGCCTATCAGCACGGCAATCAGCGGCCCAGGGATCCAGGCCAGCGCTTTGATCCGCTTCACCGGTGCGGTAGTCCAGAGACATAAAATGGCCAGGCCGACACCCGCTACCGCTACCGCAGGCAGCGAGAAGGTCATCTCACCGGTCACCAGTGAAACCAGCTCCGCATCGCCCGCGGCTCCCAGCGCCACCGGGATCTGCTGCATGATCAGCAGCAAACCGATCGCCGCCAGCATCCCTTTGATGACGCTGCCCGGCACCAGCGAAATAAACCGTCCGGCACGCAGCAGGCCAAACAGACATTGCAGTGCTCCGGCGATAATCAGCGCGGTGAGAAAGGCGGAAAAACTGCCCAGAGACGCCATTGAGGCGACGACGATGGTGACAAGGCCTGCCGCCGGGCCGCTGACGGCAAACCGGGACGGACTCAGTGATGTGACCACCAGGCCGCCAATCACACCGGTCAGCAGACCGGCAAACGGCGGTAATCCGCTGGCCTGTGCGATGCCAAGACAGAGCGGTAAGGCGACCAGAAACACCACCAGACCCGCAGGAATATCACGACGCAGGGTATCGAGGTTCATAATGAAGGTTCCTCTGCAGATTGATGAATCAGCTCTTTAAGATGGCCGGAGCGCAGGTCATACACACAACCAAACACCTCCAGTTCCTGGCCCGATTGCCAGATTTGCCGGACCGGTTCAGATTTCACCAGTCTGGCGAATTGCGCCTTAACGTTGGCCTCAACCAGCCGATCGAGCTGTTCACCCGGCTCCGCGTCTGAAGGGGGGCTTTCCGCCAGGCCATGCTGAATATCATGACGCAACGTCTGAATGCGTCTCGCCAGCGCGCTCTCCTGCCCGTCCAGCACGCTGCCCGGCAGATTCTGCGCGGCTTCCACCCCACCGCAGCCATAGTGGCCGCTTAATACAATGCGTTTCACACCGAGAAAGAAGAGCGCGTATTGCAGCACGCTCAGTAAATTGTCATCGTCCTCAATCACCATGTTGGCGATATTACGATGCACAAAGAGTTCGCCAGGATGGGAGCCGGTTAAGACTTCTGCCGGAACGCGACTATCAGAACAACCTATCCAGAGTGAGTGCGGCTTTTGCTGATGAAGGAATTTTTTAAAGTAGTCTGGATTACGCTGGCGGCGCTGTAATGCCCAACTGCGATTTTTCGCTAATAAGGGTTTAAGTGTCGTCACAATCATCTTCTCTCTACTACCGGGATGTCGCATCCTGGCTAACCACAAAGTGTATCGGCTCACAAATAAAGCGTGAGCCGCCAGGTAAATAAGAACTAAGTCACAGAAAAAGGTTATAGCCGCTAACCATTGCCAATGCACGAGCAATATTTCACAGCACTTTAACATCATGCTATTTGTCAATCCGGCGTCAGTAAGAGTCAGGGTTAAGTAAATTTAATTAAGCAGAAGAGAAGTGGGATAATTAGCGTTTATAAATTTAAAATCAACAATATCAATAAATTAAAATATAAAATATAATAAACTAAAGTTACTGCTGACAAAAAAATACAATCATTAACCAAGGGGATATTCACTGCCATACCAACCGGCCTGCTTTTTACCAGGAATACTCTTAATTAAAAAATTAACCATTAGCACGATCAACCGGCTTAATTGCTGATAGCCAGTCAGATATGCCTGATTTTAGATAAGAATGAAGCAAGAGATAATTAATTTAATTTGCAGCAAAATAGTGACGGGAGAAAGTAAATCAGGACCATGTTTTAACAGAGCCTGACACGGTCAGGCTCTTTTTCTTGACGAATTATTTACCGTTCCAGCTTTGCAGCCGCGATTCCCGCACTGACAGCTGCTGTTCCGGTGTCAGTTTATTGTAGTTTTCCGCCATTCCGCTCTCCCAGTCGCCGTAGAGCGGATTCGGCAGCACGATGAACTGCGTTCCAAACTGCTGATGGTTAAGATTCACAAAATCACGACGCGTCTGATTACCCTGATGCCAGGTCGCGCCACCAAAATCGTTGAGGTTATCGCCAACGTAGAGCACCACGTTATAGCCGGCATTTTTAATGGCATCGAAACGCGCCTGCTTATTGGAGCTGTCAGTATTCAGACGTACCGTTTTATCGCTGACGTTGGGGAAGCCGAGCTGCTGCATGTTAGCGACCGTGGCCGCGTAATCTTTCTGATCGCGGTTCGACACATAGAACAGCGTGCCGCCATTCTGTGTGACATGACGCGCAAACTCTATCGCGCCCGGCACCGCTTTCGCCTGCCGCGCCTGTGTCCAGGCTGACCAGGTTTTGCTGCTGAACGGCTGGCCGTTCTTCGCCTGCCACGCGCTGTAGGCACTGTTATCCAGCATCGTCTCATCCAGATCGACAATCACCGCTTTGGGTTTGCCAGTCAGCGAGGGGGCCTGATCAAACGCCATACGCGCGGTATTAAATGCCTGCCAGGTCAGCGCCTGATATTCACCAGACTGCTGGAACCAGTTTACCGCCAGCACCGATTGCTGGCCGAGTTGCTGTTGCGCGGTCTGATGTGTCGACGAGGCGCAGCCGGTAAGCAGCAGCGCGACCAGTCCGGATGCAGCCAGTTTTGCGGAGGTTTTCATCATTTCATCCTTAAGGTGAGAAAGGTCTGAGGAGAAGCTTCAAAAATGTAGCAGTTAACGTAAGCTGTGGGCAGCCCAACGCACGCTGTTATAACAGGAGATTCCTATGGCCGTGATCCCGCGCTCGCCATTGCTCGATTCGCTGGAGTGGCTCGAATATGCGTTTCAGCCAGCCGGTGAGCCCCCACCCGCTGATGCAGCCTATGGACATCAGCGCCACAGCGCGACCGTGGTCACCGATATCGAGAACATCCCACCCAAAAGCTGCGAGTCTGATGGCGTGATTAGCAGCGGGACGCGCCCGGTGGCGGTCTACACCGCCGACTGCCTGCCAGTGCTGTTCGCCGATCGCCAGCAGCGGATCGTGGCCGCGGTTCATGCCGGACTCAAAGGTACGCTGGCGGGTGTGCTGACCCGCGCGGTTGAAAAACTGTGCGAGCAGGGCTGTGAGCCGCAGAACCTGATGGTGGCGATCGGTCCGGCGATGGGCCCCTGCTGTTATGAACTGGCCGAACCGCAGCTGGCGGAGATTGCGCAGAACCCGGCATTGGCCAGCGGGCTGCGCTGGCACCAGAACCAGCCGGTTAATCCTCTGGCGCAACGTCCACAGGCCGCTGCCCGCCAGCAGGGTGTCTGGTTCGATCTGCCTGCGCTGGCAACGCATTTACTGGTGCAGGCGGGTGTGCCGGCTGCGCAGATCGATAACGTCAATGTCTGCACCTACTGCATGGCCGAAAGCGGTTCAAGCTACCGCTTCAATACCCACCACGGCAGCGGCTATCACTCCCGCTATTCGTGGATCCGTCGACGTTAATGGGTTTTCTGGCACCGCGCTGACAGCATGTAGCGGAACCTGAACAGCGACGGGCGCTGACGCCTGTCGCAAAGCTACGCGGGCCACGGATGGCGGTCTTAACTTCTTTGCGCAAGGCACGGGCTAGCTCCGCCCACTCTTTGTTACTCACCTCACTCCCCTGCCGTTGTTTATGATTTCACTCACACCCTGACATTCTTTCACTTTTTTTTAACGCAGAAGTGGCTAGAGTGAACTCATCCGACCACTTTACCGTGAGTGACTATCATGTCCGTCAATCCTGACTATCCTGCGCTGTTTACGCCGCTGGACCTTGGCTTTACCCGACTGAAAAACCGCTTTCTGATGGGGTCAATGCACACCGGACTGGAAGAGCACCCGGATGGTGCAGCCCGGCTGGCGGCTTTCTATGGCGAGCGGGCGCGTGAAGGTGTCGCGCTGATCGTCACCGGCGGCATCGCCCCCAATGCCCAGGGTGTCACCACCGCGCATGGCGCGATGCTCACCGACGAGACGCAATGTGACTGGCACCGGCAGATCACGGAGGCAGTACATCAGCATCAGGGCAAAATCGCCCTGCAGATCCTGCATACCGGTCGTTACAGCTATCAGCCCGATCTGGTTGCGCCCTCAGCACGCCAGGCGCCGATTAATCCGTTTACGCCACAGGCGATGAGCGAGGCGGCGATTGAACAGACCATTGAGGACTTTGCCCGCTGCGCCCGACTGGCACAGCAGGCGGGCTACGATGGCGTGGAGATCATGGGTTCCGAAGGCTACCTGATTAATCAGTTTCTGGTGAAGCACACCAATCAGCGCACCGACCGCTGGGGCGGCGACTTCCGGCAGCGGATGCAGTTCGCGCTGGCGATTACCCGCGCCGTTCGCGCCGCGACCGGTGACGCCTTTATCATCATCTTCCGGTTGTCGATGCTCGACCTGATCGAAGAGGGCAGCACGCTGGAGGAGACGCTGTTGCTGGCGGGCGAACTGGAGCAGTGCGGCGTCACGCTGTTTAATACCGGTATTGGCTGGCATGAGGCGCGCATCCCGACCATCGCCACCTGCGTGCCGCGTGCGGCCTTTGCGTGGGTGACGCAGCGCCTGCGTGAACAGGTGAAGGTGCCGGTCATCGCTACCAATCGCATCAACCATCCCGCTGTTGCCGAGCAGCTGTTGCAGTCCGGCTGCGCCGATATGGTGTCGATGGCGCGCCCTTTTCTCGCCGATCCCGCCTTTGTCACTAAAGCACAGCGCGGTGAACCGGACAGCATCAACACCTGCATTGCCTGTAATCAGGCCTGCCTCGATCAGGTGTTCGCCGGTAAAATCACCTCCTGCCTGGTCAATCCGCGCGCCTGCCATGAGTCGCTGATGCCGGTCATCGCCAGCACCGCCCCGCGCAGGCTGGCCGTAGTGGGTGCCGGTCCGGCCGGAATGGCGTTTGCGCTGCAGGCGGCGCAGCGCGGTCATCAGGTAACACTCTATGAGGCCGCGCCGGAGATAGGCGGCCAGTTCAATATTGCCCGGCTGATCCCTGGCAAATCGGAGTTCAGCGAAACGCTGCGCTATTTCCGGCATGAGCTGGCAGCCGCAGGCGTGACGGTTCAGACGGGCTGGCGGGTGACGGCGGATCAGCTGAGTGACGCCGATGAAGTGGTGCTGGCGACCGGCATTCAGCCGCGTACGCCCGATATTCCGGGCATCGACCACCCCAGCGTGCTGAGCTATCTGGAGGTGCTGCGCGATAAGCGCCCGGTGGGGAAACGGGTGGCGATTATCGGCGCAGGCGGTATTGGCTTTGATGTGGCGGAGTATCTGTCACAGCCATCCCATGACGAAGATCTGGCGGCGTTTTATGCCGAATGGGGCATCGACCACAGCCTGACGCAGCGTGGCGGCGTGATGAAACCCGAGCCGCCTGCTGCGTTACGGCAAATCTGGCTGCTGCAACGCCGATCGGGAAAACCGGGTGCCGGGCTGGCAAAAACCACCGGCTGGATCCATCGCGCCAGTCTGCAGGCGCAGGGCGTTGAGATGTGGGGCGGCGTTGAGTATCTGGCGATTGATGACAGAGGCCTGCATCTGCGGCGCAACGGCGAAACGCTGTTGCTGGAGGTCGATAACGTGATTATCTGTGCCGGACAGGAGCCGCAGCGCGAACTGGAAGACGCGCTGCGTGCAAAAGGACAGAGGGTGACAGTCATCGGCGGTGCGGATGTGGCGCAGGAGCTGGATGCGCGCCGTGCGATTGCGCAGGCGACGCAGCTGGCATTAACCGTCTGACTAGCGCATTTTCACCGCGCGCAGCACCACGAACTTCTGGTTAGAGGCGATCAGCGTACAGTTACCAAACAGCTTCTTCAGCTTGGGGTGATAATCGAGGTGGCGGTTGCCGACAATGCGCAACTCGCCGCCATACTGAAGGCAGCGTTTGGCATCGCGGAACATCTGCCATGCCAGGTGATCGGTCACCGCGTGCTGCTGGTGGAACGGCGGGTTGCACAGCACCGCGTGCAGCCGATCTGACGGATAGCCGCTCAGCACGTTGTTCACCAGGAACTGACAGCGTGACAGATCCTCAGGACGGTTCACTTCCACGTTAAGCTGACTGGAGGCGACCGCCATGTAAGACTCATCAAGGAAATGCACCTCGGCCTGCGGGTTCTGCTCCAGCGCCACCAGTCCCACCACGCCGTTACCACAGCCGAGATCGACAATCTCGCCCTCAATGTTTTCCGGCAGATGCTGCACAAAGAGCCGTGCGCCGATATCCAGCGAAGCGCGCGAGAAGACGTTGGCGTAGTTGTGAATCTGATACGGGGTACCATCCAGCGGCCAGACCAGCGTCGGCGTGGCCTCACGCAGTTCAGGCTTGCTGAACTGGCTGTAGATCAGACGCGCTTTTTTCCACGCCAGTGAGGTTTTGGTTTCACCAATGATCTGTTCGAACAGCTGCAGCGTAGAGTTATGGATCTCTTTGGCGCGCGCCGCCGCCAGAATCACCGTATCAGGCGTGACGACTTCGCGAATGGCGCGCAGCTGGTGCTCCAGCAGCGCCAGGGTTTTAGGCACCTTGATCAGCACAGCCGCAGGTGAAGCAGGCAGTTCAGCCAGGCTATCAACAAAGTGAACGTCGCTGTCATCCAGCCCATTAAAGGTCAGGTTCTGACGGGCGGCCTGCTGGCTCAGCCAGGAGTCGCTGACGTGCCAGACGGTACGCGAATTCAGGGCGCAGGTTAAGGCCCCGAAACTGTCGTTGAAGACCAGCACCGGCCCCTCTGGCAGCGCCTGCTGTAACAGATATTCATCAGCCGCATCCCAGGCTTGTAATGGACTTTCGTCACGCATCTGCGGGAAGCGATGCAGGATCAGTGTGCGATCGTTCAGTTCAAGTTGGCTCATGAATTCTCCGGCGTGGTACACTTTGGTTGATTTTCGCCCCAAAATCGGGGGCGCAGTATACTGTCTTTCGCCTGGAATCCCTAATGTCCTCACTGATCTACCTTCAGGGTTATCCTGCCCCCCTTCTTGAGCAGGTTCAGTCATTGATCGCCCATCAGCGCTTAGGTGCGTTCCTGCAGGAACGTTATCCCGACACCCACGACGTGATGAGTGATAAAGCGCTGTATGACTACACGCAGGCGCTGAAAAATCGCTATATGCGCAATGCGCCGCCGATCAGCAAAGTGATGTGGGATAACAAGATTAAGGTGATGAAGCATGCACTCGGGCTGCACACTGCCATCTCGCGGATTCAGGGCGGTAAGCTTAAGGCGAAAGCGGAAATCCGTATCTCGACCTTTTTCCGCCTCGCGCCAGAGCCGTTTCTGCGGATGATCGTGGTGCATGAGCTGGCACACCTTAAAGAGAAAGATCACGATAAGGCGTTCTACCAGCTCTGCTGCCATATGGAGCCGGATTATCACCAGCTCGAATTTGATGCGCGACTGTGGATGACGGACCAGGCGATGCGCGGCAACGCGGCTTAAAGAAACTCCTGCGCTTTCTGAATCAGGCTGGTTTTGGTCAGCGCCCCCAGAAAGCGCCGTTCTTGCGGATTGTTGAGCACAGGCAACCGCTCCAGCGTCACCGCCGCAAAGGCTTCCCATCCCTCACGCATACTCTGATTCTGATACACCACGGGGAAATCCTGATCCATCACGCACTGCACCGGTGAGTCGAGGGTGATCTCCTGGGCCAGCACCCGGCGCGAAATTTCATGAATCGAGACCACACCGAGGAAAGCGCCCGCGGCGTTGATCACATAAACATAGCGTTCGCGCTTCAGGGAGCTGACCGCCAGCGCCTGCCCCACCGACTCCTCCGGCTGCAACGCCGCACCCGCAATAATCAGCTCGGCAATGCGCATGTTATCGAAATCATATTTCGCTTCTGAACGGCTGAAGTGATGACTCACGACCGGATAAGTACTGGCGGATTGCAGGCGATAGACCACCATCGACGCCAGCACCGTGGCGATCATCAGCGGAAACAGCAGGCTGCTGTTGAGCGTCATCTCCAGCACCATCAGCATCGCCATCAATGGCGCCTGACTGACCGCCGCCAGCACCGCCGCCATACCAATCGCGGCATAGAGCAGCACATTGCCGAGCGGCAGATGCAACGCCGCCCCCATCGTCGCGATGATCACCCCCAGCAGCGCGCCAATCAGCAGCGAAGGGGTAAAGAGTCCGCCGACGGCGTTCGACCCTACCGACAGGCTGGTAGCGAGGGTTTTCAGCACCAGCAACAGCAGCAGACCCGGCAGCAGGTAGTGCCCGGCCATCACTTTGACGATCACCTCGTAGCCGTTGCCGAGGATATCAGTGGAGATCAGCGCCAGTAAGCCGACCGCAAAGCCGCCCGCTCCGAGGCGCAGCGGCAGGGAGGCGACCCGGCTGAACAGCACTTTGCTGCGGGCGATGCATTTAATCACGATCCAGCCCGCCAGACCGGCGCACAGACCAATCACCACCGTCATCAGCAGGCTGCTGAGATCCATGGCGAAGTTCGCGTCTGCCAGCGGATAGAGCGCGCTGCGAAAACCCAGCGTCCACATGGTCATCACCGCCGTGGCGGCAGCGATGATCAGGGGGATCAGCCGCTGCAACGCAGAAATGCCGAAGGCGATTTCCGCCACAAAAATCGCCGACGCCAGCGGCGCATGGTAAACCGACGCGAGGCCCGCCGCCGCCGCCATCGCCACCACGTCACTGTTTTTCAGGTTAAGTGAGGCCGGTAACAGGCGACCAATCGCACTGCCGCATAGTGCCGAGAGCTGCACCATCGGCCCCTCTTTACCTATCGACGCGCCGCTGCCGATACTGGCAATCGACGATAAGGCACGGAACAGTGAGGTCCGGGTCGGCACCGCATCGAGCCGGGCGTTGATCACTTCAAGGTAATCCGTTTTCACCGTCTGCTGCTGCTCAATGGCAACGGCATAACGCAGAAAATAGCCCGCCAGAACGCCGCCCGCCCCCACCAGCAGCGGCCAGAAGATCCACGGCCAGAGATGCAGGGATTCGGTTATTTCGCCACTGCGGGCAAACAGCAGATGGTTGATCAGTTCAATCACGCCGCGGAAAGCCAGCGTCACCAGCGACGCCGCACACCCGACCGGAATGGCGATCAGAAGTGTGGTCCAGTTTAATGCGTGCTTACTTGCTTTCACCTGCGCTCCCTGGTTGGTACATAAACATCATCGCTTCCGCATATTATTGGAATGCGGATCGCAGGATCAATCCCTGCCCGCCCGGCACCATTGCACAGCGTGGGTGAGATGTTACTCTGCCGCTTTACAGCTGCCGGAGAGATGACGTGATTCGTTTTGCCATTGTGGGAACAAACTGGATTACACGCCAGTTTATTGATGCCGCTCATGAAACCGGAGCGATGAAGCTCTGTGCGGTCTATTCACGCAGTCAGCAGCAGGCTGAGGCCTTTATCGCCGATTATCCCTGCAAACAGACCTTTACCTCACTGGAAACGCTGGCCGCCAGCCCGGAGATCGATGCGGTCTATCTGGCCAGCCCCAACGCACTGCACTGTCAGCAGGCGCTGCTGTTTATGTCGCACGGCAAGCATGTGATTTGCGAAAAACCGCTGGCCTCTAATCTGGCAGAAGTGGAACAAATGATCGCCTGCGCCCGTGAGCATCAGGTGGTGCTGTTTGAGGCGTTTAAAACTGCCAGCCTGCCTAATTTCCTGCGGCTGCAGCAGGCACTGCCTGACGTGGGTAAACTGCGAAAAGCGCTGCTGAATTACTGCCAGTACTCCTCACGCTACCCGCGCTATCTCAACGGTGAGAACCCCAATACCTTTGATCCGCGCTGGTCGAATGGCTCAATTATGGATATCGGTTATTACTGCCTGGCCTCGGCAGTGACGCTGTGGGGCGAGCCAGATCGCGTGCAGGCCAGGGCGACTTTGCTTGCGAGCGGCGTGGACGCGCACGGCGTGGTGGTGCTGAGTTACGGTGATTTCGATGTGACGATTCTGCATTCGAAGGTGAGTGATTCCAGCCTCCCCAGCGAGATTCAGGGTGAAGCGGGCGCGCTGGTGATAGAGAAGTTATCGGAGTGCCAGCAGCTGACTTTTGTGCCGCGGGGCGCGGAAAAGCAGACGCTGAGCCAGCCGCAGCATATCAACACCATGCTGTATGAAGCCGCCGCTTTTGCCCGGCTGGTTGAGCAGCGCCAGGTGGACCACCCTTCGCTTGAGGTTTCGCGGATTACTGCATCGCTGCTGACTGAGATACGCCGCCAGACCGGCGTGATCTTCCCGGCCGACCAGGCTGCTGTGTAAATATTTCTAAATATGTCTGAGAGGTGTTGCTTCCTGTGCGGCTAAACCGTAACTTACCCTCCTGCAAAGGGGAGTAACTTGTAAGCTGATTGATCGTCATTACGATGCGAAAGCATCCGGTCATCAGGCAACCCGGAATCAATTTCTGTGTTGTAAGTGAGACCTTGCCGGAAGGCGAGGTTTGCTTACACAAAAATAAGCGGCTGACGTCTTCTGACTTCAGCCGTTTTTTTTTATTTTTCGGACAGGATACGAATATGCAAACTGTGGGTACGCCTTTACTGTGGGGCAGCTTTGCGGTTGTGGTGCTTATCATGCTGGCTATCGACCTGCTGTTGCAGGGACGCCGTGGCGCGCAGACCATGTCTTTCAAACAGGCGGCCGTCTGGTCGCTGATCTGGGTTTCAGTCTCACTGCTGTTCAGCGCCGCCTTCTGGTGGTATCTGGAGGGCAGCGCGGGACGTGAAGTCGCTAACACGCAGACGCTCGCCTTCCTGACCGGTTACGTGCTGGAAAAAGCGCTGGCGGTGGATAACGTTTTCGTCTGGCTGATGCTGTTCAGTTACTTCTCTATTCCGGCCAATCTGCAGCGCCGGGTGCTGATCTATGGGGTATTAGGCGCTATCGTGCTGCGTACCATCATGATCTTCGCCGGTAGCTGGCTGGTCACGCAGTTCAGCTGGATCCTCTATGTGTTCGGTGCCTTCCTGCTGTTCACCGGTGTGAAAATGGCGCTGGCGAAAGAGGATGACAGCGCGGTGGGCGAAAAACCTGTGGTGCGCTGGCTGCGTAAGCATCTGCGCATGACTGACGATCTCGACGGCGAGAAGTTCTTCACCCGCAAAAACGGCGTGCTGTTTGCGACGCCACTGCTGCTGGTGCTGATCATGGTGGAAATCAGCGACGTGATCTTTGCGGTCGACAGTATCCCGGCGATCTTCGCCGTGACCACTGACCCGTTTATCGTACTGACCTCAAACCTGTTCGCTATCCTGGGTTTGCGTGCCATGTACTTCCTGCTGGCAAACGTGGCGGAACGGTTCTCGATGCTGAAGTATGGCCTGGCGATTGTGCTGGTGTTCATCGGCTTTAAGATGCTGATTGTCGACCTCTACCATATCCCGGTCGGTATCTCGCTGGGTGTGGTCGGTGCCATTCTGGCATCAACCCTGCTGATTAATGCCTGGGTTAACCGCAAAAGAGACCAGAAAAAGCTCGCACCATAATTACCTGCAGGGGCAGCCGATGCCCCTGTTTTATTTTGTGGCAGCCTGTCACGCCATTTCATCCCTCTGTCACACTTCCACTATCCAGCATAATAAAAATCTGACCTGCTCCACAGTGACAGAACTTTCTCTTTTCTCGTCCGATCTTTTCCTTATACTCCGCCGGGCAAACCGTTTTAGCCGATGCAAAACATCGCGTCTGAAACTACATCCGCGACAAAATATAGAAAATATTATGCAGAAAACTCTCTCCGCACGTCTGGGCACGCTGCTCGCCGGAAGCCTGGTGAAGCAAATCATGATTGGGCTGATCGCCGGTGTGGCGCTCGCCTGGATTTCACACGATGCCGCTATCGCGGTCGGTCTGCTGGGTGAACTGTTTGTCAGTGCGCTGAAAGCAGTCGCGCCATTGCTGGTACTGATGCTGGTGATCGCCTCGATTGCCAACCACCAGCAGGGCCAGAAGAGCAATATCCGGCCGATTATTATGCTTTATCTGCTGAGCACCTTTTTCGCGGCGGTGGTCGCGGTGGTCTTCAGCCATCTGATCCCGCAGACGCTGACCCTGGCGGTGGGCACCACGGAAATCGTTCCGCCTTCCGGCATTACCGAAGTGCTACGCGGACTGCTGATGAGCATGGTGTCGAATCCAATCACGGCCCTGATGAACGCCAACTACATCGGCATTCTGGTGTGGGCCATTGGTCTCGGGCTGGCTTTCCGTCACAGCAGTGACACTACCCGCGCCTTTCTCAATGATGCCTCTCATGCGGTGACGTGGCTGGTACGCTGCGTGATTCGCTGCGCGCCGATTGGTATTTTCGGTCTGGTGGCCTCGATCCTCGCGTCTACCGGCTTTGGCGCGCTGTGGCAATATGCGCATCTGCTGGCGCTACTGATCGGCTGTATGCTGCTGATGGCGCTGGTGGTGAACCCGCTGCTGGTGTTCTATAAAATCCGTCGCAACCCCTATCCACTGGTCTTCACCTGCCTGCGCGAAAGCGGCGTGACCGCCTTCTTTACCCGCAGTTCTGCCGCCAACATTCCGGTGAATATGGCGCTGGCGAAACGTCTGGATCTGGATGAGGATACCTATTCGGTGTCGATTCCGCTGGGCGCAACTATCAGTATGGCGGGGGCGTCGATTACCATTACCGTGCTGACGCTGGCGGCGGTGCATACGCTGGGGATCAGCATTGATGTGCCGACGGCGATTCTGCTGAGTCTGGTGGCGTCACTCTGTGCCTGTGGTGCATCTGGCGTGGCGGGCGGTTCGCTGCTGCTGATCCCGGTGGCCTGTAACATGTTCGGCATTCCGAATGATCTGGCAATGCAGGTGGTGGCGGTCGGCTTTATTATCGGCGTCCTGCAGGATTCGGCGGAAACCGCGCTGAACTCCTCAACCGATATTCTGTTTACCGCCGCCGTCTGTCAGGCTGAAGCGGAGCGCGAAACCAGTCGGGCTTAACCTTTCAGATAGCTCAAAAGCTCAAAGAGTGGGTGGCAGAGTCCGAAGAGCAAAGCGTCCCGCGCCAGGGAAGGCGCGGGCCGAGCGAGCAGGGATGCTTTAAGCGACTTTGCGATCGGACTCTGCCACCCACGAAGGGCACAGGATTAACCGACGGTAATAACAACATCAGGATCGCCATTGTTTGCCTGACAAACTATAGCGTTACACCGCTTTTGAAAATCGCCAGCTCGCGGAAATCGTTCTTCTCGTTGTTGGTCGGCTGACCGCTGGCAATCGCCACAATGCTGTCGACAAAGTCTTCCAGCATCGCATCCATACTCATTCCCTCGATCAACCGTCCGGCATTAAAGTCGATCCAGTGCGGTTTCTTCTCCGCCAGCGGCGTATTGGTGGCCAGCTTCACCGTCGGCACAAAACCGCCATAAGGTGTGCCGCGTCCGGTACTGAACAGCACCATGTGGCAACCGGCACCTGCCAGCGCACTGGTGGCGACCGCATCATTGCCCGGCGCACTCAGCAGATTCAGCCCCGGCGTTTTTAACCGTTCGCCATACTTCAGCACATCGACCACCTGGCTCTGCCCCGCTTTCTGAGTACAGCCTAGCGACTTCTCCTCCAGCGTGGTGATACCGCCCGCTTTGTTGCCTGGTGACGGGTTTTCGTAGATCGGCTGCTGGTGATCGATAAAATACTGTTTGAAATCGTTGATCATCGCCACCGTTTTGCTGAAGGTCTCCTCGTCGCGACAGCGACTCATCAGAATCCGCTCTGCGCCAAACATTTCCGGCACTTCGGTCAGTACGGTCGTGCCGCCATTGGCGATCATCTGGTCCGAGAAACGTCCCAGCAACGGATTGGCGGTGATGCCAGACAAACCATCCGAACCGCCGCACTCCAGACCAAACTTCAGCTCGCTGAGTTTGCCCGGCTCGCGCTGGTCGTGACGCATTTTTTCATACAATGCGTGCAGCCGCTCCAGCCCGGCTTCCACCTCATCGTCATGCTGCTGGCACACCATAAACTCGACCCGGTCGCTTTCAAACGCGCCGAGGGTGTCACGGAAGGCATCAACCTGATTGTTTTCGCAGCCGAGACCAATCACCAGCACCGCGCCAGCATTAGGATGGCGCACCATGTTCTGCAGCATGGTGCGGGTGTTTTCGTGATCCTGCCCCAGCTGCGAACAACCGAAGGTATGGCTGAACAGGAACGCGCCATCGATATCTTCTGCCTCCTGCGTCTCTTTCAGGAAACGCTGCAGGATCTGACGCGCAATGCCGTTGACGCAGCCGACGGTCGGCAGGATCCACAGCTCATTGCGGATGCCGACCTCGCCGTTAGCACGACGATAGATCTGCACCTCACGGTCACCCGGCTGCGGCGGCAGCGTCACAAACTCGGGCTGATACGCATATTGATCCAGATCGCTGAGATTGGTGCGGGCGTTCTGCGAATGGATTAACTCACCGGCGGCCACAGGCTGCGTGGCATGGGCAATCGGCAGCCCATATTTGATCACCAGCTCATCCTGCGCGATAGGCTGCAGGGCAAATTTATGCCCGCGTCCGACCGCCTGTTGCACCGCCACACGCAGTGGCGGCAGCTCTATCATGGCGCCCGCGTCTAAATCACGTAACGCCACGGCGACATTGTCGCGGGGATCAATTTTAATTGCGTCTTGCATAGCGTTATCTCAGTTGGCTCAGCGCCTCACGCATTCCGTGGGCGATGATATTTTGCAGGTGTTGGGTGACAGCCGCAGCCAGTCCGGGCTGACGGGTTAAATCTTCACCCCAGTGTTGCGCGTCGCTGAGTACGCCGTTCACCAGCTGTTGCGGTGACAGCTGATCCGCATCAAGTGCTTTCCAGGCGTCGGCGTAGCGCTGTAACCACTGCGGCTCGTCCTGCAATGGCCAGCTTTTGCCGGCTGACTCGCCGCGATAAAAAGCGATCAGCGCGGCCAGCGCAAAGGTGATGTGTGTCGGCCACTCGCCGGTTTGCTGATGCGCGGCAAGGAGTGGGGTCAGCAGACGGGTGCGGAATTTGGTCATGCCATTAAGGGCAATCGACAGCAGCGCGTGGCGAATAAACGGATTGCGGAAACGACGCTGTACCGCATCGGCAAACGCGTGCAGTTCATCGGCAGGCAGATCCAGCGTCGGGATCACTTCGTGACGCAGCAGGTTATCCACAAATCCGGCGATAGCCGGATCGGCCATCGCCTCTCCCACACTCTCAATACCGGCCAGAAACGCGACCGGTACCATTGCAGTGTGCGCGCCATTGAGAATGGCCACTTTTTGCGCTTTATAGGGCGCAATGTCATCCACATGCCGAACCTGCGGCGACAGCGCCGCCAGCTTCAGTTCATTAAACAGCGCCGACGGCCCCTGAATCACAAACTGATAGTAGACTTCGCCCGCCACCAGATAGCGATCTTCATAACCCAGCTCGCGTTGTAGCTGCTCGCTTTCCGCCGGGAAGCCGGTGACGATGCGGTCGACCAGGGTGTTATAGAACGCGCAGTGCTGATGAACCCAGGTTTTAAATTCGGAGGGCAGATGCCACTGATCGGCGTAGCGCAGCACCAGATCGCGCAGCGTGTCGCCGTTATGGTCAATCAGCTCGCACGGCACCACCAGCCAGCCCCGGTCGCTGGCGCCATTGAAGTGGGAATAGCGCGCCCACAGCAGCTGCGTCAGTTTGCCAGGGAAACTGCTGGCAGGCTGATCGGTAAGCTGATCCGTGCCGACAAAGGCGATGCCCGCTTCGGTGGTATTGGAGAAGACCATGCGCAGATCCGGATTACGGGCCAGCGCCATAAACTCGCCGAACTGCTGCCAGGGCTGGATTTCACGGTTGAGACTGCGGATCAGCCGGGTTTCGCTGACCTGCTCGCCCTGATCGTTCAGCCCGCGGATCAGTGTGGTATAGAGTCCATCCTGCTGATTCAGGCTGTCGCTGACTTCACGGTTGCGCGGCCGCACCACTACGATCCCGGCATCGGTGCCCTGATGTTCATTAAGCCAGTCGATCTGCCAGTCAATAAAGGCGCGCAGGAAGTTGCCTTCGCCGAACTGGATCACCCGGTCGCGATAGACGGCGCCCGGAAAGTCGTGACGGTTTAGCCTTTTCATTATCAGGCTCCCAGCTCGATGCCGAAGTAATCGCGGGCATTGTTGAAGCAGATGTTCTGTACCATCTGACCTAACAGTGCTTCATCGGCTGGCGCTTCACCCTGCTCCACCCAGCGGCCTATCATCTGGCACAGCAGCCGGCGGAAATATTCGTGGCGGGTGTAGGAGAGGAAGCTGCGGCTATCGGTCAGCATGCCGACGAAACGGCTCAGCAGACCAATCTGCGCCAGCTGCGTCATCTGACGCTGCATACCATCCAGCTGGTCGTTGAACCACCAGGCTGAACCGAATTGCATCTTGCCCGCCTGACCTTCGCCCTGGAAGTTGCCCGCCATGGTGGCCAGCACTTCGTTGTCGCGCGGGTTCAGGCAGTAGAGAATGGTTTTAGGCAGCGCATTATTGAGATTCTGCGCGCCCAGCAGGCGTGCCAGCGGTTCGGCCAGCGGCTGGTCGTTGATCGAATCGAAGCCGACATCAGGCCCCAGCAGCTGGTACTGGCGCGGATTGGTGTTGCGCAGTGCGCCAATGTGATACTGCTGCACCCAGCCACGGCGGGCATATTCGCTGCCCAGCCAGACCAGCACCGCCGTTTTAAACTGTGCCGTTTCCTGCGGGTTGGGCGCGGCACCGCTGCGACGACGCGCCAGAATCGCATCCAGCGTGGCGTCATCCGCCTCGGCGTAGCAGACCACATCCAGCGCGTGATCGGAGACTTTACAGCCGTGCGCCGCGAAGTGATCCAGCCGCTGATGCAGTGCGCTGCGCAGATCGTCAAAACGCTGCACGCTGATATCCGTCAGCTGCTCCAGCGTCTCGATCCACGGCAGGAAGGTTTCCGCTTCGATATTAAACGCTTTGTCCGGACGCCAGCTCGGCAGCACTTTAACGCTGAAACTGGCATCGTCTGCCAGCGCGCGGTGATGGCGCAGGTCATCCAGCGGATCGTCAGTGGTGCCCACCATCTTCACCTTCATCTGCTGCATGATGCCGCGCGTGGTAAAGCTATCCTGCGCCAGCAGTTCATTGCAGCGATGCCAGATGCTGTCAGCCGTTTTCTCAGAAAGCAGCGTATCGGTAATACCGAAAGGCCGGCGTAACTCCAGGTGGGTCCAGTGATAGAGCGGGTTGCCGATAGTGTGCGGCACGGTACGCGCCCAGGCGTCAAATTTTTCACGATCGCTGGCGTTACCGGTACAGAACGCCTCAGCCACACCGTTGGCGCGCATGGCCCGCCACTTATAGTGATCGCCCTTCAGCCAGATGTCATAAAGGTTGGCGAAGCGATAATTTTCGGCAATCTGCTGCGGCGGCAAGTGGCAGTGATAGTCGAAAATCGGCTGATCCTTTGCATAGTCGTGATAGAGACGACGGGCGAATTCGGTATCCAGCAAAAAATCTTCGGTCATGAAACGTGACATACATGCTTCCTCATCGACTGAACCACGGATGGCCCAAAGTTATCATACCAATTTTAGTCCGTTACGGATTTATTTGCGATCCTGCTCACATAAACGGCGGTAGCTGGCTGCCGTTATGGACGTTTTTGTCGCCCGCATCGCGCTAAATGGCTGTCATTACGCAGGTTTCCAGTATCCCACAGTGCAGAAAGGGTTTTTGTGATGGCTCTCAACTTTTAAAGTTGTATAACAAGTTAGGCTCTCGCCCCATCGTGAGGTCGTTAGCGACTCACAAATGGCAAGGTCATAACAGGGTTGCTCATACAGAACCTGCGGGCGTGAGCAGAGCTGCATCACGTGCTGTCCCGCTCCAGATAACAACAGCGGCAAGACCGCATACAGAACTGGAAGAGGTAGAGGATGCGTAAGATCAAAGGGTTACGCTGGTACATGATTGGACTGGTGACGCTCGGTACGGTGTTAGGGTATCTGACCCGTAACACCATTGCCGTGGCGGCCCCGACATTAATGTCAGAGCTGCATATCACCACGCAGCAGTACTCCTACATAATTGCGGCCTATTCAGCCTGCTACACGCTGATGCAACCGGTGGCAGGTTATGTACTGGATCTGCTCGGCACCAAAGTCGGCTACGCGGTGTTTGCTATTATGTGGGCGATTTTCTGTGCCGCTACCGCGATGGCGGGCAGCTGGGGCGGACTGGCGCTGGCACGTGGCGCAGTCGGTGCGGCTGAAGCGGCGATGATCCCGGCCGGACTGAAAGCGAGCAGCGAATGGTTCCCGGCTAAAGAGCGTTCGGTCGCCGTGGGCTACTTTAACGTGGGTTCGTCTATCGGTGCGATGCTGGCTCCGCCGCTGGTGGTCTGGGCGATTGTGGCGCACAGCTGGCAGATGGCATTTATCATGACCGGTGTGCTGAGCATGGCCTGGGCACTCAGCTGGCTGGTGTTTTACAAGCACCCGAAACAGCAGAAGAAGCTGAGCGATGAAGAGCGCGACTATATTATCTCCGGCCAGGAAGCGCAGCATCAGACCGGCAACACCCGCAAAATGTCAGCACTGGAGATTATCCGTAACCGCCAGTTCTGGGGTATTGCCCTGCCGCGCTTTCTGGCAGAACCGGCCTGGGGAACGTTCAACGCCTGGATTCCGCTGTTTATGTTTAAGGTATACGGCTTCAATCTGAAAGAGATTGCGATGTTCGCCTGGATGCCGATGCTGTTCGCGGACTTCGGCTGCATCCTCGGTGGCTATCTGCCGCCGCTGTTTCAGCGCTGGTTCGGCGTTAACCTGATCGTCTCCCGCAAGATGGTCGTGACGATGGGTGCGGTGTTAATGATTGCGCCGGGCACCATCGGCCTGTTCACCAGCCCCTACGTCGCCATTGGTCTGCTGTGCATCGGCGGGTTTGCGCATCAGGCCCTCTCTGGCGCGCTAATCACCCTCTCCTCAGACGTTTTCGGCCGCAATGAAGTTGCCACGGCTAACGGCCTGACCGGCATGGCAGCCTGGACCGCCAGCACCATGTTTGCGCTGGTGGTCGGTGCACTGGCCGATACGCTGGGCTTCAGCCCGCTGTTTGCCGCGCTGGCGGTGTTTGATCTGCTGGGCGCCGTCGTTATCTGGACGGTTCTGAAAAATAAACCCATTTCAGAGCTGAATGCCGAAGCTGTTATTCCGCAGGCCAGCGCCGTTCGCAGTTAATCTGCCGGGCTGGCGCAAGCCAGCCCATTTCCTCGCACCTCCTGAAGTGGTATAACAACTTATCTGTCTGCTACCAGGATTGTGCTATGGACTTCACTGAATCCCGTCGACTTTATCAACAGCTGGCCAGCGAGCTGAAAAGCCGCATTGAAACCGGGATCTATCCGGTGGGTGACAAACTGCCTGCTGAGCGCCTGATTGCCGAAGAGATGGAAGTGAGCCGCACCGTCGTACGTGAAGCGATCATCATGCTGGAAGTTGAAGGCTATGTTGAGGTCCGCAAAGGCTCGGGCATCCACGTCATTGCCAGCCAGCAGCAGAACCGCATCGCTTCCACCAGCAGTCAGCTGGAGTTCGCCACGTTTGGCCCCTTCGAACTGCTCCAGGCTCGTCAGCTGATTGAGAGTAATGTGGCCGAGTTCGCTGCAACGCAGGTAACGCGTCAGGACATTATCGACCTGATGGCGATTCAGGAAAAAGCCCGCCAGGAGGATCACTTCCGCGACTCCGAGTGGGATATGCAGTTTCATGTACGTATCGCGCAATCCACTCAGAACAGTGCTTTAGCCGCCATCGTTGAAAAAATGTGGCTGCATCGCCTGCACAATCCCTACTGGCTCAAACTTCACGAACACATCGACCAGCGCAGCATTCTCAGCTGGTGCGACGACCACGATCAGATTCTTAAAGCTCTGATGCGCAAAGATCCCGCCGCCAGCAAACTGGCGATGTGGCAACATCTGGAAAATACTAAACAGATGCTGTTTAACGCGACGGCGGATGATTTTGAATTTAACGTGGATCGATACATGTTTGGTGAGAATCCGGTCATCCTGCCTGATGGGTCCAATAACGCCCGCTAAAAGTGCCTGAAAATGCCCTGAGATGGTCAGTTAATCTGCAATAGTGTCAGGTCATGTAAAGCTCCTTTTTACACGCCGTTTCACAAGGTAAAACTCCTGTTCGCCAGAGAGTTTTCCTGTCTCAGCCAGGCGATTTTTGTTACAGTTATCGCCCTTTTATTACCCTTTGCGACTGGGGGTTATAAAGTCGCTGATTTAACAATCAATTCTGGAAGGATCCGGAAAATCCCGCCCAGGCTGCGCTCCTAAAATTTATAACGAAATGCCGGTCTGCGTTTAAGTCCCTGTGGGACATGTTTAACAATGATGTTCAGGAATGAATTGATGGATATTTTGCAATCGTTGCTGCATGCCCTCTGGCAGCAGGACTACGAAACCCTCTCCGATCCCACGCTGGTATGGGCCATTTACGGCGTGCTGTTTATGATTTTGTTTTTAGAAAATGGCCTTCTTCCCGCTGCATTTCTGCCGGGTGACAGTCTGCTGATTCTGGTCGGCGTACTGATTGCCAAAGGCACCATGAGCTTCCCCCTGACGATTCTGGTGTTAACGACCGGTGCCAGTCTTGGCTGCTGGGTGAGCTACTTACAGGGCCGCTGGCTGGGTAACACGCCCACGGTACAGAAATGGCTCTCCCATCTTCCCGCCCAGTATCATCTGCGCGCGCACAGCATGTTCCATCGTCACGGCTTATCTGCCCTGCTGATTGGTCGCTTTATCGCGTTTGTGCGTACTCTGCTGCCTACCATCGCCGGATTGTCAGGCCTCAGTAATGCTCGCTTTCAGTTCTTCAACTGGGTAAGTGCGTTCCTGTGGGTAGTGATTCTGACCGTTATCGGCTTCGCGCTGGGTAAAACCCCGATTTTCCGTCGTTATGAAGATGAGATGATGTTCTTCCTGATGATGCTGCCGCTGGCGCTGCTGGTGTTTGGTCTGGTGGGATCGCTGGTGGTGATATGGCGTAAGCGTCAGGCGAATCAGAACGGGAAAGCCGAGTAATGAAACTGCTGCAGGCTATTCCTAAACGGTGGTTACCGTGGTTGATCGCTGGCGTTTTTGCGCTGGTCGCGCTTTGTGTGGTCCCCGGTCTGATGAAGCACGAGACGGTGGTGCAGATTCGGGTTTCCCATGCTGGCGCCACCCTGCCCGATGGTTTTTATCTCTACCAGCAATTAAGTGCGCAGGGTATTCGTATCAAAAGCATTACGCCTGCGGGTGATGCACTGATCATCCATTTTGATAGCGAAGAGCAGAGCCTGGCGGCCCAGAAGGTGTTACGCCGTCTGCTGCCACAGGGCTTTATTGTGGCGCAGCACGATCACTCTCAGCACCTCTCACTGGCGTAATCTCCCGACTCCCCTCTCCTTTTCAGACCGTCGCGCCATCGCTCGGCGGTCTGAAAGGCGCTCTATCTCCCGGTCTTCTTTGAACTTTTTACTATGGGTGTCTATGCTTAAGCGAGAGTCGATTCTTAGCACCCGCAGCCATATGATTACGCGGGTGATGATGGATCAGGTCGCAATGGAAGGGTCCAGGACCAATGAAATATCAAGTATTACTGGGAGTCGCGCTGTTTTCGCTGTCGGGTTCGCTGCTGGCGGCAGAATCGCTGTGTGAGCAGAAAGAGCAGGATATTCAGCGTGAAATCGGGATGGCGCAGAAGCATAACAACCAGCGCCGGGTTAACGGTCTGGAGCGCGCGCTGACCGAAGTCCGGGCCGATTGCAGCGACAAAAAGCTCGAGGCCGCCCATCTGGAAAGAATTAACGCTCAGAAGCAGAAAGTTGCTGAGCGTGAGCACGCACTCAGGGAAGAGCGTGAAGAGGGCCATGACAAGGAGAAGATTGCTAAGCGACAACAAAAACTGGATGAAGCGCGCCGGGAGCTGAAAAAGTTACAGGCGGAGCCCTATTAATCGGAACTAACCAACTGATGTTAAAGGAGTATTTTATGTCTAAAGACACATCATCGGAACATTTGCGTGCTGAACTGAAAAACCTGGCCGATACCCTGGAAGAGGTGCTGAGCAGCAGCACTGAAAAATCCAAAGGCGAGCTGGATAAACTTCGCAATAAAGCGCGTGTGGCGCTGGATAGCTCACGTGAACGTCTGGGCGAATCAAGCGAGCGCATTGCTGCGACCACCCGCGAAGCGGCGCAAAAAGCCGAAGGCTACGTGCGTGAAAATCCATGGCATGGTGTGGGTATCGGTGCAGCGATTGGCGTCGCACTGGGCATGCTCATTTCGCGTCGATAATTATGGCTGACTCACAGCATAACCACGGCCCGGCTAAAGGGGTCATTAACATCGGCCAGCGCATTGTTACCACGCTGGTTGGCATGGTCGAGACACGCGTTCGTCTGGCAGTGGTGGAACTGGAGCACGAGAAAGCTAACCTGATTCAGCTGCTGTTGATGGTTGGCCTGACAATGCTGTTCACTGCATTTGGTCTGATGAGCCTGATGGTTCTGATTATCTGGGCAGTGGATGCGCAGTACCGTCTGATGGCCATTGGCATCACGACCGGCACGCTGCTACTGCTGGCGGTTATTCTGGGGCTCTGGACGCTTCACAAATCACGTCAGTCCACGCTGTTGCGCCACACGCGCAAGGAGCTGGAAACAGACCGGGATTTACTTGAGGACCAGCGCTGATGAGCCGCCGCGAGCGTGAAGAACGCATCCATGAACTGCTTAAGCATGTGCAGCAGCAGCGGCTGGATTTAAGCGCTGCGCGGCGTGACTGGCTGGAAGGCACCGCCCATTACGATCGCGGCTGGTTCACCTTCCTCAGCTTACGCCGCTACCTGGCCATTGGCAGCAGTGCGCTGGCTATCTACTCCGTTCGCAGTCCCAACATGCTGTTACGCTGGGTAAAACGGGGATTCGGCGCCTGGAGTACCTGGCGCATGATCAAGTCCGCTCTGCCACCGCGTTAATTTTGCTAAAAGCCGGTCCTGAAAAGGCCGGCTTTTCTTCATCAGAATTTCTGAAAAACACTGACAGTATATCTCGCTTACAACCTTTCCACTCCGCGACTATCATCTCCAGCTATCAACCCAATGAACGCAATACTGCTTTCAGCGGGCATAAACCTTGCGGGCAGCTTGCCCTGCATCCCTGATAGCGCTGGAGTAAATGATGAAAAAATTCGAAGACGTTGGTTTGTTACTGGCTCGCATCCTGATGCCAATCCTGTTCATTACGGCTGGCTGGGGCAAAATCACCGGTTATGCAGGCACTCAGCAATATATGGAAGCAATGGGCGTTCCGGGCTTTATGCTGCCACTGGTTATCCTGCTGGAGTTTGGCGGCGGTCTGGCTATCCTGTTTGGTTTCCTGACCCGCTTTACTGCCCTGTTTACTGCAGGCTTCACCATCCTGACCGCGTTTCTGTTCCACAGTAACTTTGCCGAAGGCGTGAACCAGCTGATGTTCATGAAGAACCTCTCTATCGCCGGTGGTTTCCTGGTGTTAGGTCTGGTGGGTCCTGGTGCATACAGCATTGATCGCCTGATCAGCAAAAGAAAAACACAGCCAGCGATTGCGCGCTAATCTCACATAAAGCGTAATGCCACATATACTTAGCAGGGCGGGGACATTTCCCCGCCCTGTTTGCATTGGAGCCATTATGGGACAGTTAATTGACGGTGTCTGGCATGACACCTGGTACGACACCAAATCTACCGGCGGACGCTTCAAGCGTTCAGAGTCGGCTTTCCGCAACTGGGTTACCGCGGATGGCAGTGCTGGCCCGGTGGGTAAAGCGGGATTTGTCGCCGAACGCGACCGCTATCATCTTTATGTCTCGCTGGCCTGCCCCTGGGCGCACCGCACGCTGCTGATGCGTCAGCTGAAGGGCCTTGATAGCATGATCGATGTCTCCGTAGTGCATCCGCTGATGCTGGAGAATGGCTGGACGTTCGATGATAATTTTCAGGATGCGACCGGCGATAAGCTCTACCAGAATGAGTTCCTCTATCAGCTCTATCTGCACGCCGATCCGCAATACAGTGGCCGCGTAACCGTGCCGGTATTGTGGGACAAGCAGCAGAACACCATCGTCAGCAATGAGTCTGCCGATATCATCCGCATGTTCAACAGTGCGTTTGATGCTGTCGGTGCCCGTGCCGGGGATTATTATCCTGTTGCTCTGCACGAAAAGATTGATGAACTGAATAGCTGGATCTACGACACCGTGAACAACGGCGTTTACAAAGCAGGCTTTGCCACTTCTCAGTCCGCTTACGAGGAGGCAGTCACTGCGCTGTTCCATTCGCTGTCGCGGCTGGAGCAGATTTTAGGCCAGCATCGCTATCTTACTGGCGATCAATTGACCGAAGCGGATCTGCGGTTGTGGACCACACTGGTGCGATTTGATCCGGTCTATGTGACCCACTTTAAATGCGATCGCCATCGCATCAGTGACTACAGAAACCTGAGTGGTTTCCTGCGTGATATCTATCAGATGCCTGGTATCGCAGAGACGGTTAATCTGCCGCATATTCGTCATCACTACTATTGCAGCCATAAGACCATCAACCCGAATGGCGTCATTTCGCTGGGCCCGGCGTTTGACTGGGATGAACCGCACGGCCGCGGTTAAGCTGCCTGCATATCGCGCAGGGAGCAGATACAATCTGACCGCAATGACAATCTAAACGCGAAGGGAACAGGGTCAGAAGAGGAAAGCGTTCCGCGCCAGGGATGGCGCGGGCCGAGCATGTCAGGGATGACGGATTTTGCGACTTTCCGATCTGACCCTGTTTCCTGCGCAGGCGCGATCTCCCAGCCAATCATTAACCGCACTCTTTCAGGAATAAGCGTCGTGGGCAGTCATTCATCCTGTCACCGCGCGTCACAAAGCAAAAACCCCGCCGAAGCGGGGTTTTTGATAAAAAGTCGAAGCTGACCGTTAAGCCGGGTTCTGTCGTGGACAGTCATTCATCTAGGCCAGCAATCGCTCACTGGCTCAAGCAGCCTACCCGGGTTCAGTACGGGCCGTACCTTATGAACCCCTATTTGGCCTTGCTCCGGGTGGAGTTTACCGTGCCACGAACTGTTGCCAGTCGCGCGGTGCGCTCTTACCGCACCCTTTCACCCTTACCTGATCCCATTTCTGGGCCATCGGCGGTTTGCTCTCTGTTGCACTGGTCGTAGGCTTGCGCCTCCCAGGCGTTACCTGGCACCCTGCCCTATGGAGCCCGGACTTTCCTCCCCTCTGCCCGTCTCCCCACAAGTGAGGACGACGACAAAGCGGCGACTGTCTGGTCAGCTTCGGCGCGGGATAATAGGACATTCGCCGGCGTTTGTCACGCCTCTTGCTGCTCCAGCGCATACTTATAAAGCGCATTTTTCTTCACGCTGTGGATCTCAGCGGTCAGCGCAGCCGCGCGTTTCAACGGCAGCTCTTTTTGCAGCAGCGCCAGCGTACGCAGCGCATCGGCCGGTAACGCATCTTCATCATCGGTCTTGTACCCTTCGACAATCAGCACCATCTCGCCTTTGCGACGATTCTCATCTTCTTTTACCCACGCCAGCAGCTCGCCGACCGGTGCACCGTAGATCGACTCCCAGGTTTTGGTCAGCTCGCGCGCCAGCACCACGTAGCGTTCGGCACCCAGCTCACTCACCATATCCTGCAGGCTGTCGATCAGACGGTGGGTCGACTCATAGAAAATCAGCGTGCGCGGCTCCTGCACCAGCGCCCGCAGGGCGTCGCAACGGCCTTTGGTTTTGGCGGGCAGAAACCCTTCGTAACAGAAACGATCGGATGGCAGCCCTGCAGCACTTAACGCAGCAATGGCAGCACAGGCGCCCGGCAGCGGCACCACACGAATGCCCGCTTCACGGCAGCGACGCACCAGATGGTAGCCCGGATCGTTGATCAGCGGCGTGCCAGCATCAGAAACTAAGGCTATGCTTTGACCCTCCTGCAGCTTCGTCAGCAGCAGTTCAGCCTTGTGCTGCTCGTTGTGGTCATGAAGTGAGAAGAGTCGCGCATTGATGGCGAAATGTTGTAGCAACAGTCCGGTATGACGTGTATCTTCCGCAGCGACCAGATCGACGCTCGAAAGCACCGTCAGCGCCCGCTGGGTGATATCACCCAAATTACCAATCGGGGTTGGAACGATGTAGAGCGTGCTGGCAGAAATCTCTGCCCGATCGAGTTGTTTCATTGTTTCATCCGAATTGCCGATTTAATATTGAGCATCTTGAAAAAAACATCACTGGATACAGTATGCTTCCTTCAAAAGTCGTTCGTCATAAAGCAGGACGCTTTCTGCCTGTCATTCTTGCTGGGCTGATTTTAGCCGCATGTAGCGGTCAGGGGCCGCAAACCTCAACCGTCAATATTCAGGGGCCCGTCACAGCCAGCTCCGCTTACTATCTGCAGCAAGCGCAGCAAAGCAGCGATGATAGCAAGACCGACTGGCAATTACTTGCAATCCGCGCCCTGTTGAAGGAAGGAAAGTATCCTGAGGCGACTCAGCAACTGAGCCAGTTGCCGCAGCAGCTCTCTGAGACGCAGCAACAGGAATCCCTGCTGCTGAAAGCGCAATTGCTGATTGCACAGCAGAAGATCAAAGACGCCGAACCGCTGTTAGCGGCAGTGAAAACCGGCGCACTGTCGCAGGATCAGCTGGCGCGTTATTACAGCCTGCAGATCGCCAGCGCACAGGGTCGCCCTTCACTCTCGCTGCTGCGCAACTATATTGCCCAGGAGCCGCTGCTGAAAGGCACCGATCATCAGGGCAATATCGACGCCACCTGGCAGACACTGACCCAGATGTCGCCGCAGGAAGTCAGCAACCTGGTCATCAATGCCGATGAAAATGTGCTGCAGGGCTGGCTGGATCTGCTCGCGGTCTGGCGCGCCAACACGCAGGATGCTGAGATGCTCAAGTCAGGCATCAAAGACTGGCAGACCCGCTATCCGCAGAACCCGGCGGCCAAAACGCTGCCGACGCAGCTGAGCCAGATGCAGAACTACACCAAAGCTTCAACCAGCATCATCGCGCTGCTGCTGCCGCTGAATGGCCAGGCGCAGGTGTTCGCCAACGCGATTCAGAAAGGCTTTAACGACGCGAAGAATGGCATCTCCGCGCCGGTCGCTCAGCCTGCGGCAGCTCAGCCCGCCGCTGCTGATGCAACCGCCAGCACCCAACCCGCTGCCGCTGCTGGTTCTTCCACCGATCCAATCAGCGCGCCGCAGCAGCAACAGCCTGCCGACGCGACGCCACAGCCTCAATCACAGCCTGCTGCCGCGGAACCGGCCAGCAACGCACAGATCAAGGTCTATGACACCAGCAGCCAGCCGATTGAACAGGTGATGCAGCAGGCACAGCAGGATGGTGCCACCATCGTGGTCGGCCCGCTGCTTAAGAGCAACGTTGAGAAGGTCGCCAACAGCCAGACGCCACTGAATGTGCTGGCGCTCAACGAGCCGGAAAAGATCCAGAACCATCCGAATATTTGCTACTTTGCGCTTTCTCCTGAAGACGAAGCGCGCGATGCGGCGCACCATATCTGGGATCAGGGCAAACGCCAGCCGCTGTTGCTGGTTCCGCGTAGTGGACTGGGCGATCGCGTCACCAATGCCTTTGCTCAGGAGTGGCAGACGCTGGGTGGCAGCACCGTGATGCAGCAGCGCTTTGGTTCGACCTCAGAGCTGAAACAGGGCATTAACAGCGGCGCGGGCATCAGTTTATCCGGTACGCCAGTGAACGCTGCACCTGCCGAGCCGCAGGGTGTTACGATTGCGGGCCTGACTATCCCGGCACCGCAGCAGAACACGCCAGATGTGGTCAGCACCAGCAGCGGCGGCGGTGTCGATGCGGTCTACATCGTCTCAACGCAGGACGAACTGCAGCTGATCAAACCGATGATCACCATGCGCACCGGCAGTCGCAGCAATATCTCGCTCTACGCCAGTTCGCGCAGCGCGCAAGCCGGTGCCGGCCCGGACTTCCGTCTGGAAATGGATGGCCTGCAGTTCAGCGATATTCCGCTGCTCTCCGGCAGCAATCCTGGCCTGATGCAGCAGACATCAAAGTCATTCAATAATGACTATTCGCTGGTGCGCCTCTATGCCATGGGAATGGATGCCTGGACGCTGGCGAATCACTTTAACCAGATGCGTCAGTCACCTGGCTTTACGCTGGACGGCAATACCGGCAAGCTCAGCGCCGACACGGATTGTGTGATCAACAGGAAGTTGACATGGAACCAGTATCGTCGGGGCGAAATCGCACCGGCCAACTAAATCGGCGTCAGACTGGCGCCAGGTATGAAGAAGATGCCCGGCGCTATCTGGAGCAGGCTGGCCTGATATGGGTCGCCAGTAATGTTCACTTTCGCAATGGTGAACTTGACCTGATAATGCGTGACGGGCACTGTTGGGTGTTTGTTGAAGTTCGCTACCGACGCGATGCGCGTTATGGTGGCGCGCTCGCCAGCGTAACCCGGAATAAACAACAAAAGCTGCTGCGCGCTGCCGCTCTCTGGCTGGCGCAACGCGGCGGCAGTTTTGAAACAGTGAATTGCCGTTTCGACATCATCGCCATTACCGGCACGGCGCTCGAGTGGCTGCCGAATGCCTTTAATGCAGACGTTTAGAACCAGGTGGTCGTGTGCAGGACAGAATTAAAGCGTGTTTTACCGAAAGTATTCAAACTCAGATTGCCGCAGCCGAAGCGTTGCCCGATGCCATCTCCCGCGCCGCTATGACGCTGGTGCAGTCGTTACTGAATGGCAATAAAATCCTGAGCTGTGGCAACGGTGCCTCATCCGCCAATGCACAGCACTTCGCCGCCAGCATGATCAACCGTTTCGAGACCGAACGCCCAAGCTTACCGGCGCTGGCGTTGAGCGCCGACAACGTGATGCTGACCGCGATTGGTAATGACCGCCTGCACGATGAAATCTATGCCAAGCAGGTGCGCGCTCTGGGACACGCAGGCGATGTGTTACTGGCTATCTCAACCCGTGGCAACACTCGTGACATCGTTAAGGCCGTGGAAGCGGCGGTAACACGCGATATGACTATCGTTGCGCTTACCGGGTATGATGGCGGAGAGCTCGCCGGACTGCTGGGTCCGCAGGATGTGGAGATCCGCATTCCGTCGCACCGCAGCGCCCGTATTCAGGAGATGCATATGCTCACCGTTAATTGCTTATGCGATCTGATCGATAACACTCTCTTTCCCCATCAGGAATGACCGAAGGAGCACGAATGAAAGCATTGAATGCTATAGCTATTCTGTTAACCGCCATGCTGCTGCAGGGCTGCGTTGCGGTTGTGGCGGGCGGCGCAGCGGTTGCCACCAAAACGGCCACCGATCCACGCTCGGTAGGTACGCAGGTTGATGACAGCACGCTGGAGCTACGCGTGACTAACGCGCTGGCTAAAGATCAGCAGATTAAAACCGATGCCCGCATTATCGCCACGGCCTATCAGGGCAAAGTGTTGCTGACCGGTCAGGCGCCTTCGCAGGAGATCGCCGGTCGAGCCAAACAGATCACCATGGGCGTTGATGGCGCAACCGAGGTCTATAACGAGATCCGTATCGGCCAGAAAGTGACGCTGGGCACCACATCGTCAGACACCTGGATTACCACCAAAATCCGCTCGCAGCTGCTGGGCAGCGATCAGGTGAAATCCTCCAACGTGAAGGTGACGACGGAGAATGGCGAAGTGTTCCTGCTGGGTCTGGTGACACCGCAGGAAGCGCAGGCAGCGGCTGATGTCGCCAGCCGCGTCAGTGGCGTGAAGCACGTCACCACGGCCTTCACCATGCTGAAGTAATACGCAAAACGCAAAAAAGGCGGCCCTAGCCGCCTTTTTTATTGCCCGATGTTCAGACGGGAATGTCGATGACCAGTGCGCGGGTCGCGGTTTTCGCCGTCAGTTGCAACAGCTTCTCTTCCTGCAAAAAGGCACCATCGCCACAGCCCAGCTTCTCCTGATGATCCGTGCCGGACATCGCTTCCAGCGAACCGTGAATCGACTGCAGATAGGCTCGCGGCCCCTGTAACTGCAGCGAATGCTTTTCGCCTGGTGCCAGCTCGACCTGATGAATCCACACCTGCTGACGCAGTTGCAGACTGTCGTCCATGCCATCCGGCGAGGCGATCAGCTGGGACAACCGGCCATCCGTCAGGGCAATTTTCTGCATCCGCGGATTTTCGCGCTCCGGACAGGCGGCCAGCCAGAGCTGCATGCGTGTCAGCGGTCGATCTTTGCTCAGGTTCATTTCGGTGTAACTCACACCCGGCTGGGCAGAGAGCAGCAGCGCCTCCCCTTCCCGCACGCTGATCGTGTTGCCTTCGCTGTCGCGGTATTCAGCTTCACCCTGCAGCACGATGTTCAGGACATCAACCTGTGGATAGGTGCGCGGCTGAAAAGCGGCACCCGGCGCCAGCACTTCCTGGTTCAGTACGCGCAGCGACGCGTACCCCATCAGTTTGGGATCAAAATAGTGGCCAAAAGAGAAACTGTAGCGCGCCTGTAACCAGCCGAAATCGGCCTGACCACATGCGGACGCACTGCGTGTCGTTATCATTGTTTACCTCCAGCATCCGGTGACGAGGATCGGCCACGGACTATATGCTCCCATGGTAAAAGTCTGGACGCCGGATTGTTAGCCAGTTAATCTGCCGGGCATGTTCAAATTTCCTGACAGAGAACCGGGATGGCTAAAGAGCGTGCGTTAACCCTTGAATCTTTACGCGTTATGGATGCGATTGATCGGCGTGGCAGTTTTGCCGCGGCGGCGGATGAACTGGGGCGCGTTCCTTCCGCCCTCAGCTACACCATGCAAAAGCTGGAAGAGGAGCTGGATGTGGTGCTGTTTGACCGTTCCGGTCACCGTACCAAATTTACCAACGTGGGACGCATGCTGCTGGAGCGTGGCCGGGTGCTGCTGGAAGCAGCCGATAAGCTCACCACCGATGCTGAAGCGCTGGCACGTGGCTGGGAAACCCATCTGACCATCGTCACCGAAGCACTGGTACCTGTTGATGCGCTGTTTCCGCTGGTGACGCGGCTGGCCGACAAGGCCAACACACAATTTTCGCTGGTGACGGAAGTGCTGGCGGGCGCGTGGGAACGGCTGGAACAGGGCCGGGCCGATATCGTGATCGCCCCCGATATGCACTTCCGCGCCTCCACCGAGATCAATACGCGCAAGCTCTACACCATGATGAGCGTCTACGTCGCCAGTGCCGACCATCCGATTCATAACGAGCCTGAACCTCAGTCTGAAGTGACGCGGGTGAAATACCGTGGCATTGCGGTCGCAGATACCGCGCGTGAGCGTCCGGTGCTGACCGTGCAGTTACTGGATAAGCAGCAGCGCCTGACCGTGAGCAGCATGGACGATAAGCGCCGTGCGCTGCTGGCTGGCCTGGGCGTGGCGACCATGCCCTATTCGCTGGTGGAGCAGGATATTGCGGAAGGCCGTCTGCGGGTGGTGAGTCCGGAATATACCCGCGAGGTCGATATTATTATGGCGTGGCGGCGTGACAGCATGGGCGAAGCCAAATCCTGGTGCCTGCGTGAGATCCCGCGCCTGCTGGCGAAGAAAAACTAAAGCGCCGATTCAGGGCGAGGGCCAGGAGCGGCTCAGGCAATCCATCGCCACTGCCCTGAAGCGGGTGAAATCGGTGCTGTCCCGCAGGCGGGTCATCGCCCTTTCACGCAGGAACGTCACAAACAGATCGTATATCGCCATCGCCTCTTCATATTCACTTTTGCTGATCGCCAGCAGGAAAATGACATAGGCGGTATCGTCTCCCCAGGCGATGCCGTGCGGCGCCAGCACGGTATAAACCACGGTTTTCTTTGCCAGCAGCCCCAGCGAGTGCGGCAGCGCAATGCCTTCGCCGAGCATGGTGCTGACAATCGCTTCGCGCTCTTCAACCGACGGATAGAACGCCGCATCCACAAATCCCTCCGCCTCCAGTTGATCGCACAGCTGGCGAAACAGTTCAGACTGGGTCATCGGCCTGTCGACGATATGAAAGTGCTGAGCATCAAAAAATTTCGCCAGCATATAGGGCCGGGTACGGTCCACCAGCACCAGCTTGCCAATCTGTTCCAGCTGAAAACCGGTGGGAAACGGCGACATCACCACCACCGGCTTCTCTTTTTCGCTGAGCCGGATGGTAGAGATAACAAAATCTTCGTCGATGCGGCTGCGCGCCTCATACTCGCGCTGAGACAGGCGGGCCGTGACCTGCAACTGCGGATATTTGCGCAGCAGCATCGCCTCAATCATTCGCAGCGTAGAGTTACCGCTGTCGCAGACCAGCAGCACCTGCGGATGACGCTGATAACCGACGTCATAGTGGCGCTCCAGCCCGACACCGATATGCAATACCAGAAAGCCAATCTCATTCTCGGTGATGACGTAAGGGGTATATTTCCCCCAGCTGGTCACCGCCGCTAAGGTGACATCATAGGCCATGGGATAGTGCTGTTTGATGTTGCTGAGCAGCGGGTTGGGAATATGAATCTGATAGCGCACCCGCGTAATCATGGTTTTGATGTGGGTGAGCAGGTCAGCACGCAGCTGCTGATCGTTTTGCAGATTGAAGTTGTAATGCGTGTTGATAAAGCTGAGCAGATAATCCACCAGCGCGTCGGCGTCATCAGCATTGATGGCGCTGGGAGCAATCGCCTGAATGCGTCGCGCGGCGATATTGACCCGCAGCCAGTTCTCTTCCGCCGGTGAAATCGGTTTGCTGACCAGCGGGCGCATCAGATTAATCAGGTGATGGGCCGCTTCACGCACCTCATCACCAATCTCCTCTGCACCCGGATCGTTAAGCGGATAGCCTTCACTGATGCGCCGCACCGCCACGGCGCAGTAAAGCCGCAGATAGCGTTCACCCTCATCGCTGAGCCGAATGTTGTGCTGAGCAAAACAGCTTTGCAGCAGCGGGCGCAGCGTCTCCAGCATGCCGCTGTTCAGCGCTTCGATAGTGAGCAGCGGGCTCTCGGGCTGCGCCTGATCAATTTGCCATAACAGGTCGGTCAGGCAGGTACGAATTGCCACTTCGCTGCCAAACAGCTTCATGCCGTAATGTGGCTTGCTCTCAATGGTGAGGTGATAGCGCCCCAGCCATTCGCGCACCTCCGCCATATCATTCTGCAGGGTCGCGCGGCTGACAAACCACTCCTCTGCCAGCTCTTCAAGTTTCAGGGAATAAGCGGCGGTAAGAAAGCGGGTCAGCAGGTAGCGAACCCGATCCGGCGAGGTGCGCGGTACCCGCAGCGGCGACGCGGTATGCTGTTGCAGATGCTGAAAGCGCTGAGCATCCTCAATCTTCAGCTGATAGCCCGCGCCGCGATTGAGGACAAACTGCGCGCCATGTTCTGCCAGCAGCGCATTCAGCGCCGTGATATCGGTACGCACGGTGCGTGTCGAGACGGCGAAACGCCGCGCCAGCTCATCCTGAGGCAGCGTTTCGTTTTGCATGGCATCGAACAGTTGCGCAAGGCGCTGATTGGGAAATCTCACAAGCGTTACCTGTTTGCAGACAGAAATAGGGAACATCAGCCTACGGAGATCGTCTCGCAACGTCCATGTTGCGCGATCTGCCTGTTGCAGGCAGATCGTGTTGATCTCTAAGCCAGCAGCGTTTTACAGATGGCCAGCAACTGCTTCACATCTTCAACGCGGGTCTCTCCGCTGGCTTTGTCGATGATCGAACTGTAGACGTGCGGGATCACTTTGCTGACGCCCGACTCCAGCGCAATGCGCACGATCTCACCGAAATTTTCCAGATCGATGCCGCCGGTTGGCTCCAGCCAGAAATCCTGTTTTGCACAGGCTTCCGCCACAGCGCGATACTCATCCACCGCCTGCAGACCGCCCATCGGGAAATATTTTACCGAGCTGCCGCCCATATCCTGCAGCATCGCGATCGCCGTTTCGACGGGCACGATCCCGTCACGCTGTTTTGAGCTGCGCGGTCCGGTGGAGATTTTCACCAGACCTGGCGTGCCGGTGGGCGAGATCAGACCGTTCACTATCGTCTGCGACTGCCCCAGCAGCGCACGGCTGGTGGCGACGCCGGTAAAGACCTGATTCACATGCTGCGGTTGCAGCACTGCCGAGATCTCACTCACCATCTGTGACTGGTTGGGATCGCCCGCACCCAGACCAATCGAGAGCGCATTATCGATCAGCGCGGCATACTCGCGCATATCGGCGATAGCGGCTTCATTGCTGGCGTAGTTTTTCGACAGCACGCCGACCAGCACATGCCCTTCTGCCGCCTGCCAGATGGCGCGCGCATTCTCTTTCGATCCCGCCAGTACGTTAAGGCAGAGACGATCCTGATAGAAATTGGGTGTCAGCGTCATGCGTTTTTCTCTCCGTTTAACAGTGCCTGAATGCGGGTGAAAATAGTGTGCAGTTGATCGGCGCTGACGCTGCGCACGTCCGCCTCAATGATCCCTTCGTTGGCTTTGTAGCCACGGAAGTAGATCGCCACATCGCCGTTTTTCAGCGCCTGTACCAGATCGCCGGTGCGCTGCTGGATCGCGGCTTCGTCAAACTTGATCTCAGCCCGGGCGATGTCGCGTCCGGCGGCATCCCACACTACCCGGGCCGTCACGCCATTCAGACTGTTGAGCTGTTCAATGAACGGCGTCATTTTTTCTACCATCTGCGCGCCGCTGATTTTTGGCTGCGTCAGATAGTTTTCAATCGCCTGGGTCAGCCCCAGGATCCCCTCTTTGCCCACTTTCATCGCGCGGCCAATGCCGTTGGTCTGGCGCTTGACCCACTCAACGTAGTGGTGTCGGCCAATTACCAGTCCGCTGGTCGGCCCTTCAATCGCTTTTGCTCCGCTGTAGATCACCAGATCTGCCCCCGCCTGGTAGTAGCATTGCAGATCCTCTTCCGCCGCCGCATCGACGATCAGCGGGACGCCATGCTGGCGCGCAACGGCTGCGGCCTGCGCCACATCGAGATGGCTCTTCTGCACACAGTGGTGCGATTTTACATAGAGGATCGCCGCGGTCTGTGGGGTGATCGCCGCCGCCAGCTGGGCGGGTGAGCACTCGTTGCTGTAACCCGCTTCCACCAGTTGCCCGCCACCCAGTGCCACCATGCTGCCGACCGGTGCGCCATAGTTCACGTTGTGCCCTTTCGGCACCACAATCTGATGCGGGACGGTCAGCGGCGCGGCATGCAGGTTATCCACCAGCCAGTCGTTGTCTTTCACAATCACCGCCGCCACGCTCTGGGCGATACCGGCCGAGGCGCAGGAGACCACCAGCGCGTTCTCCACCTTCAGCAGACCGGCGATATAAGCACCGGTCTTATCCACCAGATCTTTCATTTCGAAGTAGTGATCGAGGCCATATTTCACCGTATCGATCACCTCACTCGACGGCGTAGAGACGCCGAGGATCGTCATACGGCCAGAGGCGTTAATCACCGGCTTCAGGCCATACTTTTCATATACCGAGGTCATGCGCTATTCCTTCTTCAGTCGCGATCCACGTACCAGCAACGACGGCCGCCAGCGGGACCAGATGCTTCTCACCTGCGACCTGTTCACCTTCTGAATCGATGAATGGCCGGGTTTCCTCTTTGACGCTAAACACAGTCAGATCGGCATCGTAGCCGACTTTCAGCTGGCCTTTGCGCTGCAGGCGCAGTCCTGCCGCCGCATTGAGCGTTACGCAGTCAATCACCTGCGGCAGCGTCATACCGACACTGAAAAATTTCGACATCACATGCGCCAGGTTGTGAACCGGTCCGGCCAGACGATTGCGGCAGTAGATGTCAGAGCTGATGGTGTCGGGCAGAATGCCCTGCGCAATCGCCGCGCGGGCGACTTCAAAGCTGAAGCTGGCACTGCCGTGGCCGACATCGAGTTTGACGCCACGCGCGATAGCCTGTTTTACGGCCGCTTTGAGTTCGCCCTGCGGCGTCAGGATACGGTTGGGTTTGCCGTTAAAGCAGTGCGTGATGATGTCACCCGTGGTGAGCAGATCCGCAATCTGGTCGAGATTGGGCGGATTATTGCCAATGTGAACCATCAGCGGCAGCCCGCCGGTTTCCTGCTGGATCGCCTTCGCTTTAATCAGCGGCTGCACACCATTCTCGCCCACCACGCTGCTGCTGATGCGCGCCTTGAGGCCGACAATAAAATCGGGCAGCCGCGCCACCGCCTGCTGCACCGCCTCGCCATCTATCTGCGTCATGTCAGCCAGCTCATTCTGGGTGACGATGCCGGTGCGGGCGATATTGATCAGCGCATAAACCTGGGTCTGTGCCGCGCGTGTCAGCCGGTAAAAGTCATCAATGTGCTCTGCGCCGGTGCTGCCCGCATCGACAACCGTGGTGACGCCATGCGCAACACCAATCGCATCCGCTTCATCATGATAAATCGGTGATTTGGGATAGCAGTGAACGTGGGAGTCGATCCAGCCTGCGCTGAGGTAGTAACGGCCAGCCAGATCGCGCTCGCGCTCTGCGTTGCCCTGCACCTTGCCTATGGCGGCGATGCGGCCATCCTGCAAGGCAATGTCGACCACCTGCTCATCGCTGAGACGCGCACCGCGAATAATCAAGTCGTACATGGTTTCTCCTTAACGGCAGCCCGCTGCCGGGCTGCCGGTGAGATCAGAGAGCAATCGGAAACAGTGCCCCGAGGATCATCGCGCCGAGGATAGCGCCGCCGGTAATGGGCTTGTTCCAGAGATAGAAGAGCAGCGCGCCCAGCAGCGAACCCAGGCCAATCGGAATAGATGCCGCCATGGCTGACAGGATGATCAGCGGCCCCAGAAAGCGCCCCGAGGCATTACCCGCACCCATCATCACGTCTGCGCCGTAAGTTGAGTCGCTCTGATTGATGGTGAATTTACGCGCCAGAATAATCAGGTAGCCAATCGCCACACCAATTACCAGGCCCGTCGCCAGCGAGGCAGCGAAGTTCGCCACCGGGAAGACAATGCCCGCCCCCAGCAGTAGTGCCGGAACGCCCAGTCCGACGCCGGTCTGAATCGCCCCGCCGATATCCAGAATGCCCACCAGCGAGCCTTCGATGATACGGGCGAACAGGAAGCTGGCACCAAAGGCGGCGACCGCGCCGTAGACGCCGGTCTCCATGCCTGCGCGCAGCATCGACACAAACGCCACTTCATTGAACGCGCCGATGCCATAGAGGTAATACATGTGTGTCCCGGCAAAGACGCCAGAAGAGAGCAGGCCAACAAAGATCGGGAAAGACCAGTCGGCGTACCAGAAGCCTTTATTTTCGTTCATCGCATCGCCTCTTATTTGCCGCTGACTGAGTTATGGATCATGTCGAGCCAGCCGGGAATGCCGAGCTGGAAGGACTGCAGCAGCTTCATATCGAAACCACGGAAGAAGCCGCTCAGCACAAACAGCAGCACGATGGCGGTCATCATGACTTTGGTGACCCGGTTCCAGCCGCTCTCTTCCACGCCTTTACCGATCAGGATACCCAGCACCAGTCCCGGCACGGCGTTGCCCATGATCAGCTGCGCCAGACCGCCAAAAATGGTGGCCCAGAAACCTGACTTTCTGCCCGCGTCGATCGCCGCCAGCCAGAAGATCACCGGCATGACGGTGTTCACCAGCAGGTTAGCGGCGGGCACCAGCACTTTGACTGCCGTGACCTGCAGCGCAGCCGGAACAGCCGAGGCGGTGGAGTTGAGGAAGGCGACCACGATCATGCCGATGATGCCGCAGGCGATGGCCATTTTTTTCGGATCGTGCAGCGTCTCCGCCACATTACGATTCTTCACCATCAAGGCGGCCGCACCCCAGTTTGGAATGATGCGATGATCCACATCCTGAGTGAATGAACCGGCTGCAACCGACGATGCCCAGGCATTGAAAAAGAAGCCAAGACCAAAGGAGAAGTGGGATGCCGGATCGCCCTCGCACGAGTTCAGTTCGCCCAGCGTACGGAAAGCGCCCATGCCCTGAGTGGTTGGCGCGTGGAACATGCGCGCCGCACCCGCACCGACGCCGACCCCTACCAGCCCGCCAATGATCAACGACTTAAACAAAATGATTAAAAACATGTTGTTGTACCTTGTTGTCGTTTTTACCTGCCCTATCGCACGCCGCCGCATCGCCCATGCCTGATCATCGCGATGTCGCGACAGCAGAGCATCGGGCAAACGGCTGGCTGGCGTTAACAGGCTCTGTTTTACGATGCCGCCGTGAACGCCACCTGTTCGGTGTCGAAAACGGTGACGCTGACGGTGATCTCCAGCGTGACGCTGAAGCTCCGCCGTTGGCGCGCCAGAAAGAAGAAGAGAAACTTCTCGGTTTTGACGCTCTCCTGCGCGCGCAGCACCCGGACATCCTGAGGTTCAATGCGCAGCAGAATTTTTTGCGTCGCGCGCAGAACCTGGTTCTGCACACGACTCAGGGCATCGGCAAAGGCTTTTGCTTTGGTGTCGCCTTTGCCCTCGACCGTCACCTGGGTAACGTATTGTTCTTTCATAATCAGCTGCCGTGCTTCTTGTTCCAGGCCTGCACCAGCCGTTCGCCTAACTCTTCTTTATCCATAAAGCCGAAGCCCAGCACCGTGGCACCTTCATTAATGGCGGTGACGCCTTCGTCGACAGAACGCATGCCATGTTTTGCTTTGTAGCCATATTTGTTCTGAGCGGTGATAGCACCGGCGCCGCCGCTGCCGCAGAACGAGATGCCGAAATCGGCGTTTTCCGCCTTCATCACGTCACCCAGTTTCATGTCAGCAGCGACACCTGGCACCACGACGGCACGGCCACCCGCTTTTTCGATGCCCGCCGCCACTTTCTGTCCTTTACCTAAACGATCACCAATCACTACTGTTACCATCTTATGTTCCTCTCTGGTTGTTTGATCGCGCGACTTCAATATGCACTGACAGCAGCCAGGCCTCTTCGCGGGGCAGATTGCCAAACAGATCGACGACCTGCTGCGCCAGCGCTAACGTTTCCGGCGGAATATCCTCAAACAGCTCCGCTTCCACTTCCGGCAGCGGCTCACCGCTCAGCGAGCGTGACGCCATGGCACCGACATGTGATTGCAGCATCTGCTGCTGAACCGCATTGGGCTGAATACCATGCTGCTGATAGATCGCAGCAATCTGCGTCATCACGCTGTCAGCCAGCTGTTGCACTTTCTCAGGTGCCGCTTCATACACCGGGACGCCGTTATTACTCACCTTGCTACTCCTGTTAAACCGGATAATTCGCGTTAAAAACAAATTAGCGGTCATCGCCCCGGCTGTGGAGAGGCAACATTTCCAGCAGCAAGTGGAAATTGAAGTGAAGGTTGTGCGTCAGATCGCAGGCTGCATGCTTAGTGCGACACGCGTCGCAGAATGCGTAATTTGATGGATTTAACCGAGAAAAGCGGTGATGTTGTGCGGCGACAAGCCGGACGCGCGGGGGTTCAGGGTGCGGTAATAAGCAGAAGTGATGGTAAAAAACCGCCGGCCTGGCTGGCCGGCGATCTGATTAACGGAATTTCTTATGGTTGGTATTGCGGATGTCGTCGAACTTCGCTGCTTCGCGTTTCGCCCCGTCCACATTGTTGGCTTTCGCCAGCGCGCTGACCACATCGATCTGCGCGATCAGTGAGTCGATACCGGCATGGAAATCTTTCACCTGTGGGCTGTCAGCCGGCTGGCCTTCCAGCTTATCCGGCGTGCCCTGTCGCGCATCCTGCGCTGCGGCACGCATTTTGGTTAACGCCTGCTGCATCTCCTGGGCATTGTCACTTTTTTTGACGATTTTCAGGTTCGCATTCAGTGTATCCATATCCTGCTCCAGATCCGCCGCATAGAGACTGACGCTGGAGAACAACAGAGAAGCCGACAACATTGCAATCACATGCTTACGCATCATTACTTCCTTTTTATTGTGATGAAAAAAAGCAGCCAACCGGCTGCTTCAGGAATCCATCTTTATTGTCCCGCTATCTTCATCTCAGGCAGTAACACTGAACCGCACTGGATATTGCTGCGGGTTTCAATATCGTCACCGATGGTCACCATATTGCGCCACATCTCTTTGAGATTTCCGGCGATAGTCACTTCGCTGACCGGGTACTGAATAACGCCATTCTCGACCCAGAACCCGGCCGCACCGCGTGAGTAATCACCGGTAATGGCGCTGACGCCCTGTCCCATCAGTTCGGTCACCACTAACCCGGTGCCCATCTGCTTCAGCAGGTCGTCAAAGCTGTGGCCCTGGCCCGCAATGCGCCAGTTATGAATGCCGCCAGCGTGACCGGTGCTGGTCAGGCCCAGTTTGCGGGCTGAGTAGCTGGTTAACAGCCAGGTCTGCAGCACGCCATCTTTGATGATGTCGCGCGCCTGGGTACGCACCCCTTCGCTGTCGAATGGCGTGGAGGCGAGCCCTTTCAGCAGATGCGGCTGTTCATTGATGGTGAGCCACTCCGGCAGGATCTGCTGACCCATAGAATCCAGCAGGAAGGTCGATTTACGGTAAACGTTGCCGCCGCTGATCGCGCCAACCAGATGACCAAATAAGCCGGTTGCCACTTCAGAGGCGAAAATCACCGGGGCTTTCATGGTCGGAAGTTTACGCGGTGCCAGACGAGAGAGCGTGCGGCGCGCGCACTCTGCACCGACCCACTCCGGGCTCTTCAAATCTTCAAACGCGCGCCCAATGGTGTAGGCGTAGTCGCGCTCCATGTTGCCATCCTGCTCGGCAATCACGCTGCTGGAGAGCGAGTGACGGCTTGAGCAGTAGCTCTGTAACATACCGTGGCTGTTGCCAAAGACTTTGATGCCGACGTGGCTGTTGAAGCTGCCACCTTCAGTGTTAGTAATACGCTTGTCGGCGCGCAGTGATGCCTGTTCCGCCTGCGCAGCCAGTTCAATGGCGCGGTCAGCATCAATCTCCCACGGATGGTAGAGATCCAGGTCTGGCGCATCATAGGCCAGCAGCTCTGCGTCGGCCGGACCGGCGAAGGGATCGGGCGAGGTATAGCGCGCAATATCAATCGCCGCCTGCACGGTGCGTTTGATCGCGTCCGGGCTGAGGTCGGTCGATGAGGCGCTGCCTTTACGATTCTGATGATAGACGGTGATGCCCAGCGCACCGTCGCTGTTGAATTCGACGTTTTCCACTTCGCCATAGCGGGTGCTGACCCCGATGCCGGTGGTTTTACTGACTGCCACTTCCGCGCTGTCAGTGCTTGCTTTAGCCAGTTCAAGTGCCTGCGCAATGGCCTGCTCCAGTACTTTTCGCTGTTCTGCAACCTGAGTAGATACGTTCATCGACCTGCCGTCTAATCTTATGTGTGAATGATTTGAGTCTATCAGAGTCAGAGAACAATTTCGCAGTCACCCGATAAACTGGTAGGATTAGCCTCTTTTTTTTGGGAGCCCGGAAATGACCAAACAGCCCGATGAGTGGCTCGACGATGTGCCAGATAATGACGAAGAAGAAGATGAAGAGATTATCTGGGTCAGTAAGAGTGAAATTAAACGCGATGCAGAAGAGTTAAAGCGCCTGGGTGCCGAACTGGTTGATCTGGGTAAAAACTCGCTGGATAAAATCCCGCTGGATGAGCGCCTGCGTACTGAAGTGGAACTGGCACAGCGCATCAAGAAAGAGGGTCGCCGTCGTCAGCTGCAGCTGATCGGTAAACTGCTGCGCAGTATTGATGTGGAGCCGATCCGCGTTGCGCTGGATAAGCTCAATAATCGCCATAACCAGCAGGTTGCGCTGTTCCATAAACTGGAAATGCTGCGCGATCGTCTGATTGAACAGGGTGATGAAGCGATGGGCGACGTGATTGCGCTTTATCCCGATGCCGATCGTCAGCAGTTACGCAGCATGATCCGTAACGCGCAGAAAGAGAAAGCGGGCAGCAAGCCGCCGAAGTCTGCCCGTCAGATTTTCCAGTATCTGCGCGAACTGGCCGAAGCGAAGTAACGCCATGGCGGGCAGCCTCGCCCGCCTCCCGGCAGCGCATTCATCGATAGATATAGAGAATACCGGTGCGCAGCCGCAGCTGGCGTTCGCTCGATGTCGCAGAACGTCCGATATCACCAAAGGTGACGTAAGGCACCCAGACGCGATCGTTGCCAAGCGCATAATCGAACTGTAACTCCTGTTCGTAATCGTCATGTTTATTGGCAAAGAGTTTCGCATCCGCGTGTTTATACACCAGCTTATAGGTGGTGGTCAGCCGATCGCTTTTATTTCGCAGATAGAGATCAAAACGGTTGGCAGTGCGATGCCGGTCAGTATCGCAATAATCAATACCGCCGGTGCGGCATTGATCGTCATGCGCATAATCGGTCAGCTCAAGACGATAAAGGCCACCGAGAGACCAGCGATCATTAAATTTATACCAGGGTGCCACACCAAATTTCCATTCAGTGCGCGAGGAGTTAAATTCTGGCTGAATAAAAGGCGACACTGTCCAGTTTCCCCAGTAATACGACTTCAGAAAGGTCACCTCCACTACGTTTAACACGGTGTCGTTATAATATTTGTCTTTTGGATCGGCGCCGCCGGTTTTGAATTTGGTTTCGACCCCGAGAAACATATTGTCCGGCAGCGTGGTGCTCAGACCCAGCTTGTCGTAGTGCGTGCGGTCGCGAAGGCGGTACTCATGCCGGTAATCAACGGTGGCCGTGGCCAGCGCCGCAGCAGAACTGCATAACAACGCGGCGCCCAGCAAAAACGACAATGAATTATTATTTCCCATATGAACATCCTTATTAGTGGTAATCAGAGCAATGAATTATCCGAACTCATTCGTTTAACCCAGAGTTAACTTATATTTAAAACCCTCATCAATATAAGATCGCGCATAAAGAGAACCTGTTATTTATTCCTTTAACTTTAACGCGTTAATTATTATCCCTCAGTCACTACAGGGATGATGCTAGAAATAACCGGCGAGAGCGGCCTTTCTGTTTCAGACACTAATAAGAAAAATATGGCAACGGCAGGAAGAGTGAGCAGATCGAATTCAAAAATATGCGGGATTTATTGAGGGAATAATATTTCCGGGGATAATGCTTTTAAAAAAAGCGCCCGAAACGGGCGCCTGTGACATTATGCCAGCCTGTCCAGCAGCTTCTGGTGGATACCACCAAACCCGCCGTTGCTCATGACCAGAATCGTGTCGCCTGGCTGCGCGGCTTTGGCCACCATTTCCACCAGGGTATCGATATCCGCGCTCCAGTGTGCAGGCGGAATGCACGCTTCTGCGACATCAGATACCTGCCACGGAATATGGTGCGGCTGGAACAGAAAGACCTCATCAGCACGCGCCAGCGACGGTGCCAGATCGTTCTTGCTGACGCCCATCTTCATGGTATTAGAGCGTGGCTCCAGCACAGCCAGGATACGCGCTCTGCCGCCAACTTTGCTGCGCAGGGCAGCCAGCGTCGCCAGAATCGCGGTCGGATGGTGAGCGAAGTCATCATAGACTTTGATGCTGTTCACTTCGCCGCGCAGCTCCAGCCGTCGACGCGCATTGATAAAGCTGTTCAGCGCCTGGCCTGCATCTTCCGGCTTCACACCCACATGGCGCGCGGCAGCAATCGCCATCAGCCCGTTGTGCATATTGTGTTCACCCACCAGCGCCCAGTTCACTTCCCCGACTTTTTCGCCGTCGAGCCAGATTTCCCAGTGAGACGCATCGTTGGTGAGCTTCTTCGCCTGCCAGCGCCCGTGCTCGCCGACGTTCTCCTGCTCGCTCCAGCAGCCCATCGCCATCACCTGTTTGAGGTTAGGATCATGTTCCGGCAGCAGGATCTTGCCCTGGCCCGGTACGATCCGCACCAGATGGTGGAACTGCTTCTGGATCGCCCGCAGATCGTCAAAGATATCGGCGTGATCAAACTCAAGATTATTGAGGATCAGCGTACGTGGGCAGTAATGGACAAACTTGGAACGCTTATCGAAAAACGCGCAGTCGTACTCATCCGCCTCAATTACGAAGAATGGACTTTTTCCTAATTTTGCCGAGACATCGAAGTTTCCGGGCACACCACCAATAATAAAGCCTGGCTCAAGGCCGCAGGCCTCGAGAATCCACGCTGCCATGCCGGCTGTGGTGGTTTTACCGTGGGTTCCCGCGACCGCCAGCACCCAGCGATCGCGCAGCACGAAATCGTGCAGCCACTGCGGGCCAGAGAGGTAAGGAATGTTGCGTTCCAGCACCGCTTCCACGCAAGGATTACCCCGCGTCATCGCGTTGCCGATAATCACCAGATCAGGCACCGGGTCAAGCTGACTGGCGTCGTAACCTTCTGTTAATTCAATACCTTGCTGTTCAAGCAGAGTACTCATAGGTGGGTAAACGTTGGCGTCTGACCCGGTCACCTGATGACCAAGTGAACGGGCCAGCATCGCCAGACCGCCCATAAAAGTGCCACAAATCCCGAGGATGTGAATGCGCATTACGTGATCCATTACTCAAAAGTTCGGCGCACAGTGTAACGCCGCTCGCAGACGGAAGAAACGGATTAGGACTATGGTTTTTGAAGTTCAATCGGCTAAACTGCGTACGCATCCGTTGGCAGACTGTTACGCGTGCTGCCACTCCATCGAAGATTCAGGGAATGTGTTATGAAAACGTTGGGCGAATTTATCGTCGAGAAGCAGCATGACTTTCCGCACGCTACAGGTGAACTGACAGCGCTGATTTCCGCTATTAAGCTGGGTGCCAAAATCATCCACCGCGATATCAACAAAGCCGGTTTAGTGGATATTCTGGGTGCCAGCGGCGTCGAGAATATTCAGGGTGAGCAGCAGATGAAACTTGATCTGTTTGCCAACGAGAAACTGAAGGCAGCACTGAAAGCACGCGGCATCGTCGCCGGTATCGCTTCTGAGGAAGAAGACGAGTTTGTGATCTTTGAAGGTGAAGAAAACGGTAAGTACGTGGTGTTAATGGATCCACTGGATGGTTCTTCTAACATCGACGTTAACGTTTCCGTCGGCACCATTTTCTCTATCTACCGCCGCGTCAGCGAGCCGGGTACGCCGGTTGTTGAAGCGGACTTCATGCAGCCAGGCAACAAGCAGGTCGCTGCCGGTTACGTGGTTTACGGCTCCTCCACCATGATGGTTTATACCACCGGTGCAGGCGTGCATGCGTTTACTTACGATCCGTCTCTGGGTGTGTTCTGCCTCAGCCACGAACGTATGACCTATCCACCAACGGGTTACACCTACTCCATTAACGAAGGTAACTACATTCGTTTCCCGCAGGGTGTGAAGAAATATCTGAAGTTCTGTCAGGAAGAGGATCTGCCAACGCACCGTCCTTATACCTCACGTTACATCGGATCGCTGGTCGCGGATTTCCATCGTAATCTGCTGAAAGGCGGCATCTACCTCTATCCAAGCACCGCCAGCCATCCTCAGGGTAAGCTGCGTCTGCTGTATGAGTGCAACCCGATGGCGTTCCTGGCAGAGCAGGCGGGCGGTAAAGCCAGCGACGGTCAGAAGCGTATTCTGGATATTCCACCGGTCACGCTGCACCAGCGCTGTCCGTTCTACTGCGGTAACGAGGCGATGGTGAACGACGTTGAGCGTTTCCTGGCCGAGTTCCCGGATTGCCGTCAGGGTTAATCCGGCAGGGGTAAGGTAAAATTTTAAAAGCCTGCTCAATGCAGGCTTTTTTATTGTTTCGCTAATAGTGCGTTTCAGCCGCATCGCGATGCTGGTAATAATGGGCTATCTCTTTTTCAGCTCGTTTGCGCATACCTGAATTAGCGGGAAAATGAACTAATCCTGCAAAATATAAAAGCAGCCCCAGAAAACTGATGAATAAGCCAAAAAAGGAGCCAGCAGACATTATGAATATCCCCAATGCCAATGCTGCCAGACCTATAACTAAAAGCATAAAAGCAGTGCAAATTCTGGAGCTTATCTTAGATTTATTGAAATATAGCTTACCACCATTATCCATACTCAAAACATATTGATGGACAGCAAAATACTTAAAATCTGTTATTTCACTCGAATGGTTAATGATGCCAATAACTTCCTGCTGAATTATCCTGTTTTTTATACCATAAATCTGCTGATTCGATAGTGTCACATAACGATTCTTAAGATGCGTTGACTCTTCCTTTTCGATAATTCCATCATTAATTTTATTTTTCAAAATTTTAATTTTATTGCTAAGTGTATGCTGAAAAACATGTTCGATCTTAATATTTTTAGCAATCCGCCGACATAAATAAAATAAAGTAAGCAATATCACAGCCAACATGACATTAAGAGGCGAACGCTCCAACAGGGAAGTTAGCCTTTCAAGGGTTTCAACGAATACAGTATCCATATTCTCAGTCCTGATTATTTACAATAATGATTTATTATCCATGCTAACTAAAAAAACATTAGATAAAAATAACTTAGGCTCAAAGAACAGTTAACATGTCGACTTTAGTAAAAATGAGAAAAAAGAATGAGCGCATCATAAATGCGCTCACCATTTTTACGCCGTCTGCAACCTGAACTGCGCCATGGTTGCCTGAAGCTGCTCGGACTGCGCTTCCAGCGACTGGGTCGCGGCGGTGGCCTGCTCTACCAGCGCCGCGTTCTGCTGCGCCGCCGCATCCATCTGTGTGACCGCCAGATTGACCTGCTCAATGCCACGGCTCTGTTCGTCGGAGGCCATCGAGATTTCTTTCATCAGTGCCGTTACGCGCATGACCTCACCAGAAATCTCATCCATGGTTTCCCCGGCCCGCGTCGCCATCTCGCTGCCCTCTTTGACCCGCGACTGTGAATCACTAATCAGCGTACGGATCTCTTTGGCCGCGTTAGCGCTGCGCTGTGCCAGCGTGCGCACTTCATTTGCCACTACCGCAAAGCCACGGCCCTGTTCGCCTGCGCGCGCCGCTTCAACGGCGGCGTTGAGCGCCAGAATGTTGGTCTGGAAGGCGATACCATCAATCACGCCAAGAATGTCGCCGATACGATTGGCACTGTCGGTAATCTCATGCATTTTTTCCATCACGTAGCAGACTACCTCCGCGCCGCGATCGGCAGTATCAGAGACCGCGTTAGCCAGCTGGTGCGCCTGCTGGGCATTGCTGGCGTTAAGCCGCACGGTTGCCGTGAGCTGCTCCATGCTGGCGGCAGTCTGCTCCAGCGAGGCGGCGGACTCTTCGGTACGCTGCGACAGATTGACGTTGCCCGCGGCCAGTTCACGGCTGCCGATGTCGATCTGCATACTCGCTTCGCGCACCTGACTCACCGAGGTACGCAACGACTGCTGCATCCCGGCGAGCGCATGATTAAGCCGCCCCAGCTCATTGTTGCCCGACGGTGGCAGCGCCTGCGAGAGGTCGCCCGCCGCGACCTGCTCAAGATGGAGAATGGCCAGGTTCAGCGGCTGCAGCAGCATCCGGCGCAGCAGTTGCCAGGCGAGCACCAGCAGCAGCAGTGTTAATACCACCGCCACGGCGATCAGGATTTTCATTTTGGTTTCGTTGTAGGCCGCCTGCGCCAGCTGGGCCTGGGTGATCTGATCGGCCAGCTGGCTGAAGTCCGTGACGGCCTTGTTGTAGCTGGCTGCCAGCGTCGCCAGGTTGCCTTCCAGCAACTGGTAATACTCGTCGGTATATTGCTTATCCAGGGCGTTCATCATCGGTTTGATGCCCTGGTCGAGATAGGCTTTGTAACTGGCCGAAACTGCATCAGCCAGCTTTTTGCCGTGCGCCGTCACCGTTCCGGCGTCTACAAAGCGCTTCAGGCTTTGCTGTGATGAGACCACATCCGCCTGCGACAGTTTTGTTACTGCCGCCCCCTCTTCCAGTAAACCAATTTCAATTTTACGCACCGCCAGCGCGGCGTTAGCGCGGGCCCGCATCAGATCGGCATTGCTCTGGTAAAGACTGTTCAGCTCGATCCCCTGAATGCGGTTGATCACATCCAGCGAGCGATTCCCTTTGTTAATTGCCACGATACCCATAAAACTCACCGCCAACAGCAGCAGTGTCATAAATGCCAGCAATGCCAGCAACCCCGTGCGAAGTGATAACTGTTTCATCCAGATAGTTTCCGTGTATGTGAAAAGGCAAATTTTCCAGCGGCCCTAAAACGGATGAAGTATCGGCAGTAACGGCGCGAAACTTTAACCCTGATTAGTGTTAACAACTTGATCATCACGGGAACATCCATCAAGCTAATCGCCGCTTATCCGTTATCCGGAGAAAAGAATGAAACCAGGATTACTTCTGATGCTGCTGTGCCTCAGCACAGCGGTGCTGGCAGAGGATCTGCCGACAGACGCCTCGCCCGATCGCTGCCTCAATGACGCCTCGACTACCCTTGCCATGAACCAGTGCTACGCTGCGGCCAATCGGGCCTGGGATCAGGAGATGAATAAGCAGTACAACAAACTGATGAAAACCCTCTCCGGCGAACCTAAAAACAAACTGCGCGCCGCGCAGCGCGCCTGGCTGAGCTACCGCGACAGCTGGCTTGAGGCGAGCCGCAGCCAGCTCAGTACACAAGGCACGCTGGGCAGCGTGGCGCTGAGCGCTCAGAGCCTGAGCCTGGTGCGCAATCAGGCACTGATGCTGCAGTCACTTGGTAAAGGCAGCTGTGCTAACCCCGATGACTGCTGATCGATAACCGGCTTTTGCGCTGACTGAAGTCAGCGCACTCATTAACCTTCAGGGAGAAACCATGGCTGCTTACGCCTCGACCATCATTCTGATTTGCCTTGCCGTGCTGAGTTATTTCGTTCACAACAACGCGGTCACGATTTCAATTCTGGTGCTGCTGGCGATTAAAATTACCCCGCTGGCTCAGTTCTTCCCCTACGTAGAAAAACAGGGCATTACCTTAGGCATCATTATTCTTACCGTGGCGGTGATGGCCCCGCTGGCAAGCGGCTCACTGCCCGCCTCTGCGCTGATCAAGTCGTTTGCTAACTGGAAGTCGATTGTGGCGATTCTGGTGGGGATCTTTGTCGCCTGGCTGGGCGGCCGTGGCGTGAACTTTATGAGCGTCCAGCCTTCGGTGATTGGTGGTCTGCTGATTGGTACGGTGATTGGCGTGGCGTTCTTCCGTGGGGTGCCGGTAGGACCACTGATTGCCGCAGGCATTGTTTCGCTGTTTGTGGCGGCTAAGTAGCGTTTGGGCGCATTCCGAAACGCCAAAAAGGGGGCATACTTTCAGAGTCAGTTGGCTATAATAGCCGACACTCAACATACGACTACTGAAGGAATGCCAGATGAGTTTGAACCAGGTGCCAGCAGGTAAAGACCTGCCAGAAGATATCTACGTTGTCATTGAGATCCCAGCGAATGCTGATCCGATCAAATATGAAGTTGATAAAGAGTCTGGTGCCCTGTTTGTAGACCGTTTCATGTCTACCGCCATGTTCTATCCGTGCAACTACGGCTACATCAACCATACCCTTTCTCTGGATGGTGATCCGGTTGACGTACTGGTTCCGACCCCGTATCCACTGGTTCCAGGCTCAGTGATCCGCTGCCGTCCGGTTGGCGTGCTGAAAATGACCGACGAGTCTGGCGAAGATGCCAAACTGGTTGCCGTTCCGCACACCAAACTCTCTAAAGAGTACGATCACATCAAAGATGTGAACGACCTGCCAGAACTGCTGCGTGCACAGATCACCCACTTCTTTGAGCACTACAAAGATCTGGAAAAAGGCAAATGGGTGAAAGTGGATGGCTGGGATAATGCCGAAGCCGCTAAAGCTGAAATCATCTCCTCTTACGAGCGCGCACAGAAGAAGTAATTCTGCTGCCGGTTTGTGAGTCGAAAAAAAAACACCGTCCGGATGGACGGTGTTTTTGTTCAGGCCTCTGGCTCCTCATCGCGCTTCAGCCAGTCACCACTCATGATGCGCTGGCGTCCTGCCACTGAGCGTTGATAGACATAAAGCCATGCACTGCCAAACGGCGTCTGAGTCAGATAACGTTTGTACTCTCCCCCTTTGGTGCGAAGCGCATCCAGCTCCGCAAGGGTTGAGGCATCAATGCGGTACACCTCACAATGTACCGCTCCATTGCCCTCAATCACGCCGGGATAATGGCCCAGACTGTAAAGCTCAAAGCCTTCAATCTGGTGATCACCCAGCCACTGCGCATTCGTCATCCAGTGACTGTTTCCCTGTTTGCGCCGTAAACTGCCGTAGACAATTATTCGCATTGCTAAAACTCAAACTGATAGAGCAAATCGAGAGCCTGATCCACACCGGACACGGCTTCCAGATAGAGTTTAGGCATCAGGCGGTAACGCAAGGTTAACGTCGCCAGTGAATCAAATATGCCAACACCGTATTTTACCTGCAGACCCGGTAGCACATAGCCGCTGACCTGCACCTGCTGGCTGTCGCCAACACCGGCAGTATCAACAGCGAGATTGCTGACACCGAATGTCTCCCCGATTTTACCCACAACCTGCCCACTTTGTGCAACCCCTAAGCCAACAAGTGCTGAAGTGAGGGCGTTACTGTCGCCGTCGCTGCCCAATCCCTGACCGCGCAGCAGATAGGAAAGCGCTTCCTGTTGCGACATCGCCGGATCGGAGAAGACTTCCGCTTTTGGCTCATCCGCCAGGCCAGTGACGCGCAGACCCGCGGTGACGCCATCTTCGGTGGCATCCGGGTTACGAATGGCTTCCAGGTTGACGTAAGGCTGATCCGGCGGACCGGCAAACTGCAGCTCGCCTTTACGCACGATCAGATCCTGACCATAAGCGTGGAAGCGACCGGACGGAATGTTGATCTGACCGTTCAGGCCGAGTCCTGACTTATCCTGCACCATTTTCAGATCGCCATTCAGCTTCGCTTTCAGGCCAAACGCAGAGAGTCGCACATCGTTGCCGACGTGGATCACCAGATTGCTGTTAATCGGAATCGCGGCGGTTTGCGGTGCAATCGGCTTCAGCTGTTTATCCAGCAACACCTCATCCGACGAAACGCCAGTGGCGCTTTCCGGCACTTCCTGCACCGTAATGCGCGCCCATGGAATATCGACCCGGCCATCAAGGTTAAAGGCCGCTGGCGTCGCTTCAAACACCAGATCCGGCGAGACATCCATGCGCACCATCGGCGGCACGGTCACGCGAACCCGGCTGCCCTGCGCCGCAATGCGCGCACGCCAGTTGTCGAGCTGGCTCCAGTCTGCGTTACCGCTGAGGTTGATATTGCCCTGCCCGGTCTGCACCAGCCCGTTCAGGGTGGAGCTCATGCCGTTAAACACCAGATTCAGGTTGGCACTGGTCAGGTCAACCGGCATAAAGTTGCCATCCACATCCACACCCGTCAGGCCAAGCTGACCAAATACCTGCGGCTGCTGCACGCTGCCGCCCAAGCGCAGGCTGCTGTTCAGGCTGCCTTTGATCTTCTCGCCCTGCATCAGCGCCGGATTGAGCATCGCCAGCGAGACATTGCGGATGTTGACGTTACCGCCCAGCGTGCGGCGGTTTTGCGGATCGTCGATCTGCACGTTGCCATCCAGCTGACCGTTATTGGCGATGCGGATCAGCCAGTCGAGCTGGGCGCGTCCGTTTCGCAGCGCGGCATTGAGGTTCAACGTGTCAAAGGCGATCGGCAGATTGTTGCCCTGCACATCCTGCACCACTTTCACGCCGTTGCCCTTCAGCGCCACGGTACCGGTTGGCAGGCTGCCATCGGCAGTCCAGTTGACGCGCACGTCGCCGCTGAACAGGCCGCTAAGCTGAGTCGCATCCGGCATAAACGGCTTCACCATCGCCAGGTCAAAGCGATTCAGCACCACATGCGCCTTGCCTGCCGGGCCCGCTTCAACCGGCTCCGGCACACAAATTTGCGCATTGGGGTTCTGCCAGCAGTGTGGGCCGATGGTGGCCGTCTGGCGGCTGTTCAGATAGTCGATGGCCATGGCGCGGGTCAGACGCCACTCACCGACTGGCGTATCAAAGTGGGTGTCGTTCAGCGACCCTTTCCAGCGCTCCGTCTGGCGATCAAAGCTGCCGTTCAGCGCCAGCTGGCCAGAGACCGGTTTGCCCTGCACATTGAGCTTCAGCTGATGCTGATGCTCATTGCCGTCCGCGTTCAGCGTCAGCAGGCTGATGTTCAGCGCATCCTGCTTCAGCTGCTCGACGCGCAGTTGCAGTTTACCCGCCACCTGCTCGCCGGAACGGACGTCGCCATTCAGGGTGACGCGATTAATCTGCATCTGCTGCCAGCGCAGACCACGGGCATTAAGATCGGCCAGCAGCTGCGGTGCCTTCAGAGTACCCCGCGCTTTTATTGTGCCGTTGATGACGCCGCCCAGACCCGGCAGCGCATTGTCGAGCTGGGGTGCGTCGATACTGGCATCGAGATCCAGACTGTCGCCCAGCGCGCCTTTAACATCCAGATGGTTGCGTCCCAGCGCCAGCTTAATGCCCGGCACCGTCCACTGGTTGTAGCTGTTACCGGTCAGGGAGCCATCAGCGGTCACGGCGTTCTGTTTCACATTGCCTTTCAGCTGTAGCTGCGGCACGCTCAGTTGCCAGCTGCCACCATACAGACTGCCGCGGGTGGTGATTTTGCCATCCAGCCTTGCTGGCCAGTCGGGATACTGTTTAGCGGTATTAATTCCCGCCAGCGTCAGCTCACTGCGCCAGCTTATCGCCTTGCTCCAGTCCACCAGCGCGGTGAGATCGATATTGCCCTGCAGCGCAGCCACGCGCAGGCGGTCGAGGCTGAACTGCTCAACGTTGCCTTTACCCGTCAGCGAGATCGTCGCCGGTGGTACAGATTCACCCTTCACGGCAGTCTGCAGCGACATCACATAGTCGGTGGCTTTGCCTTTGAACTGATAGTCCAGGTTATCCGCCTGATACGCTACCGGACCGGTCAGCGGCCAGCGTAACTGCGGACTGGTCAGCTTCAGTGACAGCGGCAGTCCCGCCACCGCCAGCTGGGTCGTGGCGTCCAGTTGCGCATTCACCGGACCGGAGAGGTTCAGCCCCATCTTCAGCTCGTCGCGCATCGCGCCATTAAGTTTCAGCGCGAGCTTTTCGCCTTTAATCGGATCGGTATTCACTGTGCCGTTAAGGGAGAAATCGACTGGCCAGTTATCCGCCAGCGTCGCCTGACCGCTACCCTTCAGGTTGCCGAGGTTCGAGTCCACCTCCAGCGTGCTGAGCTGCATCTGACGATCGGCGGTTCTGGCTTTCAGCAGCAACCGGCTGACGGAAATATCGGTGTCGCCGGTAATGCGCAGCTGTTCACCCAGAATCTGCTGCACCTCAATATCCAGCGGCAGACGGAAATCAGGCATCTCAGGCAGCAGGGGTTGCGCAAACATCGCCTGCAGCGTTTCACCCAGCGGTTTTTCAGCGGGATGTGGCTGCTGGACTTTCGGCTCCACCACCTCGTCATTGACCACTTTCGCCGCTTTCGGCAGCGCAATCAGCAGGCTTTGAATATGGGTCGGGTTCAGCGTCAGCGCACGATCCTGCCACTGCAGGCCGGTGGTGAAGTCGAGCAGCGATATTGCGGTGTCATCAACTTTGACATTGATATTGTGCAGGCCAAAGTGACGCAGCGTGATGGGGTATGGCGTGCTGAGGTTAGTGTTGCCACTCTCCTCTTCCGGCGCTGGTGCCGCAGGCGTCATTTTCTTGCTGTCGACCACCACGCTGATATCGCGCAGGGAGACATCGTTAACGCACACGGAGGAGTGCAGCAGGCAGTTGAGATCCACCGCCAGATGAATTTGCCCGGCATCGACGCTGACCCCAGGCATTTCGTAACGCAGACCGTTAAGGGTCAGGTTACGCCAGCCCCCATCGACCTGCTTGATTGACAGGCCCGGCACCCAGCGCGACGCACCTTTCAGCACTAAATGCAGCCCAGGCGTGGTACCGATTAAAAATGCCACCCCACCCAACAGCACGACCAGAAAGATCAGAATGCCGATCAGGACCTTTTTCCACAGCTTCATAGTTCTGGCCCCAGCCCTACGTAAAATTGTAATCCATGCTCTTCGTCATCCCCGATGGGTCTGGCGATATCAAATTTGATTGGGCCAACCGGTGAAGACCAGCGCACGCCGACGCCCGCACCGGTTTTGACGTTACTTTGCTTGATGTCGTTAACCGCTTCGCCCGAGTCGACAAACACCGCGCCCCACCATTTCCCGGTGACGTTGTACTGATATTCCAGCGATCCGGTGGCGAGTTTTGACGCACCGGTGAGTTTGCCGTCATCATCGCGCGGTGAAATGTTTTTATATTTGTAGCCACGAATACTGCGGTCACCACCGGCAAAGAAGCGCAGATCCGGCGGCACTTTTTCGAAGTCGTTGGTTTCGATCCAGCCCAGATTGCCGCGCGCCACAAAGCGATGACTGTCGCCAAGGGTACGGATCCAGACGTTTTGCGCCTGCAGGATCAGGAAGTCGACGTCTGAACCCCAGGTGGTATCAGAGACGTCTGCCGAATAGCGCTGTGAATCGCCCCATGTCGGCATCAGGCCGCCACGGGAACGGGTACGGTTTACGCTGACGCCGGGATAGAGCAGCATAGTGGTGTTGGTCACGCTGCCCTGAGTAAAGTGATCCAGGCTCCAGCGCAGGTTGACCGCCTTCTGCCAGCCGCTGCTGCTGTCCCAGTTGCGCGACATCGCAAGCGTCGTGGTATCCGCTTTGGTGTCGTTGAGGTCGGTGCGCTTCAGGCCGCCGGAGAAGGTGTAGTACTGCTCAAGCGGGCTTTTCAGCAGCGGCACTTTGTAGCTGAGATCGACCTGCTGTTCCGGCGCGGAAACGTAGGCGCTGGCCGCCAGGCTGTGGCCGCTGTCGTTGATCCACGGTTTTTTCCAGGTCCCTTTCAGGCGCGGACCGACGTCTGTGGAATAGCCGACGCCGGTTTCAATGGTGTTTTCGGTGCGGGGTGACATTACTGCGCTCAGCGGCAGCACTTTGGTCTGTCGTCCCTTGCTGAATTCCGGCGCGACCACCACCGAATTAAACCAGCCGGTAGCGGAGAGGCGGCGATTCAGCTCGGCTAAATCGCGGGAGCTGTAGTAGTCCCCCTCTTTAAACGGCACCAGGTTTTGCAGGTACTCTTCGCGAATTTGCGATCCCTGGAAAGTAACGTCGCCGAAGCGATAGCGTTCGCCACTGTCGTAGTCGATATCCCAGAACGCTTCACGCCGCTCAACCGAGACACCAAGCTGGCTTTTTTTAAACGTGCCGTCGAAATAGCCGTTACGCAGTGCGAGATTAGAGAAGCCGCTTTTGAATTTGTCATATTGCCCGTGGTTAAGCTGGCTGCCCACTTCAGGGCGTCCCTGCTTCACCCAGGCTTTGTAATCCGCGTCATTGCGCGCATCGCCTTCGACCACAATCGTGCTGCCGCCGATTTTTACCGGTTCACCAGGCGTTACGTGTGCCACTAATACCGGTCGTCCACCCTGCGCAGGCGCGGGGCGGGATTCGAAATCGATGGTGGGCTCGTAATAACCGAGCGCGCGCAGCCCCTCTTTTATCGCAACAGAAACGCGCGCGCGAAAGCGGCCATCATTAGAGACCTCATCGCTGCCGATGGTGGACAGACGCGCTCTGACATTCTTTTGCAGATCCCCGGATAAGCCGTCTACCTGTAATCGCACTGTCGCCGCCTCAAGGGCGGGCGCGGCAAGCAGCAGGCCAGCCATGCAATAAACATAAAATCGTGGCACCTGTACTCCTGTTAATCATGCCGGCCCCTTTTCCGCGGGGCGCTTATTAATCTTCTTTGCCCGCACTACCGCAACGGCAACATCCTCATCATAGCCGCACTTTATGGCAAACGGCGGAGCAACTCTGACATCTAAGTCAAATAACGGGGCTATTGTCGGTAAATGGGGTGAGCGATACAACTCCTGCGGGTCGGAATGATCAGTCCGATATGACTCACTCAGATAAATCCGAGTCTGTAACCGGCCGCTCTGGCTGCTAATGCGCCCTTAAGCAGCGGTTTGCCCTCTGGCGGCGCAATGAGCGCTCCTGCTATAATCGGCCACCACAGGCATGCCGCCTGTTTTCATTTCTGCCCCGACATGTCGTTTGTTGTCGAACTGGCGCAGACATTTTTGGCACGGATAGCTTTGTTTCACGGATAAACCAACTCTGTTTGCGCTTACCCACGCTGCCCAGGCCAAAAATGACAAGTGGATAACCCTTTGGATCTCATATGTTAGATAGCTTACTTGTCATTCTGTTACTGATCGTAATCAGTGCCTTTTTCTCTCTGTCGGAGATCTCGCTGGCGGCCGCCCGTAAGATCAAACTGAAACTGCTGGCCGATGAAGGCAACGTAAATGCGCAGCGCGTACTGAAAATGCAGGAAACGCCGGGCATGTTCTTCACCGTGGTGCAGATTGGCCTCAACGCCGTCGCCATCCTGGGGGGTATTGTTGGCGATGCGGCGTTTTCGCCGGTTTTCAGCGGCCTGTTTAACCGGTTTGTCTCGCCGGAACTGGCGGAGCAGCTCAGCTTTATCTGCTCCTTCACCATCGTCACCAGCCTGTTTATCCTGTTTGCTGACTTAACCCCAAAGCGGGTCGGCATGGTCGCACCGGAAACCATCGCGCTGCGCATCATCAACCCGATGCGTTTCTGCCTGCTGATAATGCGTCCGTTGGTGTTTCTGTTTAATGGCCTGGCTAACGTCTTCTTCCGTATTTTCAAGCTGCCGATGGTGCGTAAAGATGACATCACCTCCGACGATATCTACGCGGTGGTTGAAGCGGGTGCGCTGGCTGGCGTGCTGCGTAAGCAGGAGCACGAGCTGATTGAAAACGTGTTTGAGCTGGAGTCACGTACCGTTCCCTCCTCCATGACCTCACGTGAGAATATTGTCTGGTTTGATCTGCACGAAGATGAGACCAGCCTCAAAACCAAAATCGCCCAGCATCCTCACTCGAAGTTTTTGGTGTGCAGCGGCGATATCGACCATATCGTTGGCTATGTCGACTCCAAAGAGCTGCTGCTGCGCGTGCTGGGTAATCAGAGCATGGCGCTGAACAGCGGCCTGCAGATTCGCTCGGCGCTGATCGTGCCGGACACGCTGACCCTCTCTGAAGCACTGGAAAGTTTTAAAACCGCCGGAGAAGATTTCGCGGTGATCATGAACGAATATGCGCTGGTTGTGGGCATTATTACCCTGAATGATGTAATGACCACGCTGATGGGCGATCTGGTTGGCCAGGGTATGGAAGAGCAGATTGTGGCGCGCGATGAGAATTCATGGCTGGTTGAAGGCGGTACGCCGATTGATGACGTGATGCGCGTGCTGGACATTGATGATTTCCCGCAGTCAGGCAACTACGAAACCATCGGCGGCTTTATGATGTATATGTTGCGTAAGATTCCGAAGCGTACCGATTTTGTGAAGTTTGCTGGCTACAAGTTCGAGGTGGTGGATATTGATAGCTATCGCATCGATCAGCTGCTGGTCACCCGCATCGATGAACGACCGCCGGTGCTGAGCATGACAAAAAGCGAAGAAGAGTAGAATGACCAGCAGTCTGGACATGGACAGCGCGGAACAACCGGAATGTGACGTAGTCTGTGAGAATTGTTGGCACTGCTCAGGTTCAGAGTGACAAATAAAATGGCCTGACTGGCCAGACACTAAGGGCGCCATCGGCGCCCTTATGATTAGTTGAACTCAAGTTTGAGACGAACGACCTGGCGGTTAATTTCTGACATCACGCTCAGGTGCTGTTTGTCTTTGACGCGCGGGATTAATACTTTCCCTTTGTCGAACTCGAACGCGCCGACGTCCTTGATATACAACCTTCCTTTGAACAGCGTTTTTACATATTTCGCTATTTGTAGCGGATTATAGCGCTGGAAGATCTTCATACTGACTAACTCCTGTACATTTTTAAGCACGCTTCGCCGTTTCCAAATTTGGTTCCAGCCCATGAAGCGCGAATTCGCGATAACTATAGAACACTCAAACCTACTAATGTTCCTAAAAGTGATTTTTTTTACTGAATTGACACATCATTACAGAACACTCTGTTATCAGGCTCACACAACACAGTATAAACCTTCGTTGGTTAAGGAATTGTGGCGGCCATAACAAACCTGACACCTTTCCAGGACAGGCGCATCATCCCTGCTTACTATTGCAGTAAAATGACTAACTGGTCTGATCACTCAAGGAAATAGCAATGCGAATAATTCTGGCAGCTGTAGCGTTGTCTTTACTGATACCGGCAAGCGTGATGGCTCATGACCTCAGGCAGGATATGCGGGTACCGGCCGTTGGCGTGAACGACAAAGGCGAGCTGTTATTGCAGCAGGATAAGTTTAGCTATAAAAACTGGAATAGCGCGCAGCTCAGCGGAAAAGTTCGCGTGGTTCAGCACATCGCGGGTCGCTCATCCGCTAAAGAGATGAATGCCGCATTGATCGAGGCGATTAAGGCCGCGAAGCTGCCGCATGATCGCTATCAGACCACCACCATCGTGAATACAGATGATGCCATTCCCGGTACGGGCATGTTTGTGCGTAGCAGCGTCGAGACCAACAAGCAGCAATATCCGTGGTCGCAGTTTGTCGTCGACAGCAAGGGCAATGTGCAGCATGCCTGGCAGTTACAGCCGGGCGGTTCCGCCATTGTGGTGCTGGATAAGCAGGGTAAGGTGAAATTTGTGAAGGATGGATCGCTGACGCAGGATGAAGTGACAAAAGTGATTACGCTGGTCACCTCCCTGCTGAAGGATTAATCGCTGAAGCCCCGGTGGGGAGAGAATCGCCCGCCGGGGTTTCAGCCTTCAGCAGGCTGAGCGCTCAGACAGCGTTAAAACAGTGAAACGCGGAAGCCAGGATTAAGGAAGGATTCGCGCGGCGCGTAGTCCAGAGTTTTACCCTGCCAGTCGTGCACATGCGCGCCCGCCGCCATCGCCACGGCATGGCCCGCGCCGGTATCCCAGATGTTGGTGGGTCCGAAACGGGGATAGAGCTGGGCTTTTCCTTCTGCCACCAGGCAGAATTTCAGTGAGGATCCGGTCGCGACGGTCTGATGTTCACCTAACTGCTTCAGGTACTCTTTCATCTCATCGTCGTCGCCATGTGAACGGCTCACCACCACCAGCGGAGGACGCGCATCACGGACATGAATCTGTTCACGCTGACCGCCCTCCTCTTTCCACGCTTTGCCGTCTGCAGCGGAGTACATCACGCCCAGCACTGGCGCATAGACCACGCCCATTACCGGCTTGCCCGCTTCGATTAGCGCAATGTTAACGGTGAATTCGCCGTTACGCTTGATGAACTCTTTGGTGCCATCCAGCGGATCGACCAGCCAGTAGCGCTGCCAGTGCTGACGCACCTCCCAGGCTGGCGGATCTTCTTCTGACAGCACGGGGAGATCAGGCGTCAACTTTTTGAGGCCAGCGAGGATCACCTCGTGTGCAGCGATATCCGCGGCGGTCACCGGCGAATCATCCGATTTGTGAGAAACGTCAAGCGGCGCGGCACCGTTATAGACCTGCATAATCGCGTCGCCTGCTTCGCGTGCCAGTTGGCAGATTTGCTCTAACATTTTTCACCTCATTGTGTCTGTCTGCTGCAGGATCAGCTCATCGTCAGATAGTGACATTTTAGCAGTTCCGCCTGAAGTACCCATTTACAGGCACTCCGGCGATTCAATTTATAGATATATCAATATCATAGTTACCCATTTATCGCCACGCCTGTGCCGCTACGCCTCCATGGTTTAAGAATCCGTCGCTGACCGATGCGCCAAAACGTTATACCCATCACGATTTAAAATGACTATCTGTCATGCTTTTACATTATTTTGAGATCCTTATTTATTTTGCAGCAGGAGCAAGCATGTTTAAGCCCGGAATGATGTTACTGGCACTGAGCGTTTCCGTCGCCACCCAGGCGGCGACGGTGGATTTGCGGATACTGGAAACCACCGATCTGCACAGCAATATGATGGATTTCGACTATTACAAAGACACGCCAACCGAGAAGTTTGGCCTGGTGCGAACCGCCACGCTGATCCACGCCGCACGCCAGGAAGTGAAAAACAGCCTGCTGGTCGATAACGGCGACATCATTCAGGGCAGCCCGCTGGGTGACTACATGGCGGCCAAAGGATTACGTGAGGGCGAGATCCATCCGGTCTACAAGGCGCTCAACACGCTGGATTACAGCGTCGGTAACCTCGGCAATCATGAATTCAATTATGGCCTGCCCTACCTGAAAAAAGCGCTGGCGGGCGCACGCTTTCCCTATGTGAACGCCAACGTGATTGATGTGAAGAGCGGCAAACCGCTGTTTACCCCATACCTCATCAAATCCACCACGGTGGTTGATCGCGAGGGCAAAACGCAGACCCTGAAGATAGGTTATATCGGCTTTGTGCCGCCGCAGATCATGGTGTGGGATAAAGCCAACCTGCAGGGCAAGGTACGCGTCGATGACATCACCGAAACGGCTCGCCGCTACGTGCCTGAGATGCGCGCGCAGGGCGCCGATCTGATTATCGCTATTCCCCACTCCGGCCTGAGCAGCGAGCCGTATCACACGATGGCGGAGAACTCGGTTTACTATCTCAGCCAGGTGGAAGGCATTAACGCCATCCTGTTTGGTCATGCGCATGCGGTCTTCCCCGGCAAGGAGTTTGCTGACATCAAGGGTGCAGATATCGCCAACGGCACCCTGAACGGTATTCCGGCGGTGATGCCAGGCATGTGGGGCGATCACCTTGGCGTGGTTGACCTGGTGCTGAACAATGAGGGCGGACGCTGGCAGGTGAGCAGCGGCAAAGCACAGGCGCGGCCAATTTACGATACCGCAGCGAAGAAATCGCTGGCGGCAGAGGATCCGGCGCTGGTGAAGGTACTGGCTGACGATCACCGCGCCACGCGAGAGTTTGTGGCGAAGCCCATCGGCAAGTCCGCCGATGTGATGTACAGCTACCTGTCGCTGGTACAGGACGATCCGACGGTACAGATCGTCAATAATGCCCAGCGCGCCTACGTGGAGCATTTCATTCAGGGCGATCCGGATCTGGGCCGCCTGCCGGTGCTCTCTGCTGCAGCGCCGTTTAAAGCGGGCGGACGTAAAAACGATCCGGCCAGCTATGTCGAAGTGGAGAAAGGCGCGCTGACCTTCCGTAACGCGGCCGATCTCTATCTCTATCCCAATACCCTGGTGGTCATGAAAGTCACCGGTGCGCAGGTAAAAGAGTGGCTGGAGTGCTCAGCGGGCCAGTTTAATCAGATCGATCCCCACAGCACGAAAACGCAGTCGCTGATCAACTGGGATTTTCGCACCTATAACTTTGATGTGATTGACGGGGTTAATTATCAGATTGATGTGACCCAGCCCGCGCGCTACGACGCAGAGTGTCAGTTGATCCATCCTGAGGCCTCACGTATCCGTCAGCTTAGCTGGCAGGGTAAACCCGTCGATCCACAGGCGACCTTCCTGGTGGCGACCAATAACTATCGCGCTTACGGCGGTAAGTTTGCCGGCACCGGAGATAAATACATCGCCTTTGCCTCGCCGGATGAGAACCGTTCCGTGGTTGCAGCCTATATCAGCGCGGAAACCAAAGCGCACGGTGAAGTTCAGCCGAAGGCGGACAATAACTGGCGGCTGGCACCGATTACCTCATCCACCCCGCTCGACATTCAGTTTGAAACGGCACCGGGTGATAAAGCAACCGGATTTATTAAGCAGCATGCGCAATATCCGCTTCAGCCCAAAGGGACAGATGCGATCGGCTTTGCTCTGTGGCAGGTGAATTTACAGCAGAAATAAGGCGGAAGAAAACGCTGCAACCGGGGGGGGGTTGCAGCATCCGGATATTACAGAATTTCCAGCAGTTCGACTTCGAAGATCAGGGTGCTGAATGGTGGGATAGAGGCACCCGCACCGCGCTCGCCATACGCGAGATTCTGTGGGATCACCAGTTCCCATTTTGAGCCAACCGGCATCAGGGTCAGCGCTTCAATCCAGCCTGGAATTACGCCGCTTACCGGGAATTCCGCCGGTTCGCCACGGGCAACAGAGCTGTCGAATACGCTGCCGTCGATCAGTTTACCGGTGTAGTGAACGCGTACGCGATCCTGACGTGATGGGATTGGACCCTCGCCCTGCGTAATCACGCTGAACTGCAGGCCTGATTCGGTGCTGCTCACGCCTTCACGCTGCGCATGTTCCTGCAGGAACGCCTGACCTTCTGCGGCCATGGCTTCGGTGCGCTCACGACGCACGCCTTCAGCGCGTTCATGCACTTCACGCAGTGCGCGATGAACCACATCAACCGGTACGGCCGGCGAGTTCCCTTCCAGCGCGTCGCGCAGACCCGCGAGCAGTGCTTCTGGTTGCAGACCCTGCAGACCAGATTCCAGCAACTGCTGGCCAACCTGTAAACCAATACCGTAACTTGCTTGTGCTTCGACGCTGTCGAAAGAAGGGGTAGTCATCTTCGTTCCTTTCACTCTCGGATAAATTCGAACGGGCAGCATAGCAGCGCAGGCCGCTGGCGTAAAATGCCCTGCATCGCAGATGACTTTTGCCGGGGAAAGAGAAACAATAGAGCCGTCAATTTTATCAATGCTGGCAGGCACTTCGCGCCGGTATTGCCCATACTATAACTATCGGGGGGATCACCCCCTCTGTAGCACACGAATAAGAGAGCAAACATGGGCCAGATAGCCCCACGACGCCGCAGGATGCGTGCAAAACATCTTGTATCCCGGCTGCAGACCTGGCTGGCCGCACGCAGGCTAAAGCAGCCTGCCGGAGAGGAGGAACCCCGAATGGCTTCAGACACGTCATCCCGCCTGCCGACATGGCTTCAGCGTATCTGGCATTTTACCGACCACATTCGCTGGATGGACCCGCTGCCTGCGCCGCACCGCCGTGGCATTGTGGCCGCACTGCTGGTGATGCTGGTGGCGTTTCTCTGGCCCGCCAGCACGCTGCGCTATCCGGTCGAGCAGCCGGTCGCACCCCAGACGGAGAAAGAGGTGCCGATGCAGGCGGATATTTATGAGAACAACAGTAGCCGCCAGCCGTCATCCTCACCGTCTCAGCAGACGCCAAAAGCCGATTCTCAGGGCGAGTGGCGCAATCTGACCATCGCTTCCGGTCAGACGCTGGCGCAGCTGTTTCGTGATAATAGTCTGCCGGTCAATGATGTGTTTGCGATGGCGCGGGTGGAAGGCAGCGATCAGCCACTCAGCTCACTGAAAAGTGGTCAGCAGGTGAAAATCCGTCAGGATGCGCAGGGGGCGGTAACAGGTCTGACGGTGGAGGGCGCAAACGGTCCGGTGCTGTTTACACGTCAGCCAGACGGCAGCTTTATTCGCGCGCAGTAACGCGAACAGCGGCGATTGAAAGGCACAAAAACAAAAACGCCGGCACAGGGCCGGCGTTTGTGTCGTGCTCAGTTAATAAAGATTAACCAGCAACTACTTTCACGTTCAGTTTCGCGAATACTTCGCTGTGAACCTGGAAGCTTACTTCATGCTCACCGGTAGTGCGCAGAACGCCGTTCGGCAGACGAACTTCGCTCTTAGCCACTTCAACGCCAGCTGCAGTCACTGCATCAGCGATGTCGCGGGCACCGATTGAACCGAACAGTTTACCTTCATCGCCCGCTTTAGACGTGATGGTTACAGTGCCCAGTTCATTGATTTTCTCAGCGCGTGCAGTTGCTGCAGACTGAACGTCAGCCAGTTTGGCTTCCAGTTCAGCACGGCGTGCTTCGAAGAACTCAACGTTTTTCTTGGTAGCAGGAACAGCTTTGCCCTGTGGTACCAGGAAGTTACGAGCGTAGCCCGCTTTAACGTTAACCTGATCACCCAGGGTGCCAAGGTTTGCTACTTTATCAAGCAGAATAACTTGCATTACCTTATCCTCTTAAAGTCGTTAATGGACAGTTGCCGATTACTGATGACGATCAGTGTACGGCAGCAGAGACAGGTAACGCGCACGCTTGATGCAGCGAGCCAACTGACGCTGGTATTTTGCACGAGTACCGGTGATACGGCTCGGGACAATTTTACCGCTTTCGGTAATGTAGTTTTTCAACGTTGCGATGTCTTTGTAATCGATCTCAACAACGCCTTCCGCGGTGAAACGGCAGAACTTGCGACGACGGAAATAACGTGCCATTAGGCTAGTCTCCAGAATCTATCAATTCAATCTGCTCGGCATGGAACACCACTTTGCTCTGGCCATTTCGTGCCTGATGGCAACTAATGAAACCGTCGAGTGTGAGTTGCGTGCCGACCGTTATATGTTGAGTAATCACCTGATGGGCGCTGCCGCTGATAATAACCGGCATACGACACCAGGCTTGCCGGTGAAACCCGGCCTCCTCCTGCACTGAGCGGTGCTCAAGCACGAACTGACAGTGAGGAATTCCTGACGGGCTAACTCTTCGAACCGGCGTCTTGCACACAGTGCCAGACAGGCGAAGTCGATTAACCGTCACGATGGATTACTCTTCAGAATCCCCAGCATCTGACTCATCAGCGGATTCGTTAGCAAAATCTTCGCGACGATCACGACGCTCATCTTTCGCTTTAACCATCGGCGATGCTTCAGTTACCGCGTTTTTAACGCGCATAACCATGCTACGGATAACGGCGTCGTTGAAGCGGAAGTTCGTTTCCAGCTCATCGATCGCTTCCTGCGGCGCTTCAACGTTCATCAGAACGTAATGCGCTTTGTGCAGTTTATTGATCGGGTAAGCCAGCTGACGGCGGCCCCAGTCTTCCAGACGGTGAATCGTGCCTTCTGCACCAGTGATAGCACCAGTGTAACGCTCGATCATGCCAGGAACCTGTTCGCTCTGGTCAGGATGAACCATAAATACGATTTCGTAATGACGCATCGAAATTGCTCCTTACGGATTATTCAGCCTCCTGTCGGGGTCAACCGCGGCCCATGGAAGCAAGGAACGTTATAGGCTGTGTCCCACAAAGGTTCGTTGTGACGAGCGTTTGTGGGACACAGCCTGAGAATGCGGCTGAAAAATTGACGCGTAATCATACTGGCGGCGACGGCTAAACTCAAGCGCACATTTCAACAAATGCCATCCGGCGTGCCATATACGGTAGCTTTTCGTGCTAATCATGTGAATACAGCGCGTTAAGCGGGAAAGGTTCAAAAAAGCTGATAAAGAGCTTCAGGCGGACGATCTGGCGATAATGTGCACAGTCGCTAAACTTAATGCAGACGCTACGGTTTGGCTTATCGGCGTCTAACAGAGTGTGTTCCCTGAAGTGAGGAGTCGGGCATGAAAACGTTCGTCATCGCCACTTTACTGGGTCTCTTCCTGTCTCCACCCGCTCTTGCCAGCAATGCTGACTGTGCGCAGCAGATAAGAAGTCACAGCAGCGAAGCGGCATCGGGTTATATCTATGTTAATCGGCTGGATGCGCCACAAAAGAATCCGGTCAACGCGCCTGCCAGAGCAGCAGAAAAATCGTCTGCGCACTGGTAAGTGCCGGTAAATTTACGGGCGGCAGATCCACTCTCCGCCCGCTCATTTTTATAGCTGCTGTTTAAAAAAGCTGACCAGCGCCGTCAATGCTGATGGCGTGATCTTATGTCCAATCTGTTTTTCAGACAGCGAAGTCAGATGCTGCGCCAGCCCGTTGTCACGCAGCGCCCTCTCCAGCCGTATACTCTCCGCCCAGGGCACCACCTCATCCGCCTCACCATGCCACAACAGCAGCGGACGGTTTGCCAGTGCCTCCAGCCGGTTGCAGGGATCGTAGTCGGCCAGCGGTGCCATGCGGGCAGCAAACTGCGCTTGCTGCTCAGGCGTGTCGGCCACCAGCGGCGGAAACAGCGACTGACTGAGCTGCATAAAATAGCCCGATCCCATCAGGCAGGCGACGCTTTGAATCTGCGGATAACGCGCCATCGCGCCCAGCGCCGTCATGCCGCCCATCGACGCGCCCGCCACCGCAAAGCGCTCGCCGGCGATCAGATTGTCAGCGCGCAGCGCCGATTCCAGCTGCGGCAGCTCATCAATGTTCTGTTTCAGAATCTCCCAGAAGCGACCAAGGCGTGCATCGGCATCACCGTGATAGCGCGCGCCGTGCAGATCTGCATCCGGCATCACCGCCCGGAACCCCGCCTGTGCCAGCGCGACAGCGAAGTAGGCGTAGACCTCTTTTGAAGAGGTAAAGCCGTGATAAAACAGCACGGTAGGCAGTGGCTGATGCCGTTGTCCGGCAGGCGTGGCATGCAGGCATTCGATACCGGCCAGCGTTTCTGTGGTGAGTTCAATCATTGTCTCTCCTGAGAAGGGGCAAGGCGTGCCGATTGAGTGTACGTCTGCGGGTTAATTTACGAAATCCCCTGCTGCGTTTAGTCGCCAGATTTCGGCCTAAACTTTTCCCGCGCTTTGCCGTTGATGTTGTGTCCCCCTAACTTGATCAAAGGTAATTTATGAAGCGTCTCTCTCTCAGCGGCCTGAGTCTTGGAGTTAAGCTGTCTGTACTGACGTCTCTCAGCGTTGCGTTATTGTTGCTGGTTCTGACGCTAACCCAGAGCCACACCGCTTCGCGGCAGCTGGAAAATCTCGCCATCGATGACATGCAAAACCAGGTGCAGGGCATCAGTGAAATGGCCACCATGTTCAACGCCACTCTCACCGAAGAGGTGGCTCACTACACCAGTCTGTTTACCAGCTTCCTGCCTAAGCGCTTTAGCCTGGATGAAGACTCCCGGGTGCAGGTCGGTGCCTTTTCGACGCCGGTGCTGCGCGCCGGGTTAAAAACGCTGAACCTCGACCAGACCGCGGTAGACGATTTCACCGAACGCACCGCCGCCGTGGCGACCATTTTTGTGCGTGACGGCGATGATTTTATCCGTATTTCCACCTCGCTGAAAAAGCAGGATGGCAGTCGCGCAATCGGTACGCAGCTTGACCGCAACGGCGCCGCCTGGAAAAGCGTCAGTCAGGGCGACGTCTATCAGGGGCTGGCGACGCTGTTCGGCCATCGCTACATCACACAATATCAGCCGGTAAAAGATGAGAGTGGCAAGGTTGTCGCCATCCTGTTTGTCGGCGTTGGCATTGATAAGCAGTATGCGCTGATGCGTGAAAAAATCCTGGCACGCAAGCTGGGTGATAGTGGTCATTTCTTTGTGCTCAACGGCACACCCGGTAAGACGCAGGGAGAGTATCTGTTCGATCAGCACAACGAAGGAAAACGACCCGCCTGGGATGACGCGACACTCCAGCCGCTGCTGACTCAGCCGCAGGGCATGCTGCAGGCAGAGATCAACGGCGAGCACCAGATTCTGGCCTGGCAGCAGCTGCCGGGCTGGAACTGGGTGATCGCCGGCGAAGTTAACCGTGAAAGCCTGCTCGCCCCGATTACGCATAGCCGTAACCTGTTCCTGATAACCGGACTGATTCTGGTGGTGGTCTTTGCGCTGGGGTTTGTCTGGTACAGCCGTCGGGCGATTACCCGTCCGCTGCAGCAGGTGATCCATCTGGCGGAGCAATATGCCGCCGGGAATCTGCAGGTCCATATGGATACCCAGCGTCGCGATGAAGTGGGCCAGTTGATCGTTGCGATCAACGGCATTGGCGATGGTCTGGAGAAAATCGTCAGCCAGGTACGCGGCGCGGCGCAGGAGATCAGCGACGGCACAGACACCATCGCGGCCAGCAGTCATAACATCAGCGAGCAGATCGGGCGTCAGGCCAGCAGCGTGGAGCAGACCTCTGCCAGCATGGAGCAGTTTGGCGCGACGGTTGAACACACCGCAGACAGCCTGCGTCAGGCGATGTCACTGGTGGCCGAAGCCAGCGATATCGTCAGTCACGGCAGCCAGACGGTCGTGCGCTCGGTCAACACCATGTCGGCGATTAAGGTTTCATCACAAAGCATTGCAGATATCACCCACGTGATTGAGTCGATCGCCTTCCAGACCAATATCCTGGCGCTGAATGCCGCCGTTGAAGCGGCACGTGCCGGGGAACAGGGCCGTGGCTTTGCCGTGGTGGCCGCAGAAGTGCGTGCGCTGGCACAGCGTTCTGCGCAGGCCGCTAAAGAGATTGATGGACTGATTGCGACCTCCATCAGCAACGTGGCGGAAGGCCATCAATTATCTGAGCAGACGCGCGATGCGATGAGCGACATTGTGACCCACATCGAGCAGGTGCAGGCGCTGATGGGCGAGATCAACGTGGCGGCGCAGCAGCAGGCGGCAGGAATCGGCCAGGTTAATCTGGCGATGAACCAGATCAGCCAGGCGACTCACCAGAACAGCGAACTGGTGACACAGGCGGAAAACAGCGCGCAGAACCTGAGTGATAAAGGGCATCACCTGACCCAGCTGGTCAGCGTATTCAGCCTTAAATCCTGACGTCATTCAGGGCGATGGCATACACTTAATGCTTCGTCCTGAAAGAGGGTTTTGCTATGCGTTTCGCTTATTTACTGGTGATAAGCCTGCTGCTGGCAGGCTGTTCCGCGCTTGAGACCACGCCAAAAGCACCGCCCGCCCCGACGCAACAGGCGCAGGAGATTTCACGGGCGCAGAGTGGCGGTTTGCCAAAGCTGGGCAATATTACCGTTAACGTGCGCGGCTCACCGGATGATGCCGGGCGGGCCGTGGCCACCCGGGCTAACCAGGCCGGTGCGGCTTACTATCAGATCGTGGCGCTGAGTGAAACGGTAATGCCCGGTCTCTGGTACGCCAGCGCGATTCTTTACGGCGCATCACCTGCCACAGCCACGGGCCAGTAAACGGTCTGTGATTGCTGTCTCAAGCGGGCGGGAGCCACGCCGATCGAGCCACTGCTGGCACCATGCATCCGCCAGCGGCGGTTCGCCATATTTCAGTAGCTGAGCGCCGGTCGCAAGCTGCAGCAGCGTGCGGGTCACCTCGCGCGCCTGCTCTTCGGGGACTTTGCTCATTCGCAGCCGTAACTGACGCCAGCGCGCATCGAAATGACGATTACTCCCTTTCACCGCTTCAAATTCCTGACTCAGCATCTCCGAAACCTCTGCCTGACGGGTGAGCACGCGCAGTACGTCAAGACACATCACGTTGCCCGACCCTTCCCAGATGCTGTTGACCGGTATGTCACGATAGAGGCGCGGCAGCTCGCTCGCTTCGCAGTAGCCGATGCCCCCCAGCACTTCCATCGACTCCGCGACGAACGGGGCACCCGCTTTGCAGATCTGATATTTTGCAGCCGGAGTGAATAAGCGGGCAAACGTGACCTCATGCGGTTTTGCCGGTTGTGACCAGGCGCGCGCCAGCCGCATCAGCAGCGCGGTTTGTCCCTCCAGCTGCAGCGCCTGCTGTGCCAGAACCTGACGCATCAGCGGTTGATCCACCAGGTTTTTCCCCATCACCTGGCGCTGATGTGCATGCCAGAGTGCCACCGAGAATGCACGCCGCATCTGACCATGACTGCCGAGTGCGCAGTCGAAGCGCGTCATACCGCCCATTTTAAGGATGAGCCGCACGCCTTCGCCCTCTTCTCCCAGCAGCCAGCCGGTCGCATCGCGAAACTCCACCTCACAACTGGCATTTGAGCGATTACCCAGCTTATCTTTAAGCTGCTCAAGCTGGATGGCGTTGCGTGACCCGTCAGGCAACAGGCGCGGCAGGAAGAAGCAGCTTAATCCGGCGGGCGTCTGCGCCAGCACCAGATGTGCATCGCTCTGCGGCACCGAGAAGAACCATTTGTGGCCGGTCAGCCGGTAGGCTTCACCCGGGCCGCGCGCCGCCAGCGGCTCGGCCCGGGTGGTGCTGGTGAGCAGATCGCTGCCGCCCTGTTTTTCCGTCATGCCCATACCGATCAGCAGACCCCGTTTCTGGTCGCCGGGCTGCGCATGGGTGTCGTAACGATCGCTGAGCAGCGGATCGAGCCAGCCTTCAAACGCGGCGGGCAGATAAGTCTGCAGCAATGGAATGGCCGCGTGCGTCATGGTCACCGGGCAAAGCGTGCCCGCTTCAACCTGCGCGTGCAGAATAAAGCGCGCAGCGCGCGCCACGCTGGCCTGTTCACGTACTGTGGGATGCCAGCTGAGATTGTGCAGGCGGCTGGCGCAGACACCCTGCATCAGCAGGTGCCAGGCGGGGTGAAAACGGACTTCATCCATCCGTACGCCACGGCCGTCGTAGCGCAGCAGTTCAGGTGGCTCCGCGTTGGCAAGCCGGCCCAGCTCCAGCGACTCGGCGCTGCCCAGCTGTCGGCCTACCGAAGCCAGCCACTCCCGATCCCATCCGGCGCCTTCGCGTGACAGTGCCTCGCCGAGTGGCGTATCAGACAGGAACAGGTTGCTGTTGCTCAGAGGATGGGGCTGATTAAAAACGGTGTGTGTTGTCCAGGTCATAACCACTCCTCGCGGATGTCACTCAGTAAGTATACCCGTCGCCTTTCAAGCTGCATTTTTGTTGGCTGCGTTCACTCACCCGAATCACTTACTCATGTAAGCTCATCGGGATTCGTTCTCTTGCCGCCTCAATGCAACCCGAAATCCTTTGGGTATATACGAATGACGCGCAGTTATGCCTGGTACAGAAACTAATTTGTGGCGAGGATCACATCGGGGATCAGGCGTTGCGCTGACGCACCGCTTCAAACAGGCATACACCCGTAGCAACCGAGACATTCAGCGAAGAGACGCTGCCGGCCATCGGAATGCTGATCAGCTCATCGCAATGCTCACGGGTCAGACGACGCATGCCTTCCCCTTCCGCGCCCATCACCAGCGCCATCGGACCGGTCATTTTGCTCTGGAAGACGGTATGGTCAGCTTCACCTGCGGTACCGACAACCCAGATGTTGTACTCCTGCAGCAGACGCAGGGTACGTGCCAGGTTGGTGACGCGGATCAACGGCACATTTTCTGCCGCGCCGCTGGCCACTTTTTTGGCCGTTGCATTCAGGGGCGCAGAGCGATCTTTCGGCACGATAATCGCGTGCACACCGGCCGCATCGGCACTGCGCAGGCAGGCACCCAGATTGTGCGGATCGGTGACCCCGTCCAGCACCAGCAGGAAGGGTTTCTCCAGGCTCTGCAGCAGATCCGGCAGGTCGCCTTCCTGATACTGACGACCCGGTTTTACCCGCGCCACAATACCCTGATGCACACCGCCTTCAACCTGGCTGTCGAGCCACTTGCGCTCGGCCAGCTGAATCACGACCCCCTGAGCTTCCAGCGCGGCGACCACGGGTTGCAGGCGACGATCGTCGCGGCCTTTGAGGATAAAGACTTCCTGGAAACGTTGTGGATCACGTTCCAGCAGCGCCTGCACGGCATGGATACCAAAAATAATTTCGCTCATCGATCTGCTCAGTGTTTGGAAATGAATGAATGACCGCCCTTTCTCAGTGAGAAAGGGCGGGTGCGCGCATCAGTCAGGCTGCGCCTTTTTTCTGGCGCGCTTCGCCCGGGTGGCGGCGGCGATTTTACGGGTTTTTTCCGAGACGTTTTTACTTTTATTCTCGGTATTTGCAGCGGCGGGCTTACTCTTGTCGCCCCGGAAAGCGGCGTCCGGCTCGAAGTTGGACTTCTTGCTCGCATCACGACGGCGTTTCGCTGGCGCTTTGTCGTCACGCTTCGCCCGGTCGCGTGCGGTTTTGCCTTCACCACGTACCTGACGCTGGCTGGAGATCAGGGCAAAGTCGATTTTACGCTCATCCATATGGACGGCTTCAACACGCACTTCAACCGTGTCACCCAGACGATAGGTGCGACCGCCCGATTCACCGATCAGACGCTGACCTACCGGGTCAAAACGGTAGTAATCGTTGTCGAGCGTCGAAACGTGGACCAGACCATCAATGAACAGATCGCTTAAGCGTACAAAGAAGCCAAATCCGGTCACGCTGGAAATGACGCCGTTGAAGACGTTGCCAACCTGATCCTGCATGAAGTCACACTTGAGCCAGTCCGCGACGTCACGGGTCGCTTCATCGGCGCGGCGTTCGGTCAGGGAACAGTGCAGGCCCAGTTGCAGCATCTGCGGCATGTCGTAGTGATAGCCGCCGGTTGCTGTCGTCATATCTTTGGCGACGCTGCGATCTCTCGGCATCAGGTATTTAATGGCGCGCTGTACCAGGCCTTTACCTTCGTCCTGCTCTTTTGCCAGCAGATATTTGATGGCGCGATGCAGCGTCAGATCCGGATAACGACGGATTGGCGAGGTAAAGTGCGCATACGACGAGAGCGCCAGACCAAAGTGACCGCGGTTTTCCGGATCGTAAACGGCCTGCTTCATTGAACGCAGCAGCATGGTTTGCAGCATTTCCGCATCAGGACGATCGGCAACCTGCTTCAGCAGCGCCGCATAGTCGATTGGCTGTGGTTTATTACCACCAGGCAGACTCAGTCCCAGCTCGTTGAGCACGGTACGGAAGCTCTTGATGCTTTCGTCGGTCGGGCGATCGTGATCGCGGAACAGCGCCGGTTCCTGATTTTTCTCAACGAAGCGTGCCGAGGCGATGTTCGCCAGGATCATGCACTCTTCGATCAACTTATGGGCGTCATTACGTGACACGCGCTCAACACGCTCAATACGGCGCTCGGCGTTGAAGATAAACTTCGCCTCTTCCGTTTCAAACGAGATACCGCCGCGCTCTTCACGAGCGGCTTCCAGCGCATGATAGAGGTTGTTCAGCTCTTCAAGGTCTTTAACCAGTGGCGCATACTGCTGGCGCAGCTCTTTGTCGCCCTGCAGAATGTTCCAGACTTTGTTGTAGGTCAGACGCGCATGGGAGTTCATCACCGCTTCGTAGTGCTTGAAGCCGGTCAGTTTACCTTTGGTCGAGATGGTCATCTCGCACACCATACAGAGGCGATCGACCTGCGGGTTAAGCGAACATAAGCCATTCGACAGCACTTCCGGCAGCATCGGCACAACCTGCGACGGGAAGTAGACCGAGGTTCCGCGCTGATGCGCTTCGTCATCCAGTGGGGTGCCCGGACGGACGTAATAGCTGACATCCGCGATAGCTACCCACAGACGCCATCCGCCACCGCGCTTCTTCTCACAGTAAACAGCATCATCAAAGTCACGGGCATCTTCACCATCGATGGTGACCAGCGGCAGCTTACGCAGATCGACGCGGCCTTTTTTGGCCTCTTCCGGGACTTCTTCTTTCAGTTTGCTCACCTGAGCTTCCACTTCCGGCGGCCAGGTGTGCGGGATTTCATGCGTACGCAGCGCCATATCCACGGCCAGGCTGGTGCCCATATCATCGCCCAGAATCTCGGCGATTTTACCGATCGCTTTGCTGCGACGGTTCGGACGCTGGACCAGCTCAACCACCACCACGGAACCCATACGGGCATTCATCGTCTCTTCAGGTGGGATGAGGATGTCAAAACTCAGGCGACTGTCGTCCGGTACCACGAAGCCAGCACCGGCATCGGTAAAGTAACGGCCAACGATCTGATTGTTGCGGGGTTCCTGCACCCGGACCACGCGCGCTTCGCGGCGGCCTTTGCGATCGGCACCCAGCGGCTGCGCCAGGATCACGTCACCGTGCATACAGAATTTCATCTGTTCTGCGGAAAGGTAGAGGTCATCTTTCTGACCTTCTGCCCGCAGGAAGCCGTAGCCATCGCGGTGGCCAATGACTTTACCGCGCAGGAGATCAAGACGTTCTGGCAGGGCATAACACTGACGGCGGGTGAACACCAGCTGACCATCACGCTCCATGGCGCGAAGGCGGCGACGCAGCGCCTCAAGGTGTTCTTCTTCCTGCAGATTCATCTCTTCAGCCAGCTCTTCGCGGCTGGCCGGTTTTTCACGTTTTTCTAACAGAGCCAGAATAAATTCACGGCTCGGAATAGGGTTTTCGTATTTTTCAGCTTCTCTATCCTGAAAAGGATCTTTTGACATAGCGGTTCCTCCGATGTCATTTAATATTTATTTCCACCGGCGATCTGGACAAGATGATCTCATAAAGTGGTGTATTTCCTTCGACCAGATCTGCCAACGTATAGCTATCCAGCTCCTGCAAAAATCGCTGCACCGCATCATGTAACGCCTGCTTCAGACGACAGGCTGGCGTGATGGAACAGGACGCGCAATCCACTAATTGTAGTGGTTCCATCTTACGTACCACATCGCCAATGACAATCTGACGAGCTGGCATACCCAGACGAATGCCCCCGTTTTTACCACGCGTTGCGGCGACATAGCCCGCCCGGCTCAGCTGATTGATAATTTTGACCATATGATTACGGGACAAACCATAAGTGTTCGTCACTTCCGTAATATTGGTCTGCTGACCTTCCGGCAACGATGCCAGATAAATCAGTGCCCGTAAGCCATAATCAGTAAAACTCGTGAGCTGCACAGTAACCTCAGTGAACCTTCAGGCGCGGCATGACCTTATTCGCCCTGTGATTGATGCCAGGATTAAATCGGATCGCCATTCGATTAGCTACGATGATAAACCAGAGTCTGTCTGGCCGTGCGCTTTTTTAAGCCAGCAGAAGGTTTGACAAGCGAAGGGAGGTTAAGTGGCATCAAAGAATGGAAAAACAAGGGCCGGACAGCGTCCGGCCTGAATGATTACGCGTCGAACGGGTCGCGCAGAATCATTGTTTCACTACGATCAGGGCCGGTTGAGATGATATCAATCGGCACACCCGTTACCTCTTCCACACGCTTGATGTAGTCACGCGCAGCCTGAGGCAAACCTTCCAGCGTCTTGACGCCAAACGTTGTCTCGCTCCAGCCTGGCAGGGTTTCGTAGATCGGCTCAATGCCTTCCCAGTTCTCTGCCGCCAGTGGCGTGGTAGTCACTTCGCGGCCATCAGGCATACGATAAGCCACACAGATCTTCACCTCTTTCAGGCCATCCAGCACGTCCAGCTTGGTCATGCAGAAACCTGACAGGGAGTTGATCTGGACCGCGCGGCGAACCGCTACCGCATCCAGCCAGCCGGTACGACGACGACGACCGGTGGTCGCACCAAACTCATTACCCTGCGCACAGAGGAATTCGCCGGTTTCATCGAACAGCTCGGTCGGGAACGGGCCTGCGCCAACGCGGGTTGAGTAAGCTTTCACAATACCCAGCACGTAGTCGACATAACGCGGGCCAATGCCTGAACCGGTCGCTACGCCACCTGCGGTGGTGTTGGATGAGGTCACGTACGGATAGGTACCGTGATCGATATCCAGCAGCGTACCCTGCGCCCCTTCAAACATAATCAGATCGCCACGCTTACGCGCGACGTCCAGCAGTTCAGAGACGTCAACTACCATGCCAGTCAGGATGTCAGCGACTTCCATCACATCACTCAGCACTTTATCGAAGTCGACTGCCGGCTCTTTGTAGTACTCCACCAGCTGGAAGTTGTAGAAATCGACCACTTCTTTCAGCTTGGCTGCAAAGGTTTCTTTGTTAAACAGGTCGCTGACGCGCAGTGCACGGCGAGCGACTTTATCTTCGTAAGCCGGTCCGATGCCACGACCCGTGGTACCAATCGCTTTGGCGCCACGAGCACGTTCACGCGCCATATCCATCGCAACATGATATTGCAGGATCAGCGGACAGGCTTCGGAAATCAGCAGACGTTCGCGTACCGGAATCCCGCGCGCTTCCAGGCCTTTCATCTCTTTCATTAAGGCTTCAGGAGAGAGCACTACGCCGTTACCAATGATGCTGGTGACGTTATCGCGCAGAATGCCAGAAGGGATCAGGTGGAGGACGGTTTTTTCACCGTTGATGACAAGCGTGTGGCCCGCATTGTGGCCGCCTTGATAACGCACAACGTAATTCGCGCGCTCAGTCAGAAGGTCTACAATCTTACCTTTACCTTCGTCACCCCATTGGGTGCCCAGTACGACGACGTTCTTACCCATTTCTCAAAATCACCGATTGCTTAAAAAAGGATTCTACCATCTGATCCCGTGGTTTTCAGCACTTTTAGCATACGATTGCGCGCTTTTTTGCCTGAGTTTTGATCACTACAATATGTTGGGGATAATAGCGTTGAAAGGCACAATTTAGCCGGTCTGAACGTCAGCCTCAGAGGTTGCCGTGCAGGCTGAGCATGCAGTAAATCACCATGCCAGCAACGACCAGTCCTCCACCAAAGCGGTGTAGCAGACGATCGGGCAACCGCGTCATCGTCAGGATCATGCGTCGCCAGGCGCGCGGCATAAACATCGGTCCCAACCCTTCCAGCACTAACACCAGCGCCAGCGCCATCCAGATGCTTGTTTTCATTCTGATACCCAAAAAAAAGGGCCGACAACATTGTCGGCCCACAGGTTATATCAGTTCTTAGCGTGTCGCGTTAGAGGGCGCCTTCATATATCGGAAGAAGTCGCTATCCGGGCTTAACACCATCACATCCTGATCGCTATTGAAGCTGTTTTCATAGGCACGCAGGCTACGAATAAAGGCGTAGAAGTCAGGATCTTTGCTAAACGAATCGGCAAACAACCGCGCCGTTTCCGCATCACCGTCACCGCGTGTAATCAGCGCTTCACGCTGGGCTTCAGCCAGAGTACGGGTGACCTGGTAATCGGCCTGGGCGCGCAGTTTTTCCGCCTCTTCCTGACCCTGTGAACGCTGGCTACGCGCTACCGCTTCACGCTCAGCACGCATACGGTTGAAGATCGCATCAGACACTTCGGTCGGCAGGTTGATCTGCTTAATGCGAACATCCACCACCTGAATACCTAACGCCGCCATACTGTTCGGGTTCGGTGCTGGCTCGCTGCTGTTGGTTTCACGCTCGACACGGGCCGCTGCACTGGCAATCGCGTCATCAGCCGCAGGGGTTGCGATTTCATCATCGTTGCCTGCAGAGCCGGTATTCAGCGCGTCACGCACATCGGTAGTCAGACGACCACGGGAGTCCGTTACGATATCTTTCACATCCAGACGACCCATCTCAGAACGCAAGCGGTCACTGAACTTACGTTTCAGCAGCACTTCCGCCTGAGAGACATCACCGCCACCAGTGGCCAGGTAGTAGCGACTGAAGTCGCTGATACGCCACTTGATGTAGGAGTCTACGATCAGATCTTTCTTCTCTTTGGTGACGAAGCGATCGGCCTGGTTATCCATGGTCTGGATACGCGCATCCAGCGTTTTAACCGTTTCCAGGAATGGAATCTTGAAATGCAGACCCGGCTCAAACACCTGCGGCTTGTTTTCGCCGTCGCGCAGGACTTTACCGAAGCGCAGAACAATGCCTCGCTGCCCTTCCTGCACCACAAACAGGGACGCATAGAGCGCCACCAGCACGACAATGATTAAAAATACTATTGGCTTACGCATCGATTACTCTCTCCCTTCGCGCTGGCTGTCGCTGCGCTGAGCATTCGCCCGACGCTGATCCATGATATTGTCCGGACTGTATGACGACGTGTCATTGCGGCTGGCACTGCTATCGGAGCGCGCAGGCAGCGAAGAACCATTCGCGCCTTTCTGACCATTCTGGCCCGATGAAGTCTGACCGCCACGCATCAGTTGATCCAGCGGCAGCACCATCAGGTTATTACCCCGATCGTTAACCAGTACTTTGCGGGTATGGCTCAGCACACGCTCCATGGTCTCGATATAGAGACGCTCTTTGGTGATTTCGGGTGCAGCTTTATACTCAGGCAGAATCTTGGCGAAACGCGCCACCTCACCCTGCGCTTCCAGCACGGTACGCTCTTTGTAAGCGCGTGCCTCTTCCAGAATACGTTGCGCCTGGCCGTTAGCACGAGGCTGAACTTCGTTGGCGTAAGCTTCGGCTTCACGAACGTACTGCTCGCGGTTTTCGCGTGCGGCAATCGCGTCATCAAATGCAGACTTCACCTCTTCCGGCGGACGTGCAGCCTGGAAGTTGACGTCCAGCACCGCGATCCCCATGTTATAAGGGCGAATTGTCTCGTCGATTTCACGCTGGGTATCGCTACGCACCACGGTACGACCTTCGGTCAGGATGCGGTCCATGGTAGAGCGACCAATCACGCCGCGCAGTGCGCTGTCGGTAGCCTGACGCAGGCTGTCGTCCGCGCTGGTCACAGCATAAAGATAACGTTCCGGATCGGTCACGCGGTACTGCACGTTCATTTCCACGCGCACCACGTTCTCATCCGAAGTCAGCATGACGCCAGAAGCAGCCAGTTCGCGCACCGATTCAACGTTAACCGCACGCACCTGATCAACGAATGTCGGCTTCCAGTTCAGGCCGGGTTCGACCAGATGGCTGAATTTACCGAAGCGCGTCACCACGCCACGTTCCGCTTCTTTGATGGTGTAGAAACCGCTTGCAGCCCAGATGACTACAGCAGCAACAGCCACGATACCAACAATTTTGCCACCGCTGCCGGAGCCGCGCTGACCGTTGTCGTTCTGTTTGCCACCGCCCAGTCCACCAAGCTTCTTGCTCAGCTTACGGAAGATATCATCCAGATCAGGAGGCCCGGATTCCCGTCCTCCCTTATTCCCCCCAGAGTTGCCGCCTTGATTATTGCTGCTTCCCCACGGGTCGCGGTCCTGTCCGTTATTTCCGGGCTGATTCCACGCCATGTTTCTACTCCATTTATTGTAATTACGATTTTTACCCTTCAGCTTTCGGATTGCAGCGGTGTTGGCTGCCTTCGCTCACCCCGGTCACTTACCTGCGTAAGCTCCCGGGGTTTCACTCAGTTGCCGCCTTGCTGAAATCCAAAATACTCGGGTAACGCCAGCGTATTCGGGTCTGCAAAGAAAGTGCGACAATCTTCAATTTTTAAGGTAAATGCGTTTGGGCAACATCAAACAATGTAACTGGTCAGCGACGGTTCCTGCTTACATAAACGCATCCACTCAATAATGGGCATACGAATCTGCAATCCTACACTGCCGTCTTCTTCATTCCACTCTTTCTCAATCGCCTGCAGCTGATAGAAACGGCTGCGAAGTCGCCCCGCTTCCGGTGGCAGACGTAATGCGTGCTGGGCTATTTCACCCGCCAGACGCTCAGACAGCGCCTGCCATAGCAACGGAATGCCTGCGCCTGTCTGGGCGGAAAGCCAGACGCGGATTGGCAGGTTCTCTTCGTTACGATCAATACGTGGTTCGAATCCGTCGAGCATATCGATTTTATTCATCACCAGTAACGTCGGGATTTCGTCCGCTTCAATCTCTTCCAGTACGGCATCGACGGCGGCGATATTTTCCGTGACGCGAAGGTCAGCCCCATCAATCACGTGCATTAACAGCGTCGCCTGACGAGTCTCCTGCAGCGTGGCTTTAAAAGCGGCAACCAAATCGTGAGGAAGATGGCGAATAAAGCCTACCGTGTCCGCCAGTACCACGTCCCCGACATCAGCAACATTCAGACGACGCAGTGTGGGGTCGAGCGTCGCAAACAGCTGGTCTGCGGCAAAGACGTTGGCGGAGGTCATGGCGTTAAAGAGGGTCGACTTGCCGGCGTTGGTGTAACCCACCAGCGAAACCGTTGGCACATCCGCTTTGGCGCGTGACTGACGTCCCTGCTCACGCTGTTTTTCAACTCGCTCAAGACGAGACAAAATCTGACTGATACGGCCGCGCAGCAGTCGGCGGTCCGTTTCTAACTGCGTTTCACCCGGGCCACGTAAACCAATCCCGCCTTTCTGGCGTTCAAGGTGGGTCCAGCCGCGCACCAGACGTGTCGCAAGATGGCGCAGCTGTGCCAGCTCAACCTGCAATTTACCTTCGTGGGTACGTGCGCGTTGGGCAAAGATATCCAGAATTAAACCGGTGCGATCAATGACCCGGCATTCGCACAGGCGCTCGAGGTTTCTTTCCTGAGCGGGCGTAAGGGCATGATCGAATAATACGACCGATGCTCCTGTTGTTTTTACCGCATCGGCAATTTCAACGGCCTTTCCTTCACCGACAAAATACTTGGGGTGTGGCGCTTTGCGGCTGCCAGTAACCACTTGCAGCGCCTCAACGCCAGCAGAAGAGACCAGGGTTTCAAACTCCTGCAAATCTTCTACTTCTTTGTCTTGGGAGAACCAGATGTGTACCAGTACGGCCTGCTCACCGGCTTCATAACGGTCAAACAAGCTATAACCTCGCTAAATAAAAGACCAGGACGGAAAACCGCTGTTCTCCGTTCCTGGCTGTACGGTGACGCGTTATTCTGCGTTATCACCGTCTTGTTGTGGCTGTGGCTGCGCAGTTGTGTTGCTGCCGCCATGATGGTAATTGTTGCTGCCGCCACCGGTATTATTGCTATGGTGAGAAACCGGGCGTGAAGGAACAACGGTAGAAATGGCGTGCTTATACACCATCTGACTCACCGTGTTTTTCAACAAAATGACGAACTGATCAAATGACTCAATCTGACCCTGCAACTTAATACCGTTAACCAGATAAATCGAAACCGGAACACGTTCACGACGCAGTGCGTTCAAAAACGGGTCTTGTAATGATTGCCCCTTAGCCATTCTATCTTTTCCTTATATGCTTGTTGTTTGTTGCAAGTAGAACCTATGGTTCTGAAAAAACTGCGTAAAAATTTGCGCACGATAACCCATCAATTGTACACAATCACCCATGCTTCGCACTAAGAACCTGTAACACTGTATCACGCGCCAGCCGGGGCTCGTCACTGTCAAGCCAGTGAACATTTTCCCAACCGCGTAACCAGGTCATCTGTCGCTTAGCAAGCTGCCGGGTTGCGCAAATTCCCCGATAAACCATCTCGCTGTAATCGATTTCGCCCGATAAATAAGACCACATCTGACGATAGCCAACACAACGAATGGAAGGCATGTCCGTATGCAAATCACCTCGTGCAAAAAGGGCCCGAGACTCCGCTTCAAATCCTGACGCCAACATCTGCTCAAAACGCAACGCGATGCGCTGGTGCAGCAATTCACGGCTCGCGGGGGCGATGGCAAACTGTTGCACGTCGTAGGGTAACGCTTCACCGGATGTTTTTGTCAGTTCCGTTAAAGTTTTACCCGAAATAAAAAAAACTTCCAGTGCTCGCGAAAGTCTCTGCGGATCATTCGGATGAATACGACTGCCGGCAACCGGGTCGATTTCACACAGCTGGCGGTGTAAAGCTTCCCAGCCTTTTTCACGCGCCGTTTGCTCTATCCGCTGACGAACGTCGGGATCGGCCGAGGGCAACGGCGACAATCCTTCAAGTAACGCCTTGAAGTAGAGCATGGTTCCACCAACAAGCAACGGTATTCGTCCGGCTTCAACGATATCCGCCATTTCTGCTAAAGCATCCCGCCGGAACTCCGCTGCCGAATAGGCTTCAGCGGGATCGCGAATGTCGAGCAGACGATGGGGTGCCACTGCTAACTCCTCAGCCGACGGTTTCGCCGTACCAATATCCATCTGACGATAGATTAAGGCAGAGTCTACGCTGATTAGTTCCACTGGTAACCGCTTACGCAATTCAATTGCTAAAGCAGTCTTGCCAGAAGCCGTGGGTCCCATCAAAAAAATAGCCTTTGGCCGGCCAGCCTGGTTTAATTCACTCATGCTTCAACGCGTTGATCGCGCTCTCAATCTCTATGGGCTGTAATAAGCCTGAAGGCGGCGATTTCAGCAGCTGTGGGCAAAGCCGTTCAAGCTCTGCCAGCAGGTTGATCGCCTGTGAGTGATTCCAGTCGGAGGACTCTGTATCCTGACGCCGCGCCAGCCACTGGGCCAGTTGCGTCGCAGAGATCTCCTGCTGCCGGGCGAGATAGCCTAACAGCTCAGGAATCAAGATTTGTAAATTTTGTGTTCGTAACGGTAAAGGCACCGCGCGTAAGGTCACGTGGTCACCTTCGGGCTGAAGATCAATACCCATCTGATTGAGCAGGCTGCTCTTTTCTTTTGCGGCCTGCCGTTCATCCAGGGCGATTTTGAGCCGCACCGGAATCAGCAGGGGTTGCGGTTTAAGCCCTTCCTCACCCGGTTCAAGCTGCGCCTGTTTCAGCCAGCGCGCCGCGACCGGCAGCGCCATCAGCATTAACTTCTGATCCTGCTCCAGCAGCGCATAGTGGTTTTGCAACACGGTCAGTACCCGACCAAAACTCTGGGCATGCGCGGCCAGCGGCGAGGGTTTTTCGGCCGGACGCGGTGCCGGTTCACGGGTTTTTGGCGGCGGCGTGGCACTGACAGGCGTTTTCAGCAACTGCTGATAAACCGCGCCTTCACGCTGACGATACACGTTCTCTTTGTTTTGCCAGGCCGGCGCCGCTGCGGGCGGTGTTTGCCGCGTGGAGGCTGAAGATTGATTCTCGCTGGCGGGCGCTGAAGGCTGCGCAAAATGATTCCCCCCCGCCGCCTGACGGTTTTCCGGCTGCCAGCGCGGTGCGGCTTCTTCTGCCTGCAGCGCAGGCAAAATGGGTGACGCTATCGCCTGTAACGCGCTGACCACGCCCTGATAAATAAAATCATGCACCAGGCGTGACTGATGAAAACGCACTTCATGCTTGGCCGGGTGAACGTTGACATCCACCTGATGCGGATCGATCTCCAGATAGAGCACGTAAGCGGGCTGCTGGTCATCCTGGAGCTGGGTCTGGAAAGCCTGGCGAATAGCGTGATTAATCAGCTTGTCGCGCATCATCCGGCCATTGACGTAGCAATATTGTAACTCGGTGACCTGGCGCGAACCGGCGGGATCGGCGACCCAGCCGCGCAGCGAGAGATCATCATGCTGCCAGTCAATTCGCAGCGCATGCTGAATAAACGTGGTGCCGCAGATAGCTGCCAGTCGCCGTTCGCGCTGGCTCTCCTCGCTGACCGCCCGATACTGACGCATCATTTTGCCGTTGTGGCTCAGTGAAAGCGCGACATCAAAACGCGCCAGTGCAATACGACGGATCACTTCGTCGATATGACCGAACTCGGTTTTCTCTGTGCGCATAAATTTGCGGCGCGCCGGGGTGTTATAAAACAGATCCAGCACTTCGAGCGTGGTCCCACACGGATGCGCAGCCGGTTTAACCGTTACCGTCATATCACGCCCTTCCGCATAGGCCTGCCAGGCTTCGGTTTGATCGGCGGTACGTGAGGTTAAGGTCAGGCGGGAGACAGAACTGATACTGGCGAGCGCTTCACCGCGAAAACCCAGGCTCATGATCGCTTCCAGATCATCCAGTGAGGCGATTTTACTGGTGGCGTGTCGGGCCAGCGCCATCGACAGCTCGCTTTTCACGATGCCGCAGCCGTTGTCACGAATGCGGATAAGCTTTGCGCCCCCCTTTTCAATATCAACGTCAATGCGCGTTGCACCAGCATCCAGGCTGTTCTCCACCAGCTCTTTTACAACCGATGCAGGACGTTCAACCACTTCACCCGCCGCAATCTGGTTTGCCAGTTGGGGCGGTAAAATTTGTATCGGCATGGTTTTCCTTTTAGCTGGCCGCCCGGCGCAGCGGCCGGGCAAACAATCAGGATGCAGGGATTTTCAGGTTCTGCCCCAACATGACGTTGGTCGATTTCAGATTATTGGTCTGCATTATCGCTTTCGGGCTGACGCCATAATGTGCGGCAATGCCGGTCAGTGAATCCCCCACAACCACTTTATGACGCACAACGCCGCGTGGCGTGGCGCGCGTGGTGCGGCTGGCGGCCGCACTGGCCGGCACTTTCAACCGCTGTCCGACCCATACCACATCCCGCTTCAGGGTGTTCATCTCACGCAGGGTCGCCATGCTGACGCCATACTTCGCGGCAATCCCGGAAAGTGTCTCACCGCGCGTTACCGTATGGCGCTGAGTTACGCCGGTATATTGCGTCACCCCGGTCGCCGGGTTGCTGGCGACGTTAACCGCTGGCGACGAGCCCAGCGGCCGGTTTTCCTCCTTTGGGATGGATTGCAGCGGGTGCGCCAGGAAATAAGTGCGCAGACCTTTATAGATCGACTGCGCAATCTTATCCTGGTGTGCGCTACTGCCAAGCAGTCGCTCCTCCGAGGAATTACTGATAAAGCCGGTTTCCACCAGCAAAGAAGGAATATCGGGTGAACGCAGCACGCCAAGACTGGCATGCTCAGGCAGACGTTTATGCAGCGACGTCACGCTGCGCATCTGCTGTAACACTTTCTGGGCGATGTCATAACCGACACGCTGCGAGTGACCGAATTGCAGGTCAAGTACCGCCTGGCTGAGGTAGGGGTCGGCCTGACTGTTAGCCAGCAGGTCACCTGCGCCGCCCAGCAGCTCAGACTGTTTCTCTTTCTGCTCCAGCCAGTTAGCCATCTCGTTATTGGCCCGGCGGTTTGATAATACCCAGACCGATGCACCGGTCGCCGCATGGCTCGGCGCGGCGTCAGCATGAATTGAAACCAGCACGTTGGCGTTGGCTTTACGCGCCACGTCGGAGCGGCCCATAACCGAGATAAAATAGTCGCCATCACGCGTCAGGACGCCTTTGAACATCGGATCGTTATTCAGCAACACCCGCAGTTTACGTGCAATTGCGATCGTGACGTTCTTCTCTTTCAGTCCGCGCTGCCCGATAGCGCCGGGATCCTGACCGCCATGTCCGGCATCAATCGCCACAATCACGGTATCATTCTGGCTGACGGCCCGGCCAGGACTCACGGTGCTGGCTGTGCTGGTCACGGACGTCACCGGATTCGAATTAAAGGGGTTAGCCGCTGCGGCACTCTGGGTGGGCACGCGCGCCGGGGCCGTTACCGGCGCAGGCACACTGCGCGTAACAGCAGGTGGCTTACCGGTAATGGTGAAGACCACGCTGTAGCTGTTGCCATTGCGCTGGGTGACCGCCCGGGTTTTACCCGCCTGCGTCAGCTCAAACACCAGCCGCACGCTCTGTTTATCTTTCGGGGTGCTGGTGCGAATTCGCTTTACGATGTTTTCGCCGCTGAAATTTAACGGCAGCCCCTGAACCACGCCGCTCTGGCGCACATCAAGCACCACACGGTCAGGATTGCGCAGCGGGAAGAAGCCATAGACAGGCTGTCCGGCAAAGTTCAGGGTGATGGTTGCCAGGCTGTCGCCATTAGCGACTTTGATATCCGACAGGGTGGCGGCAAACAGGGGTGTACAGACCAGCAGCAACAGTGTCACCAGCGCTATTTTCATCCGTGACATCATGCCTGATCCCTGCCCTGACCAAATTGTTCAAGCCATTGCTGGCCCGACGAGGATTGTGCCGTCAGTTCCGCTTCACGCGCCTCGCCCACGTAACGCAGCGTTAGCATGAGATCGGGCGGCGGCAGAAAACCGGCGCCCTGCTGCGGCCATTCAACCAGGCAGATAGCATCGCCGCTGAAATAGTCGCGGATGCCCATGAATTCAAGCTCTTCAGGATCGGCAAGACGATAGAGGTCGAAGTGATAAAGTGTGCGGTCGTCCAGCGTGTAAGGCTCAACCAGCGTGTAAGTAGGGCTTTTGACGTTGCCCTGATGGCCCAGCGCCTGCAGAAAGCCGCGGCTGAAGGTGGTTTTACCCGCCCCCAGATCGCCATAGAGATAAATCACTGCCGCGCTGCCACAGGCGCGCGCCAGCTGAGCGCCCAAACTGAGCGTAGCCGCCTCATCGGGCAAAGAGATAACACAGGTCTTCATGCTTCTTTATTCATCTCAGGATTAACAAACTGCCACAGCAGATCCAGTAAATCAGTTGCCAGCATACCGCGCGTACCACGTTCCGCAGCGACCGCATCGGCCGCGGCACCATGTGCAACGCAGCCGGCGCAGGCCGCATCAAACAGCGTCAGTTTCTGGCCCACCAGCGAGGCGATGATTCCACTCAGGAGATCGCCCATACCGCCGGAGGCCATACCGGCATTGCCCACGTCAGCAAAGGCCATTTCACCTTGCTCGCTGGCAATCAGCGTACCGGCACCTTTCAGTACCACTACACCACCATAACGCTGCGCCAATGTCTGCGCTGCATGTAAGCGGTCACTCTCAATTTCACTGGTCTCGGTATTCAGCAAACGCGCCGCTTCTCCAGGATGCGGCGTAATAATGCGATTCTGACGTTTCTCCGCACTGATTGCCAGCAGGTTAAGTGCATCCGCGTCCCAAAGCATCGGCTTTTCACTACTCGCGACCTGCTTCAGCGCCCGCTTTCCCCAGTCGCGCTGACCCAGACCGGGCCCTATCGCAATGACATCGGCCCACTCCAGCGCCTCCGTCAGGCGCTCATCGGTCAGTTCATCGACCATAATTTCGGGCCGGGCGGTCAGGATCGGAATAATATTATCTTTGTGAGTAAGTACTCGCACTAACCCACTACCGCTGCGCAACGCCGCTTCTGCCGTCATCCGCACCGCGCCAGCGGTACCGGCATCGCCCCCCACTACCAGCAGCCGGCCATGACTGCCCTTGTGCGAGGTTGGTTTGCGCGGCTTGAGCCAGCGGGTTAATGCGCTGGCATCATAACGCGCGATGGGAGCTACTTCGCCCGCCAGAAAAGCGGCCAGGCCGAGATCCGCATAGTAAAGCTCTCCAATGTAATCTCGCGCTTTGCCAGTAATCTGGCCCGGTTTCAATGCGACTACACTCAGCGTATGGCTGGCATTAATTACCTCACCGGGCGCGGTGCCATTGCGGGCTGATAAGCCGGAAGGCATATCAATGGCAAGTTTCGGCGCCGCATGAGCGTTCGCCTGCTGGATCAGCGTGGCATAGGGTTCTTCGGGCGCACGATGACTGCCGGTTCCCAGCAGCGCATCCACAATCACATCGATCTGCTCTGGCCAGACCGCATCGGCCGCATGAATTTCACCGCCCGCATCCAGCCACGCGTCACGTGCACGCTGCGCCTCTTCAGGCAACGCTTTTTTACTTTCGCACGCCAGCAGCGTAACGGTTTTGCCCGCCGCCTGTCCCAGTCGCGCCAGCACATAACCATCGCCACCGTTATTGCCGTGACCACACAGAATCAGCCAGTGGCTGGCCTCTGGCCAGTGCGCAGTCAGATGCTCGTAAGCGGCCTGTCCGGCACGCAGCATCAGCTCATACAGCGTAATGCCGAGCGCATCGGCCCCCTGTTGCTCAAGCTGGGCCACAGCCTGCGCAGGCCAGACAGAATATGGTAAACTGCGGCTGTTTTTCTTCGAATCCTGGTTACTCATGTCATACCCTCTCGATCTTCATCAATTCGCACAACAGATTAAACAGTGGGGATTGGATCTCGGCTTTCAGCAGGTCGGCATCACCGATACCGATCTCAGTGCGGAAGAGCCGCGCCTGCAGGCGTGGCTGGATAAGCAGTATCATGGCGAGATGGAGTGGATGGCGCGACACGGCATGATGCGGGCGCGTCCTCATGAACTGCTGCCCGGCACGCTGCGCGTTATCAGCGTTCGCATGAACTACCTTCCGGCCAAAGCCGCCTTTGCCAGCACGTTGAAAAATCCCCAACTGGGCTATGTCAGCCGTTATGCATTAGGTCGTGATTACCACAAAGTATTGCGCAATCGACTGAAAAAGCTCGGAGAAATGATCCAGCAGCATTGTGGCGAGCTTAATTTTCGCCCGTTTGTGGATTCGGCCCCGCTGCTTGAGCGGCCGCTGGCAGCCAAAGCGGGACTCGGCTGGACCGGCAAACATTCGCTGATACTGAATCGGGAAGCAGGCTCATGGTTTTTCCTCGGCGAACTGCTGATCGATATTCCGCTGCCGATAGATACACCGCAGCAGGAGCAGTGTGGCCGCTGTGTCGCCTGCATGACCATCTGCCCTACCAGCGCGATCGTTGAGCCCTACGTCGTGGATGCCAGGCGCTGTATTTCCTATCTCACCATTGAGCTGGAAGGCGCGATCCCGGAAGAGTTTCGCCCGCTGATGGGCAACCGGATATATGGCTGTGATGACTGCCAGCTGATCTGTCCGTGGAATCGCTATGGACAACTCAGTGACGAAAGCGATTTTTCACCGCGAGCGGCGCTACACGCCCCTGAGCTGATCGATCTGTTTCAATGGGATGAAGCGAAGTTTTTACGCATCACTGAAGGCTCAGCGATTCGCCGCATTGGTCATTTACGCTGGCTACGTAATATTGCAGTGGCGCTGGGTAACGCGCCCTGGTCGCCCGAAATCGTTCAGGTACTGGAACAACGACTCGGTGAAAGTGACCTGCTGGATGAACATATTCTGTGGGCAATCACGCAGCAGCAGCAGAAACGCGAGCAACTCGTGGTTGAAGTGCAACCTGCCCAGCAGAAGCGCCTGGTTCGTGCAGTAGAGAAGGGTTTACCGCGTGATGCGTGATTGAACAGCTTGATCGCGAATTATCGTTTTCCACATGCTGTGAATAAAAATAAAAAGCTGTTGTCATTCAACTGCAACAACGCTGATTTTGCTGTTAAATAACAAATTGAAATATTTTCATAATGATAAATATCAACAACTTATATAAAAGTTGTGTTTATTTAATAATGAGGCTATCGCTTCGGTTAACCTGCAAGGTTGTGGATAACTCTGTTCAAAAGCCATTTACAGATCGCCGTAACAGGCGCAGATGATGGGGTGCAGTGCTGTGGATAACCTTCATGAAACAATCAAAATCACGCGACGTAAAACAGTCGGCTAACGGACTGAAATGAGGGTGATGTTAAATCTGGAGCGGGAAACGAGACTCGAACTCGCGACCCCGACCTTGGCAAGGTCGT